>NZ_LECT01000044.1:0-300000 GCF_001027925.1 Rhodopirellula islandica | reverse complement strand
GAATTGGCCGACAGCACGCTGGCTCGGCGAGTCGGCACGCCAGAGGACGTCGCTCACGCGGTTGGCTTCTTGTGCGAAAACACATTTGTCACCGGAGTCTGCTTGCCGGTCGATGGCGGCCGCAGCGTCTTCGCCCCCGACGGACTTCAAATTGGCCGCAACACCGGCTGAACCCAGCCGAAGTTGGAGCGTTGTGACTTCGCCCCAGAGACTCGAAAACGAGCGGTTCGAAAACCCAGCGACTTGAACCCTGCAACACGGACGCACCCCCATCCAACGGACTGAACCGACATGACTGAACCAAAACCTGCCGCCAACTTGAAACCCGTGGAGCTGTACACCGATGGTGCCTGCAGCGGGAACCCTGGACCGGGTGGTTGGGCATTTGTGTTGCGATGCCCACGGACGCTGAAAGAGATCCAGCGTTCAGGCGGCCAACCGCACACAACCAACAACCAAATGGAATTGATGGCTGTGATCCGTGGACTGGAGGCTCTGAAACAACCCTGCGCTGTCGCTCTGTACTCCGACAGCAAATACGTGGGGCAGGGGATGTCGAGCTGGATGGCTGGCTGGAAGAGCCGCGGTTGGAAACGCAAAGAGGGTTCCAAACTGGTTCCGGTCAAGAACGTCGAACTGTGGCAAGAACTCGATCAGCAGATGCAAGACCACGTGGTGACCTACCATCATGTCAAAGGTCACGCCGGGCACACCGAAAACGAACTGTGCGATCAATTAGCGGTCGCGGCGTACCAGCAGTATCTCTAACACTGGCCGCACGCGTAAGATAATCCAGTTGCTCGCGGCAAACGTTAGAAGTCAAAACCGCGGGCTGGCTCTCGGTTGGTGTTCTTGGTCTGGTCAGTAAGGTTGTCATGTCGCAAAGGAAAGTCGTTGTCGTTGGAGCCGGCCCCGGTGGGTTGGCGTCGGCGATGCAGCTCGCCGCAGGCGGTTGCGACGTGACCCTCTTGGAACGCCGTGGGCAAGTCGGCGGCCGGACGTCGGCCATTGAAATGGATGGTTTCCGTTTTGACTGCGGCCCCACGTTCTTCCTGTACCCACGCGTGCTCGACGAGATTTTTCACTCGACCGGGCACGACTTGATGGAGGAGGTCCCGATGGAGCGATTGGACCCTCAATATCGACTGACATTCGGTGGGGGCGGCCAACTCGATTGCACTCCCGACATGGATGAGATGGATCGTCAGATCGCTCAATTTTCACCGCAGGACGTTGGGCAACTGAAGCGGTACATGGACGACAACCGGATCAAGCTCGAAAAGTTTCGTCCGATCTTGGAGTCGCCATTCAATTCCGCGATGGACGTGATGAAGCCGTCCTTGTTGGGCGCGGCCAAGCACCTGCATCCGTTCCGAACCCTGGGCAAAGAACTCGAACGCTACTTCAGCGACCCACGACTCGTGATCGCGTTCGCATTCCAGTCCAAGTACCTCGGGATGTCGCCGTTCAATTGCCCGAGCCTGTTCAGCATCCTGTCGTTTCTTGAATACGAATACGGCGTCTTCCATCCCATTGGTGGCTGCAGCCGCGTGAGCGAAAGGATGGCGGAACTCGCCGAACAAATGGGTGTGAAAATCCGACTCGATGAACCCGTCGAGTCGATCGAAATGGAAGGTCGTCGAGTTCGTGCGCTGCACACCCACCACGATCGCTACGACGCCGATGCGTTTGTCGTCAACGCCGACTTCGCGGACTGGATGACCAAGACCGTTCCCAACGCTTCCCGCAAACGTTGGTCGAACGAACAGATCGCCAAGAAGAAATTTTCCTGCAGCACTTACATGTTGTACCTGGGCATTGAAGGTCTGTACGAAGACCTACCGCACCACAGCATCCACATCAGCAAAGACTACAACCGCAACCTTCGCGAAATTGAAACGGATCATGTGCTCAGCCAAGATCCCTCGGTGTATGTCCAAAACGCGGGCGTGACCGATCCAACCTTGGCGCCCGCCGGACACAGTTCGTTGTACGTGTTGGTCCCAGTCACACATGACACCGAGAATGTTGACTGGTCCAAAGAAGCCTCCGGTTTTCGCGAGCTGACGCTGGACAAGTTGGGCGAGCTCGGCCTGACCGATTTGCGCGACCGGATTCGGGTGGAGCATCAAATCACGCCCGACGATTGGCAGAGTGACTACGCGATTTACAAAGGGGCCACGTTCAACTTGGCTCATAACTTGGGCCAAATGCTTCACAAGCGACCTCACAATCGTTTTGAAGAACTCGACGGCGTTTACTTGGTCGGCGGCGGCACGCATCCGGGCAGCGGTCTGCCTGTGATCTATGAATCCAGCCGGATCAGTTCCCGACTGTTGCTGCAAGATCTGGGGATGGACACGGGCTTCATGGACGAAGCCGCGCGTGGGGTCCCACCTCGTCCTGAGTCGGCCTCTCCTATCGCTCAACCCGCCACGGTTTGAGTGTTCCGCCGCAGGAGTGGCATCCGTTTCCAGACCGTGTGATTCACCCACAGACTGGAAGCCCACGCACGCTCCTTCGCGAAAAACGGAAATGCCAACAGGACCCGACAAAGCAGATAGAATCGTGGCTCTGAATTCGCATCCCCACCCCATGCGTCCACCACGAGCCCCACGTGAACATTTCAACACCAATTCGACGCGGAGCGAGCCTCTTCGCGGTCACTGCATTTTGTATCGCCGTCTGCTTCGCTAGCCTTTGGACTGGCGTGACAACGATCTCCTCGGCTCAGGAACCTGGTTCCGCCGCAGCAGCTCACCCCCAGGCTCACGCTCACAACGACTACCTGCACGAGCGTCCGCTGCTGGACGCCCTCGACAACGGATTCCGCAGCGTCGAAGCAGATATCTTTTTGGTCGAAGGGGACCTCTGGGTCGCGCACTCCACCTCGGAACTTTCCGCCGAACGGACCTTGAAAGCGTTGTACCTCGATCCACTGCGGCAACGCATGCGATCGAGCGCCCAGGCGGATGGCTCTTCGGACTCTTTTAAAAGCGTCGAAGGCGATGGCCTGCCCGTCACGTTGCTGATCGACCTGAAGTCCGAGGGGGAGTCCACCTATCGGGCGCTCAATCAGCTGCTTTCGACCTACGACGACGTGTTCACGCATGTCGATTCCGAAGGAGTGCATCGCCGCGGCGTCACCGCCATCATCAGTGGCAACCGCCCGATCGAATTGGTCCGGACGGAATTGCCCCGGTTTGTTGGCGTGGACGGCCGACTTGGTGATTTGGAAGGTGATTACTCAGCCGACCTGATGCCGTTGATCAGCGACCACTGGGGCCGCAATTTCAAGTGGCGTGGGAAGGGTGAGCTGCCCGAGGCCGATCGTCAAAAGCTGAGCCTGATTTTGGAACGAGCTCACCAGCAAAATCGCCGCGTCCGCTTCTGGGCGACGCCCGATCATCCAGCCGCTTGGACAGTCCTCCACAACGCGGGAGTCGACCTGATCAACACGGATGACCTCCAGGGCCTCAACAAATTTCTGCAATCACAATCCAAGTGACCCAGATTGGAAGCCCGTTCCGCTTGAAGTCCAGCACCTCCCTTGCCGACACCCCAATTCCACCCACTTGAGGAAATCTGGGTTCCACCGTCGAACCGGCCTGATCGGCGAGATTCCTTGGCCGACGAGTAAAATTGCGTGTCTTGGGACTTTGGAGGCGTAAGGTGGATGAATACGCCGCACGAAGCATGCATAATGTGTATGTCTCCCCATCGTCCCACCTTCCTCTTCCTTCCATAGGCCCGCCATGAAACCTGCCCCAGCTTCCTCCGCCCGTGCCTCGCGAATCAGTCGTCGTCAGTTCACCGCGACCGGAATCGCGGTCGGGGCGGCCGTCGGTGTTCACACCAGCCGGTCCGCTTCCGCCCAAGCCACCTCGCCCAGCGAAAAACTCGGCGTGGCGATCTGCGGCGTCAACAGTCGCGGCGGAGAACACATTCGCGGATTCGACAAAGACCCTCGCACCGAAATTCGAGTGTTGGTCGACATCGATGAAAAAGTTGGCAACAGCCGCGCTGACAAAGTCGCCGATTTGCAGGGACTTCGCCCCAAAGTCGTCAAGAACTTTCGCGAAGCCTTGGACATGGACGACGTTCAGATCCTGACCAGCGCCACGCCCAACCACTGGCACGCGTTGATGGGTGTCGAAGCGATGCAGGCAGGCAAAGACGTCTACATCGAAAAACCGATCAGCCACAACATTCACGAAGGACGGGCGCTCGTCGCCGCCGCTGCCAAGTACGGCCGCATGTTCCAAACTGGAACCCAGTGCCGCAGCAGCTCCGGCTGTCGCGAAGGCATGCAGTTCTTGGCTGATGGCGGAATTGGCGAAGTCAAACTCGCTCGCGGCCTGTGCTACAAACGGCGCAAGTCGATCGGTCCTTTGGGCGACTATGAAATCCCCGCAGGCGTCGATTTCAATCTTTGGAGCGGACCGGCGTCCTACACCGATCCCAAGCTGACGCGTCAACGTTTCCACTATGACTGGCACTGGCAGCGTCACTACGGCAACGGCGACTCCGGAAACCAAGGCCCTCACCAAACCGATGTGGCTCGCTGGGGACTGGGACTGGAACGCCATCCCAACGCCGTGCTGAGTTATGCCGGTCGACTGGGCTACCAAGCCGAACGCAAAGACCCCGATTACGTCGATGCAGGCGACACCGCCAACACGCAAGTTTCGATCTACGATTACGGCGACAAAACCATCGTGTTTGAAACACGTGGGTTGAGCGTCGACGAATCGGCTGATCAAGAAATCAACGAGTTGTTCGGTTACAGCAAAGGCAACAAGATCGGCGTCATCTTCTACGGGGAAGACGGTTACCTCGTGCAGGGTCCCAGCTACAACCGCTGCGCCGTGTTCGACAAACAACGCAAATTGGTGCGTGAGTTCAAAGCGACATCGAACGTGGGAGACGACCACTTTGCGAACTTCCTCGATGCGGTACAGTCTCGCGATGCCTCGACGCTGCATGCGGATGCACGCTGCGGTCACCTGTCCGCCGCGATCGCTCACCTGGGCAACATTTCGTACTACGTTGGTCAAGAAAACCGGGTCGATCCCAAAACGATCTCCGAGTCACTCGCGAAAATTTCGTCGTTGGATGACGATCAAGCCACACTCGACCGAACGCTGCAGCACCTCCGGGACAACAACGTCGATCCGGAAAAAGAGCAGTTGTCGCTCGGGCCCGTGCTGAAGTTTGATCCTGAGGCGGAAACCTTTGTCGACAACGACAAAGCCAAAGCGATGGAAACTCGCGAGTACCGCGATGGGTTCGTCGTTCCCAGTGCGGCTGACGTTTGATTTTCCAAACCTCGCGCAACGGTCCCTGATGTGAACGATGCTGAAACGATTCGATATCACGCCGCCCACAACGGGCGGCCCGCAGAACTGGATCTGCTGGATCAAACCAAGTTGCCTGGAACGCTGACGCGTTTGGTCTGCACCACGGTTGACCAAACGCACGATGCGATTCAACGATTGGTCGTTCGCGGTGCGCCGGCCATCGGCATCGCTGCGGCCTACGGGGTCACACTGACCCCGGTCAGTGTGAATGCCGACGCGAGCCTGCCAGAAGCGCAGACTCGGTATCGGCAAACGATCGATCACCTGGCGACCAGTCGCCCCACGGCGGTCAATTTGTTCTGGGCCCTGGATCGCATGCGGGCCATTGTCGATGGGTTTTCCGGTCAGGTCGCCGAACTCCGCGAGCGATTGGTCGCGGAGGCGGTTCGCATTCACGATGATGACCGGCAAATGTGCCGGTCCATCGGTCGACACGGCGCGACGCTGTTGGCCGATTGCCAACGCGTCATGACGCACTGCAACGCAGGGGCGCTGGCCACCTCGATGTGGGGAACGGCTCTGGCACCGATCTACCACCTGCAAGAATCGGGTCACACACTGCAAGTATTTGCCGATGAAACGCGGCCATTGCTGCAGGGAGCCCGACTGACGGCCTGGGAACTGCATCAAGCCGGAATTCCCGTGACGGTTTGCACCGATTCGATGTCAGGCAGCCTGATGCGGCAGGGGCTGGTCGATGCCGTCATCGTGGGCGCCGACCGAATCGCGGCCAACGGGGACGTCGCGAACAAAATCGGCACCTACCCTCTGGCGGTGCTGGCCAAGCACCACAACCTCCCGTTCTACGTCGCAGCACCGACAAACACCTTCGACCCGGAACTGGAATCAGGCGATTTGATTCCGATCGAGCAACGCGACGGCGACGAGGTCTCGTACCCCTGCGGAACCGACTCACCGCGACAAACTCCCGAGGGTGTTGCGGTGGTGAATCCGGCGTTTGACGTCACGCCGGCTGATTTGGTGACGGCATTGGTCACTGAAAAAGGCGTGATTCCAGGCCCCAACACCGAAAAAGTCCTGGCTCATCTGCGTGCGTGACCAAACGTGTCACGCCCCAAGCTGATACTACTTGTGTGGACGAGAGACTCAGTTGTCTCAGGGTGAGACGGCCTCTCGTTTTGAAATGAGTTTGGTGAGACATCCATCACCTGGTGGATGATCGATCCGAATCAGATCGGTTCTCAAAGCGATTCGAAATCGATTTGAGATGCAATTTTTTAGCACGAGCGAAATTATTGCGAAGATTCGGTGGTTTGGGCGAACTTTATGGCGCAGGTATTGCTCATTAAAGTTTCCACAGGAAGCGAGTTGCTTCCTGTTGCAAACGGGTTCGGCATCGGCCCTCTCACATCAGAGAGGTTGATCTTGAACGACCAACACTTGAAACGATTTTCAAAACGCAAAAGTATCCCTCCGGGAAAGGATTCAGAAATGTTGGTACTCAGTCGAAAAGAAGGCGAAAAGCTGGTCATCGGTGACAACATCGTGATCACGGTCAATCGCATCGCTGGCAATCGCGTCGCCATTGGGATCGAAGCTCCACGAGAAGTTTCGATCGTCCGTGGTGAGTTGGACAAAAAGGAGAGCGTTGCTCCTGTTCAGCAGCACAAAGCGGGTGCTCCGAACTCTGCGGTTCTGGAACATGACATCGCTGTCGCGGGTCAAGCCGAACGTTGAATGCCGCTTTCTCACACTGGATCCCGGTCCGCTCTCGCACCCTGCCTGCATGTTCCTCGGAACACGTCTGAGGGTGAGTGAACGACAGACGACGATGGATCAACTCCATCCATGAGTCCCGCAACTGTGCTTTAAGGGACCAGTGTGAACCTGCGGTTGGTGCGAAATCGCTCACCGTGTGAATCCGGCCTTCGGATCCTCCGAAGGAATTTGGCAAAAAATTCAGTCTCGAAGGTGCCCCCATTCGAGAACCTCCACGGCCTTGCGCTCAACCAGCCCGCCGCTTTGGTGAACTTGGAACCCCGCCAATCATGCTGCTCCAATGCGGCATTGGCCCTCAAGCGGGATAAGGACTGATCCGGCTGATCGTCAGATGGCCCGAAAAACAGCGTTCCACATCGGTTCCCGACGTCCTGGGGCGTCCATGAAAGTCCGATTGAATCCGAATCGGTTGCTGACTCGCAAACCCGACTGATCCACTCGCAATTTGAGACGTGCCGTCGCTCTCGGTGTGCCCCGTCCGCGTTCCGGCTCGCTTCATCGGTTGCCGCTCCACCTCGCAGTCGAAAACGGGTGGCATCTCTGTCGCGGGATCGATTGCTGGCAAGTTGACATTCCATAGCTGCCCTGGCTGATGCTCGTCGTCCTCCCTCGTCAACCTCGAAGCGTCACGCCCAGGGGCCGGAGGGTTTCCGACCAACGGGATGTCGTTGAAAAACGAATCCAACACCGGCCGCAGCCAACGCCCCGTGTGATCCCATGTCTTGGGCACATCCGGTCGGCGATAGTGCGACACCGCCATGCTGTGAACGCCGTGCAGCGCCGCTTCTCGAGCCGCGGCAAACGTTCCGCTGACCAACAGATCGACCCCCAGGTTCGCCCCCGCATTGATTCCTGAAAAAACCACCGAAGCGTGGGGACACAGCACCGTCATCGCGGAGCGAACGCAATCCACGGGCGTCCCGTCCACCGCGAACCATCCGGTTTGTGTTTCGGTGACGGTGAGGTCGCGGGTTGTGGTGACGCTGTGACCGCATTCACTGCGACCTCGATCCGGCGCGACCACCGTGATCTCATACCGGTCCGCGTTCCCGGTCGCACGAATCCACTGCGTGATCGTGCGATGCATCGCGAGCAAACCGGGAGCATCAATCCCGTCATCATTGGTCAAGAGAATCGCGTTGCGTTTCATCAATTGGGTCGGTGAGTTCGTCTGACGGGATTCTTGAAACGGGATCGGGGAGCCGTCTTCTTCAGCGTGGTTTGCGGCGGATCAACGCCTGCGTTGCTGACACCAACGAGGGCATCTCGCTGGGCCGCGGATCAGGAGGGATTTGCACAAAGTAATTCGCGTCGATTCCCATCACTTCCCGACGGGTGGCGGATCGCCGAGGGTCTTCGTCCAAAAACAGCGAAGCCATTTCAAAATCGCGATCCCACAAAATCTGATCCGCGAGCGATTCGATCAGATCATCCCACGCGAAGCTGTCCAGCGAATGCAGATCGGGAATTCGAAAATCAGTCGGCAACACCTCGTCCACTTGAATGACGTCGTCAGCCGGTCGGTCCATTCCCAACAAATCATCGCGGACGAGGCATTCGATGGCTGCGTCGCGAATCAACTGTCGCCAATGAACATTGTTGACGTCCAACGACAGATCCAATTCCATTTCCACGTGGTGATGCAGTTCCGCAAACAGAGCTGCCACGGTGGCTTCGGCAATCGCACTGAGAGTCATGCCCTCAGGGGTGGGCTCGAGCAAGTGATGGGCGACATCATGCAGGAGCGCGATTTGTTGTTCACTGTGAAGATTGTCGAACAGTTCCACCCCGGTGTCGCAGGACCAATCGGCATCGGGTTGCCACTCTTCATCAAACTGCAACAACAAATCTTCGAGCAGCGATTCAATCAATCGCTGCATCAATTCCGCTTCGGCACCGTCGAGCGTGCGATCGCCTTGGCTAGTGTGCCACATGGTCGTACCGATGGATGGTTTGATGGAACGGCATCTACGAAAAAAGGCCACCGATCTGACTCGGTGGCCTCAGCATACTTCACAGCGTCACCGCCGGGCTAGCCGACAGCGGTTTCGTTCGCGGATTCGCCGTTTCCCGAACTTCCCATCACCGTAGCGAAAGTCGTCAAGACTTTCGGGATTTCGTCACGCAAATCAAGACTCGGGACGAGTTTCGCTACCCAAACCATTCGCTGGCACAGACCACGGGGCTGGTGTCCTCATTTGCTTGATTCACAGGCGGTTGCCCCTCAGCCAACCATGCGATCTGCGCCACGACGGGTTGGTCGCGTGCGTCCAGCCTTTTCAGCATTTGCGGCGGCCTCTGCAAATTGATGCACGTGCACATCCATTTGAGGGAAGGGGATACCGATCTCGGCGGCATCCAGTTGCATTTTGATTTCGCCGGTCAATGCTTCTGTCATCGGCCAAAAATTGGAACCGGCGACCCACATGCGGACCTTCCAATTCACGGCACTGTCACCCAGTCCAGCCAGCACGACAGCGCTGCCTCGGTTTTCGCCTTGAATCACATTGGCGGCCAACTGATCCACTGCTTTTTGAAGTGCCGCTCGGGTGGTTTGTAAGTCGGCGGAGTAGTCCACACCGACGGGCACTTCGACGCGGCGATGTTGGTGATGACTGATGTTTTCAATCGTGCCGCCTGCGATTGCGCTGTTGGGAACAATGATGCGTCGGTTGTCAGGGGTGTCCAACGTCGTTGTGAACAAATCGATCTCATCGACTTTGCCTGTCACGCCAGCTGCGTTGACAACGTCACCGACTTTGAATGGACGGAAGACCAGCATCAGCACGCCCGAGGCGAAATTGCTGAGCGTTCCTTGGAATGCCAAACCAATCGCGAAGCCAGCCGCTGCGAGCATCGCTGCCAAGCCACCCAGCGGGGCGCCCAACTTGGTCAACACAGCACCGACGACGGCAAACATCACCGAATAGAACACCATCTTGCCGACAAACTTGCCGAGCGTCTCGTCCACACGTCGGCACACAGGACGACTGATCACGCGCATCAAATACTTGGCAACCAAATACCCGATGAAGACAACAAACAAACCCAGGCCCGCTGAAAGAAGCGCGGGCGCCAGATGTGTGGTGGCGTAGTCCGTCAGGCCATTGAAGTTGCCTTCGGTCATCTGACTGACCAAGTCCGACGTGGCGTCGGCAAAACTTGGTGGCGGAACTTCGGCGGCTCCCAAGTTCATTTCGGAAGCAAGGTTGGTTGGTGAGAGAGAGTTTTCAGACATATCGAATCACGACAGCGCATGGAGCGGAAAAGGGAGGCACGTTCTGCAGAACGTCGATACCTCATTCCGGCGAGGGGATTCAAGATCGATGCACAAGTGTTTCGTATTCTCAGGCGGTAGTATTTCTCGCCCAAACTGATTCTCGCAACACGGTTTGCATCGGCAAACGCATGTAGGCGTCTCGGGCGGGACGATTTGATCGATCCACGGCAAGGATCATTCGGGCGGCAGATTCTTCACGACAGCACTGCAGCGCCAACGAAAGGATGTCACGTGAGAAACCGCGGCCTCGCGCATCAGGGACCACGCCCATGTAGACCACTTCTAAAACCGATGCGGGGTCGCCGCCGTGGCGTGCCATCAACAAGCAACCCAGGGGTTCGCCGCCTGGACGTTCTGACAACATGAACCACAAATCCGGCGCGTACGTGGGGACCTCTTGGTAGCCGTCCATGATCTGCGCCGCGGTCCGAAATTGTTCCAGCGCGGGACAATCCATCGACCCGAGGTAAGTCCGCTGGACCAAATCCCGCATTTGGTTCATCTGCTCGGCATCATTCACGTCGACCGAAAGAGCGTCCAACTGCAGCGGGGCGTCCAAGGACGCCAACGAAGACTCCAACGAAAATGAATCGCTGAGGTCGAGCGCGAGATATTCCAGGTCGCCAACATTTGTGAACCCCATCCAATGCGGCCACGAACCCTGCAAATCAAGGGATTTGGCACCCGGGCCGCCCGAGTCTAGCCCGTCCGAGGTCGCTTCTTCCAGTGGCCAGGCCGTCGCCCACTGCAGGAACTGAATGCCCCGTTGCTGGCAAATCTGACCAAGTGTCCGGCCAAGCCCAACCGCCAACTGTGAATTTTCGGTTGCTCGATGATCGGGCCGGGATGCTTGCTCCGTCGGCAAGACGATCGGGCCGGCGTGCAAAACGGTCGCCATGTCGCTGTCCGCGGCTCCCAGCACGATCGCAATCGCGTCAGAAGCCTCGCTGACTAGCAATATCAGCTGGTCGGTGACCTGCCGCGAGATCGCCGAACGAATTTGGTCCGCGACCATCACCGCTCGACCTGGCGGGATTCGTTCCAGCGCCGCGGGCAGCAGCGTGGGCAACTCCGCCAGAGCAAACGGGCGAAACCGCAGAGCCTGGTCCTCCGCATCACCGAGGCGGGCCGCCTGGGTTCCACTGGACCGTTCATCGAACCCGAATTGGTTGGCGTTCCCCATCATTCTCTCTATGATCGATTGACCGCGTCCTTCTGAACCCGCTCCCACACGTCGGGAAGCGATGTTTCGAAGGAACCTTCCGTCATCCGAAAAGGGGTCTGACCCTCTCCGGCGAGGCCGCAAACTACACCAAAACAGCACACCTCCAAAGGGTCAGACCCCTTTTCGGATCGCTTCTAAAGTGGAGAGACAAATGCTTCGATCAGGTCGACGCTCGAACTGGATTCGCTGGGCCGTCTGCCTGTCGATGATTTCGTGCCTGCATGCGATCGACGCTTCGGATGCGTCGGCCCAACGTCTGCTGGAACGCTTGCGGAACCGCATTCAATCGCCTCCGCCATCTCCGCTTTCCCAGCCACCGTACCAAAACCCCGCGGCCTCCAACCGCGCCAGTTCGGCACGCCCCCGAACCCTGGCAACGCCGATCCCGAGGAACAACGCGTCAGCCGACCGCCGCACCTCGGCAACCCTGCGGAGTGCGTCCACGGTCGATGGCCAATCCGCCACCACAGGACGCGCGGGTGAAATTGCATCCGATGACGTTCAGTTCGGCATGCGAGTCTCGCCTGCGGTCGTCGGCGGCTACCAAGGCCTGCGTGTCGATGGCTTCTCGTCGCAATCACGAGCCGATGAGGCTGGTGTCCGCCCTGGCGACTTGATCGTCGCGATCGGAAACTCGCGAACACGAACGCTCGATGAAGCGGTTTCCGCCCTCGACGACATTCGATCCACGCCCGGCCAAGCGCCTGCCGTCGCCATGCAATTGTTCCGAGGCGGGCGTCTGTATCGCGGAAATGTTCCAGCGATCAGCAGCGCTCGTGTCGCTGCCAAGCCACCGATCACACTCCCCCCTTCCAGCCAAAGCGTCCTGGACAACACCAATCGCAATCAGCCACGGGCCAACGAGTTGCCCGCGCCGCAACTTCCCCCACCAGCCTCCGAACGCTTGTCACCGCCAACGAACAACACCACTCCTAGGCTCGCCCGTTCACGAGGTTCCCTCGGAATCGAAGTTCGTGACGCGACACCGCAACGAGGCGTCTCGGTCGTGTCAGTCCCCGAGAACACCGCGGGCAAAGTCGCGGGACTCGCCGTGGGAGATCGAATTGTCTCGGCCTCAGGTCGGCTCATTCGTGGCACCGACGACTTGCTGCGAGAAATTTCGATCCTCCAACCAGGTGATCAAATCGAATTCGGTTTGATTCGGGGCGACGCCATGCTTCAAAAGCAAATTGAAATGGGTGGTCCCGGTGGCGCGCCCACACGGTCCGCGATCGCGAACTCCGAAAGGGATGCCGCGAATGCCAACGAAGAAACCCCCGAGGCCAGCGGCACTGAATCCGGCGGTTTCCTTGGCGGGATGGGATCGGTGTTTGGCAAGATGCTCGGTGGCAACGGATCGAATTCGCAAGCACCCACTGGCGAGGAGTTGCCTGCACCGAGTGCCGAACCCAAGGCGTCGTTCACACTCCCGGCTCCCACCGAAACCCTGCCATCGCCCAAGCCCACCGCGCCGCCAACCGTTGAGATTGATCCGCTCGCGTTGCCGGCCGATGGGGCCGTATCCGGCTCCGAAAGTCTTCCGCCCGCGAAGCCGACTCCCGTGGCTGAACCGGACACCTTGCCCGCCGAAGCCAAGTCACCCACGGTGGAAGAGTTGCAGCGAGAAATTGAACGTTTGAAGCAACAACTGCAAGCCAAGGAATGAGGCCGTGCAGTTTTTAAGTGCTGTGCCAGTAGCGCCTTGAGAACCCCGCCCGCGCAGCGGGAGGGGTCGGAAAGCGAGCGTTCAGCGAGATTTCCGGGGGAGGGCAATCCGCGCCGCTTCCCATGCTCGGCCCCCTCCCTCGCGTACGCCTGAACGGCGTCGCTCGACCTCCCCCCAAACTTCGTTTCAGGAGAGGTGCATCATCAGAAACCCGCTCAAACGCAGCCTCGATAAACGGCACGACTTCAGGACAGGTGAGAGCGCATTCGCAAACACACGTAAACCGCAGCGGCGATGAAGTCGGCCGTCGTGCCTGGGTTCAGCCGGTGACCGTCGCTCCGCAAGTGATGGTCGAACGCAACGATTGATTCAAAGTCACCCTCGCTTGCAAAAGCGTCCAGGCAACGCTGAGCTCGATCTCGAATTTGCCGCTCGGCTTCGCGACCGTTCTTGCGAGCGATCAACGAGTCACCCCGATCAGCCAACAGTTGCAAATGAGCCAGCGCGATCCCTGACAGAAGGTCGCCGGTGTCGCCCGTGGACGCTTCCACGATCGGCACAACCTCGGCAAAAAAACTCTCAAAACCGTTTGCGTATTCGGCCGCGATCAAGTCCCGGTCCTTTGCTTCTCGCATCCCGGCCATCACGTCAAACGATTTGGACGCGGCGTGAACATCCAACGCCGGGTCCTCCGGTTGATAGTCCCCGTCCATTCCCCCGGCGGCGGCCATCGCGATCGCTTCTCCCATCCGCTGGCTTTGATCGCTCGACAGCGTCGACAGCACATTGGCCGTGGCCTCACGCCACGCGTCCAACGTCCACGAGATGTCCGAGGTTCGATACCGTTCTTCTGCCACAACGATCGGGGACAACAACAACGCGATGCCCAGATTGACGTTGGTGTTTGTCCGGGATCGCGTTTGCTGGATCACCGCGTGAACGCGGTCACCCAACCCCAACAGTGTGGCACCCAAATCCAATGTTGTGGCCGTCAATTCGCTCGCCGCGATTTCAGCGGACACAACAAAGTCGGCAAAACAAAGATCATCAAACTTGGCGACAGGATGAACGTTGCCTGCTTTGGGTGCAGTCGCCTCCAGCACACACGCGTACTGAATCGCATCCGCAGGACTGCGAACGGTTTTCGCAATCCATTGCCACGGATCACGCCGCACCGATGCGTTCCTTGACACGACTCAGCAAGGAGTCGATGGCTTGCAAAGTTTCTTCGGGTGAATCTTCGATCACATAGTGACCGGTTGTAGCCAGTTCGGTGACTTCCGCGTCGGGCCAAACCGCTTCGAAACGTCGCAAGCATTCCGGTCGGAAGCACCAATCCTTCATGCCCCAAATCAGCGAGATCGGCAGCGACGCCAAGTCAGGCAAATCGGATTCCAACTGACGAAGCGTTTTCATCGTGGGATGCGAATCATTGAGCGGGATGTCGCGCACAAACCGATCGATCGCGACTCGGTTTTTCCAACTGTCATAAGGAGCCAACAACCCGGCCGCGACATCCGGTTTCATCTTCGTCCGCGACATCGCCATCGTGATCGCGGCGCGAGCAAACAAATTCAATCCGCGAACGGCAGGGGTCCCCAACAGTGGCATCCGGCAAGCCGCGATGCGCTGTGGCATGTACGGGGGTGGGAACGCGGCGGTGTTCAGCAACCCGATCCCCGCCAACCGTTCGCGACGAGCATGCATGGCCGACAATCCAATCGCGCCACCCCAATCGTGAGCGATCAGGATCACGTTCTTCAGATCCAACTCATCGACCAACCGAATCAAGTTGTCGCGATGCGCCGCCATCGTGTAGGGGAAATCTTCTGCCGACGGTTTGTCGCTGCGACCGCAGCCGATGTGGTCGACCGCGATCACGCGTTGCTGCTTGCCATATCGCTCAATGATCCGGCGATAGTAAAAACTCCACGTCGGATTGCCGTGCACGCAAACAAACGTCGGCAGGTCGCTTTGTTTCTCGGCTCCAGAATCCGGTTTTTCGACTTCGGAACCCGCGAATTTGGCTTCGGCCGCCGTGTCGATATAGCGCAGGGTGTGACCGTCGATGGAGAATTCCGACGACGGGTGGGGAAACAGATCGCTAGCAAGATTCGTCATAACGAGCAGTTTCGACGATCCGCGGCAGTTTGACGAGAGGCGGCAATTCAAATCTCGCTCGCGACCAATCCCCCAATCCAAACCCCATCCGCAAATGGTTCAGGACCCTGCCAGCGCGGCCCGCTCCGCCCAAAACTTGCGAGCCGCACGAACGTAGGGCACAAACGCATTCAGTTGGTCGGGTGGCAACTTCGCCAATCGCTGCTCGGTTTCGCCCAACCATTCCTTGAAAAAAGCCACGCTGCGTGCCGTGATTCGCGGCTGCCCGCCGACTTCAAAATACCACGGCGACGAAATCACCGCCCGGTAATGGTCCTCGTGCAACGTCACCACTCGGACCGTCGCCCAGCCGGATTCTTTGATTTTTAGCGGCGGAATCCGGCCACCAGCCTTGGCGAATTCGTCCAACTTCGCGCTGTAGTGCAACCGGCCGTTGTGGATGACCTCCAAGTATTCGACCGGGTCACGGACATTCAGAATCACCTCCGCAGTCAGCTCCACCGATTCGCCTTCGCCGACTTCCGCGGGGTTGATCTCGAACACATGCCCGGGCAAACGCCCGTCCAAGTTGGTCCGCATCAAGGGTCCGTTGGTCGCGAAACTGCAACCTTCCCAGGCCGCGTCCCACCAATCTTCCTTTGTGCCCACCGGGACTGCTTCTTCCCGCGAATCAAACGAGGAAGCCTGCGAACGCCCGGCCACGTACAAACGGTTGTATCCCACGGGTGAATTGCCTGGGTCGTCGCCGGATCCCGCCATCGGTGCCAGGCGAAAACCGGACTCCAACAATTGCCAGTGGATCTGTTCGGCGTCACGTCCGAGCTGAGTCGCATCGTTTCGATTGGCAGGTTGAAGCATGCGTCCCTCCGGCACGCGCGTCACCGATTCATTCAGTTGCAACCAATCCCCCAGGACAAACACACCGTCGATTTTCTCGCTGGCCAACCAGATCGGCAGCAACCACGCGAATGGATTTTCAACCGCAACACGCGTGGAAGAATCCGCCGGCAAACCTGCCAGCCAACCTAGCGAAGCCAGTTCCTCCGAAGCGAATTCTCCCGATGCAGTCGGTTGCCAATCGGAGTCCGCCAAATCCCGGTAGAACGCCAACCCTGCCAGGCAATCGACGTTCGCATCGATCCACAGAGGTTCCGTCGGCCAACCCTCGGGCGTGAGAATCGAATCGCCCTCTCCAAACAATTTGCCCGCCTTGCGACGTGGGATCGGTTTTTCTGTCCCCCGTCCAGCAACGTCGGGATCTCGAATCACAGTCGCCAGATGCAGATCCTCCGCTGTCATCCGCATCGGCAAACTTTCGGGGGAGCGAGGCAGCAGGCAATCGCCGCTGGTCCAACCTTCCGGTCGCATCCGAACCATGCGTGGCAGAGCGAGCTGATGTTCGTCCTCGCTGCCGCGTTGGACATCGAAGGTGCCCCGCAAAACCCGCGACTCGGGCCCTCGTGTCAGCTTGAACTCGTACGCGCCATCCTGCAGCGACAGGTCCGCGAATTCGTCGAGCACAAACCCAGGCCCGGACGACAGCGATCGTCGTGGAGCCACCGCAACGGTCTTTGGCCGGGATGTCCGCCGCGTGGTGACGGGCAGTTGACGCGTCAATTCCATTCTCGCGATGGTCGGTTCGCCCGTCGATTCCTCCACCACCCGCAGCGTCAAATCGCCATCGGCCCAAATCGGAGCATTTGTGACGAAACCGCACGAAAACAGTGCCAAAAGGGGACAAACCAACTTCCAAACCTTCCCCCATCGGTCTGTGGTTCGGTGTTTGCTATGGTGAATCCTCAAACGACTGTTCCTGTCAAAATGACACCATTGCCTTCCAAATCATTGACACACTGTGGCTGAAGATCTGTATCAAACGCTGGGAGTTTCTCGCGACGCCGAGAAGGCTGAACTGACCAAAGCCTATCGCAAATTGGCCCGGAAGTACCATCCGGACATGAATCTCGATAACCCCGACGCGCAAGAAAAATTCAAGCGTGTTCAGGAAGCTTACGAAGTTCTCGGCGACGAGGAAAAGCGTGCGGCGTACGACCGCTACGGTTCCGACTTCGAAAAAATTCGCGGTGGATGGAATCCGAATGCCGGTGGTGGCGGCGGCGGAGGAGCAGACCCATCCTTCGACGGATTGGATCTGGAACAGATTTTCGGCGCAGCTGGCCGTGGCGGCGGCGGTGGTGGAAGAGGAGGAGCTGGATTCGAAAACGGATTCAACGACTTCTTTGAACAAATTCTCGGTGGTGGGGCGCATGCGGGTGGAGCTCGCGGAGGCCAAGGGTCACCGTTCGGTGGCGGCCAGCGATCCGCGCCCCCGCAACGAGGCCAAAACATTCGGCACGAGTTGTCCGTCACGTTCCGCACCGCGGTGCTGGGCGACAAAGTCGAGTTCTACCTCGCTCGTGGAGGCAAACAAGAAAAACTGTCGGTGACGATTCCGCCCGGAGTCAGTTCAGGCAGCAAGATCCGTTTGCGAGAGCAAGGGCAACCCGGATCCGGTGGCGCAGGCGACCTGATCCTGATCATTCAAGTCGACAACCACCCGTTTTACAAACGCAACGGCAACAACTTGGAACTCAAGCTGCCGATCACACTGGCCGAAGCCGCCTTGGGTGCCAAGGTCGACGTGCCGACTCCCGCAGGGACGATCGCACTCTCGATTCCCGCTGGCAGTTCCAGTGGCAAACGTTTGCGGCTCAAGGGGCAAGGCGTTCGCAACCCCAAGGGCACAGACGGAGACTTGATGGTCGAACTGCAAATTCAATTGCCGGAATCGATCGACGACGACTCCAAGAAACTGATCGAGCAATTCGACGCGGCCAATCCAATGCAGCCACGTGAATCGTTGAAGTTCTGATTGCCTTCGATCACTCCGGCTTGGCCGCAGCTTTCAATTCCAACCCCATCTCATACATCGTCACCGCCATCACAATGCTGCTGTCTGACAACGTGTTCAGAGGCACGCGGTGCAGGATGCCTCGACTGTCCTCCAGTTCAACCGTTTCACGATCGATGATCCGGTTGACCCTTGCCTTCAAGCGATGCTTGCCATCGCGATCGGTCCACGTCGCCCATCGGCGTTCAGGATCGTTCCCTTGGGCTTGACCGTTTCGATTGCCAACGGGCCCCGTTTCAACAGGCTTCAAATCTGGATTCGGGTTCGGCAACACTTCTTTGGAAGCTCGCGTTCCCAACGCGCCCCACACCCCATACGGACTCGGCGACCCCGGACGCGCGTAGTCTTCACCGACGGAAACTCCCGGCTGCGAAGGATCACCGCAATCGATACTGTCGCCAATGAATACAACCCGTCCGTCCAGCATCAACGCGTGAACGCCGCCAGGATGCCGACTCGATGCGGAGGCAATTGGATCCTCCATTCCCAAATCTGACAAACAGGTCGGTGAATTGGGTGGCAACACGGTTTGGAAACCGCTGATCGCCAGCGTCCCATCCGCCCATCGAGATCCCCGGCGAACGTCCCACCAATCCGCATGGTCACCATCGCGTGTCTTCAAACACAGCGATGGATTCAAACTCAAACCCTTGATGCCCTGGGCGATGTGAGATTCTTTCGCGTCATTGATTCCGGGCGAAATCGTTTCGGACATCCCGATCGTATTGGACAACCCGTCCAACATGTCTCGAAATCGCATTCGCTGGTTTCCACAAAATGCACCCCGCATCCCAGCCCGCACCCGATTCACTGCCTCCACATCATTGATGTCAATCATCTCGCCCATCAAATAGGTTCCATCGCCGTAGCACATCACGTAGTTGCACAAGGTCGTTGAGTCGATTGCCCCCGGTGGAAGATCGGGCATGGCTAAAGTCGTGACCACGATCGGTTCTTGTTTCGGCGTTTCCGGTTGCGTTTCCATGTCATCAGGACAACGCAAAGTCGAAAACGCAGACGCCCAAGGATCGTATTCCGCCGCATCAAACCAAGGCGCTGGTCCCATCGGCGGGAACCGTTTTCCGGTTTTGGGGGACACGTACGGATTGGCGATTTTCTCCCACAATGCCTGCTGTTCCAGGAAGGGAGTGAAACCCACGATCGGACCGAGTCGACCTTGATTGCAAGTGTCGTCTTCCCCGCCAACCGTTCCCCCCAATCCCGGCGGCAATTGATTGAAGGCCGCGTGATAGTTATGCATCGCCAATCCCAACGCCTTCAGGTTGCTGGCGCACAGGGCGTTACGAGCCGCGGCACGCTGACGCAAAATCGCGGGCAACAGCAAACTGAATCCGACTGACGCCATCACACCGACGATGACCAGGTCGATGAACGAAAGCTTTGACTTCATCGGAGAACTCCCAAGGAAAAGGCGACTGCATCCGTGCGCGAATGGCAGGGTACTCAACGAGACACCATGGTTTCGGCTCACTGGTTCGAGGGCACCTACCGAGCACCAAAAGGATCGTTGGCAGGCATCACCGCACGCATGAACTGAATCGGCTGGGGAACACCGCGTTGACTCACGTGGACGTCGAGGATCAGCTTCCAGCGGCCATCCAAAAACTCCATGGCAAATTTACGAACCGGTCCATTCCCCCTCGCCAAAGCATCTTGCATCTGACTGAGAGCGACCGGGTTCATTGTGACGAGCACTTCCAGCATTTGGTCATAGCGAGTGATCAGCTCGCCACGTCTTGCTTTCACGATCGCTTGGATCGTCGCGGGATCGTTCGGTTGCTCTGCATCCTGAAGAACAACCCACTCGCGGACAAAGGTTTCGAACTGCTTGTCTTCCAACAAATCGAGCTGCTTCGACAAATGCTCGACCATCAGCTTTGCTTTTTCTCGCATGCGTTGCCGGTGAGTGGTCACCGCTCGGTAGGCATCCTGGCTGCTGAATTTAGACAGTCCCAACCGACGAATGTCGCCTTGCTCCGACAAGAGAACCAAGATTCCCTTGTCAGACAGATCAACCTGCCGGGCTTTGATTTTTCCGGTGCCTTTGGCTGCATGCCAAGTCTCCAGTTCGAATTTGGCAAATTCAGCCAATTCTGCTTTTGAAAAGGAGTGCACCGGGTCGGACAGGACGCTCCGATCGAAAACTTCTTGCGAGGCACGTGTCCCCATCGCTCCCCAAACTCCAAACGGACTGGGACTGCCAGGGGGAAGCGTTTTCCCGCCGTCCAAGTGCCCTTCGGCAACCGTCGGAGACTCCTGATCACCCGCATCAATCGAGTTGCTCGCGAATCGAACGGCTCCATCTGCCATCAACACATGGGCGCCTTCACCGTGCAGGCTGGACGCTGACATCACGCCTTCGAGTTCGCCCTTCTTGGACGTTGCGGAGGGTGAATTTGGCGGCAAGATCGTTTGCACTCCCATCGACAACAGCGATCCATCGGCCCAACACGCACCTCGTCCCTCCGGCCAGAACTTGGTTGAATCGTCCTCATGAGCTTCGATGCAAACCGCCGGTCGTTCGATCAATCCGGAAACGTTCTTGGCAACCCGGACGCCGCCAATCCGAGCTTCGCTCATCAACAACGTGTTGGACAAACCGTCCAATACATCGCGAAAACGAAACACCATTTGATAGCCGAACATTCCTCTTAGAGCACCCGGCGTTCGGTCATAGGGCGGCATGTCTTCGAGCGGTGAGGCCCCCACGTTCATGACCGCGTCGCCATAGTTGATCGTGTAACTCGCCGCCGTCGGAAAGTCTTTCGCCGTTGGATCGGCGGGACAGACCATCCCCTCGGGCCGCTGACGCCAAGGTGTGTATTTGTCTGGATCAAACCAAGGAGCCGGTCCCATCGCCGGGAAGCTTTCCCCGTTCACTCGCAATGGGTTGGCAATCTTTTCCCACAGTGCTTGCTGTTCCATGAAGGGCGTCAAACCCACCAGCGGACTCAGCCGATTCGCGTTGCCCAAAAGTGGCTGTTCCAGACTTCCGGACGAGGTCCCGCCGCATCCCATCGGCATCATCCGGTACGCAGAATGGTAGTTGTGCAATGCCAACCCCAACTGCTTGAGATTCATCTCGCACGTTGTCCGCCTCGCGCTTTGTCGCATCCGAGGGACGACGCCGGCCAACAACACCAAACCCACCATCGACGCGATGCCGATCGCGGTCACGTCCACTATTTTCGCGGAGTGCGTTGTTCTCATGACTTCATCTCAAAAGGGGAGGAGACCTACAAACGTGACGACCATTCTTTCCGATCGATCACATCGCTAATGAACATCTGCTGCGCGACCAAGATCGATTCATGCAGTTGTTCCGCGGTCACAGACCCGGCTTTGTTGGACACATCCAACGTCCCGGTTGCGTCACTTAGAAATTCAACCTGGTACCCACGATGAAAGGCTTGTCGGGCCGTCGTGTCGCAACAAACCTGAGTCATGTAACCCGCGATACTGACCGTGTCGATCTCGTTGGATTTTAAAAAATCCTCGAGGTCCGTGTTGGTAAACGACCCTGGCAAAGCCTTGTCGATCAACGCGTCTCGGTGCCGCGATTCCACCTCGGGATGCAGCTGCCACATCTCGCTGCCTTTGCAAAACACAGGCGACTCTGGATCGGGTTGGTGGTGCCGGATCACCGCCGTGGGAACCTTGGCGTCACGGGCCTGATCCATGACTTCCAGGATTGATTCCAAGTGCCCAACGGGATGTCGAATTGGAAATGCACCATCGAAGTATTCACGCTGGACATCGATGACCAACAAAGCTCGCTTCATTCGTTTGCCTTTACGAAAGCTAAAAAGGGGGAGGGTGGAAACACCCTTGGAAAGATCATGGCACTTTGGCCGCTTGAATGCAAATTGTCGTGTTGATCACACCGACCGGACCGTTGTCATGGACGAATTTGCAAATTCAGCAAATCGTCCCGCAGTTTCCCCTCGGTCAGTTGAGGGTCTTTCATGAGGTCGCCGTACCGCAACATGGACTGCGCCAGCCTCGCGGCGATCGCTTGGTTTTCCGGTTTGCCGATGTGATTGGTGATTTCGTGCGGGTCCTCCTTCAAATCAAACAACCAGGGCCGATCGCCTGCCGACACAATCAGCTTGTAGCGATCCGTCACCGCAGCGACCCAAGCCGCCTTGCTCGAGGCGGCTCGCAAAAACGTGACACTGTTGCCTTGGGGCTCCTCATCACCCGACTCCTGCTTTCGAAACCATTCCGAAAGGTTGCGTCCCTGAGTTCCATCCGGGACTTCTTTCTCCAGCAATGACAGCAGGGTGGGTGCGAAATCAACGGTGCCCATCGCTTGATCGATTCGCAACCCCGCCGGAACGAAGCCCGGCGCGGCGAGGATCATGGGAACCTTTGCACTGCCTTCGTAAGGATTGCCTTTGTTCAATCGGCCGTGTTCGTAACAGAGGTCCCCGTGATCCGAAGTGAAGACCACCACGGTTCGCTCGGTCAAACTCAGCTCTTCCAACAGAGCCAATAACTTCCCAACGTTGTCGTCGATGCAACGAACCATTCCGAAATACTGTGTCATCAAGCGGGCGTTGAACCGTTGTTCTGCGTTCCGATTTGTCGTCGGCAACCACCCCGGTTGTTCCCCCTCCAGCTGGAATGTCATCGGCGGACGGACGGCCATGTCTTCATACATTGTGTCGTACGGTTCCCGGACCGTGTTGGGGCCGTGAGGATCCGGCAATGACAAGTGATAACAAAAGGGTTCCGCCGCATTTTCACGAATGAAGTCAGCCGCTCGATCACACAACCAATCGGTGCTGAAGGTCTTCTCGTCCGCACCCGCTAGGTCGTAGCTCGGTTGACCGTTCTTGTTGGTCGCTGCCACGATCGGTTGGCCGTCTTGGAAATCAAACTTCTTCCAGTGCCCTCGATTGAACATGAACCGATTGTCAGTGAAACCGAACTGACGTTCAGGTCCCCACTGCGGTTTCCCGGGCCCATCCAAATGCCACTTGCCCGCGTAACCGGTCGCGTAACCCTCACGCCGAAGAACTTCGGCAAACGTCACCATGTCGCCGCGAAGGGGCCGGTCATTTTGATAGGCGCCGGTGTTCTGCGGGTACCGTCCTGTGAAGAACGCGGCTCGCGAAGGCGTGCACACGGGGGATGTCGCGTAAAAGGATGTGCAGATGGCGCCGCGGGCCGCGATGGAATCGATGTGGGGTGTTTCCACGACAGCACCGTTCCCCCAAATCTCCGCTTCCTCGATCGGCAACGTTTCTCGGTAGCACCCCAAGGTTCGAAAGTTGTGCTCATCAGTTTGAATGATCAACACATTCATCGGTTGGCCACCGTTGGAAACCGACGACGCGGCCCCCAACAACAAACAACCCGTCACCGCCATCGCCAACCCCATCCGAATTCGCGAGCGAAAGGCGAGGCCACCGCGACGACTCGCAGCAACAAGCGTGGTTCCAAGGCCGACAAAGTTGGGTGACATGGCGTTTCTCAAAGGGAACGAAGGAGAGGCCCACTTTAGCCGATTCGAGATCACCGCGGTTTCCGTGCACAACCGGACGTTCGTCATGCGAAACCCAATGCGGATCGAAATCCGTGGCTCTCAGTTCCCCTGAGCAGACTGTTGATATAGTCAGCCGGAACGCGATGGCATCCGGTTCGTTTCTGGTAACCGTGAGCTATCGCCCATCGGCTGATCGCTCAATCTTCCAACCGGATTCAATCAACTGCCTGCCAGGCCACGTTAAGATGAGCGGTCTGCTTTGTTGCCATTTGAATCAGCCGTTTCACGGACCTCGCTCAATCCATGCCACCCGTTCCTCATCCTTTCTGTCGTTTGCTGCCAACCCATCTCCTCGTGGCGTTGTCCTCCGCCGCGGTTTTCGGATTGGCGGGTTGCGACACCGGTGACAGTGTTGAGCCACAGCTCGTCGATCGCCTGATCGCCACCCCCACCCATGCTCGGCCAACCGATCCGGAATCGATCCGGGCATTTTGCGGTGACTGCCACGCGTCGCCCGACCCTGGGATCTTTGAATGGGATCGCTGGGAAGAAGAAGTCGACCAAGGGTTTCGACTGTACCGAGAATCCTTGCGTGACGATTTGGTGCCGACGGATCGTGACGCCACCTTGGCGTACTACCGTGATTCATCGCCGCAAAAATGGGACATGCCGCTTCCAAAGCGAACGCTGGACAACCGCTTCGAACGACACGTCATCGAGTGGCCGGGGAAGCCAGCCATCAGCGCCGTTTCTAGCCTCTTGAGGTTGCCAGACCAGGATCAAAACCCGGTGCTGGCACTCACCGACATGTGGACCGGCACCGTCGCGAAATTCGTGGCGAAGCAACCAAGCATCGAGCAAATCAAAGTGGAACAGCTCGCTTCCGTTGCTCATGCATCCCACGTGGCGGAATCCGATTTGGACGGCGATGGGCAACGAGATTTCCTGGTGGCCGACCTGGGAACTCACAACCCACAAACCGAACACGAAGGCAACGTGTGGTGGTTGAGACCGGTCCAAGCTGACGCCGGCAACTCCCATTCGGGCATCATGTCCGAACTGAACTACGAACGAATCCCGTTGCGACTGGCCATGTCGCGTGTCGCCGATGTGCGGCCGATCGACTACGACGACGATGGGGACCAAGACATCTTGGTCGGCGACTTTGGCTTGCACTTCGAAGGCGGCCTGCACCTCGGTTTGAACCAAGGCATCGATGCCCAAACAGGCATTCCGCAGTTTGAGTGGCGAACTCTGGACGAACGACCGGGCATCATCACGATTGAAGTCTTGGACTTCGATCAGGATGGCAAGCAAGACTTCCTCACGCTCCTGACACAGCACTACGAAGCGATCCAGTTTCACCGCAACAAAGGCGACGGAACCTACGAAACCATCGTGCTGCATCAAGCACCCAACCCGGCCTACGGTTCGAGCAGCATGGAAATCGTCGACTTCGATCAAGACGGTGACTGGGATATTTTGGCAACCAACGGCGACACGTTTGATGATTCGTTGGCGAAACCCTATCACGGCATTTGGTGGCTCGAAAACAAAGGTTCCTTCCCGCTGACACGCCACGAGGTGGCAACCATGCCAGGTTGCTACCACGCCGCGACCGGCGACTTCGACCATGACGGTGACCTGGACATTGCAGCCACGTCGTGGCTGGGCAACCAAGAGATCGCACGCTACCCCGCGGACTCGTTTGATGGATTGGTGTGGTTCGAAAACAGGGGCCAGGCTTCGAAGGATTCAAGCTTCACGTTCCAACGCCACACCCTCGAAATGAATCGCTGCCAAGCTGCAACGTTGGAAGTCATCGACTGGAATGGCGATGGTCACGATGATCTGTTGGTGCCCCAATCGGTGATGGCGTTTGATGTGACTCAGCCTCTCGTCGTCTGGATCAACCGCGGCGATGCAACGAAGGAGCCCAACGAATGAGCTCCTCCAAACACAATCGCCGCCGACCAACGACTCCGCCATCCGCTGCATCGGTCGCGCCTTCTTCATCGACACGGTCTCGCAAACCAATCCTTTTCACGATCGCCGCCTGCATGGCGGGTTTGCTGATCGCGTTGATGTTGCCTTCTCGATTGCACTGGCATCGCTACGAAACCCATCTTCGCAACACCAACTATGCCGCCGCGACCAGGTCGCTCGAGTCCGCTGAACGTTGGTGGGCATCGACCGCCAGCGTCACCTTGGCAAACGCGAACATTCTGGCACAGCAAGGATACGACGACCGAGCGATGGCGGCGATCGTTGCCGCCGAGAACATCGGCGCGGACCCAGCGGTCGCCGCCGCGATGAAGTCCCGACTGAAATGGCAGAGCGGGAATCTGGATTCGCGAGCCCAACGATATGACGCCCCTGACCTCACACCGGATGACTTCGCTGCCATCGCAATGGGATACATCGTACGTGGAAACGAGGCCGATGCCGCGAAGGTCACGCGGGCTTGGCAACAACGGGATCCCCAGGATGCCTCAGCAGATGTGATCGCGTCGCTGATCGCCCAGAACCGCGAAGACGTCGAACAAGCCGACAAACGTCTCCGAGACGCGATCCGAAAGAATCCCGAACACGTGACCGCCCGTTTCGAGTTGGCTCAGCACCAGTACGCTCAGCGAAACTTTGACGCCGCCTTGGCTGGTTTTGAATCGGTGATCGCAACGCTTTCACCGCACGTCCCTGCCGGCGATCGCGTTTCGATCAATGGAGAACAACTGCATGCGTCCCAATTCATTCGCGCGTTGATCTTGCAAGAACAAGGACGCATCGAGGAGGCCGAAGACCAATTCAAAGGTTTGCTCGAAAACTTTGAAGACGATTTCGCGATTCGTTACTCGCTGGCCAACATGCATGCCTTGCACGGACAGGGCGATCAAATCTTGGAGACACTGAAACCGATTCTGGGTCGATTCCCCGATGACATCTCGCTGAACTACTTGATGGCCACCGGCGAAACGCTTCGCGGAAACGTGTCTCAGGCCAACGACTGGATCAACAAGTACTTGAAGGCCCGCCGTCAACTGAACCAGCTCTTGGAAGCCGAACGAAAGCGAGGCAATCGCCCACCCGATCCCGAGTTTTACATGCAGTTGGCGGAAACCTACCTGCGTTTCAAATGGGATGACGCGAAACCTTGGTTGGACTTGGCCGCCTCCTTGCAACCCCGATCGCCTCGCGTGCGACGTGGTTACCAGCAGTTCTACGAAAACTCCGGCAACTTCGAACAAGCCGCCCGATACAGCAACTGACAATCGCCATCGCATTCAATCATTGCGGCTGAGCGGAAGAATCAACGGCCGAGCAGGGACGTTTGTTTCCGACAACTGAACCGGCGTGATGGGCGGGCAGGGCTTCGGACCTTCATGCACCGTCCACAAGGGCTGGCCGGCTTCGACACGATCGCCGATGCGAACGTGCAGGTCGATTCCCACGGAAGGGTCCACTGAGTCGGTCGTTTGACGTCGGCCTCCTCCCATCGCAATGATCGCGTCACCGATCGCGGGACAGTCGATCGATTCGACCCAACCGGATCGTTCGGCCACGTGTTCGCTTCGCCGCCCCAGCGGCAGATGCCCGGAAAGCTTGCCGCCTTGTTCATGCACCATTTGTTCAAACCGCTGCATCGCGTCGCCCGAATCCAGCTTGCTGGCGAGCAATTTCTCAGCCGCTCGCAAATCGCTGGCCTGCTTCGTTGCCACTAACAGTTCCGCTGACAATCGTAACGTCAACGCTCGCACCTCTTTCGGTCCACCACCACCGAGCACATCGAGCGACTCGTTGACCTCGATCGCGTTTCCGATGGCGCGTCCGAGCGGTTGATCCATGTCGGACAAAAGGGGAAGGGTGGGCAGCCCAGATTCCGCACCCACCTCCTGCAAGCATTCCGCCAACTCCGACGCCTGCTCGATTGTCGGCATGAACCCTGCCGACCCGACTTTCACATCCATCACCAACGCATCCAAGCTTGCGGCCAGCTTTTTGCTGAGGATGCTGGCCGTGATCAGCCCCACGGATTCGACCGTCCCAGTCACATCGCGCAGCCCATACAACCGACGGTCCGCCGGGGCGATGGACTCGGTCGCTCCCACGATGAAGCATCCCACGTCTTTCAGGACTCGGCTGGATTGGTCGATCGTCAGTTGAGTCTCGTAACCCTCGATGGCTTCCAATTTGTCGAGCGTCCCGCCGGTTCGCCCCAGTCCGCGACCACTGATCATCGGCACATCCACGTCGCAACACGCCAGCAGCGGAGCCAGGATCAGCGAAACCTTGTCGCCCAGTCCTCCGGTGCTGTGTTTATCGACGCGGGGACGATCGTTCACGCGAGGCAAGCGTTCACCACTGTCGACCATGCAGCGGGTCAACTCCGCCGTTTCACGTCGGGTCAATCCGCGAAAGTAGATTGCCATCGCCAGGGCTGACATCTGGTAATCGGTGACTTGGCCGTCGCAGTAGCCCTCGATCAAAAAACGCCACTGGTCAGCGTCCAGCACCCCTCCATCCCGCTTGATCCGGATTAAATTGGCGGTCAGCATCGAAGGCTTGCCTTGAGAAAGACGAGGGAAGAGGAAGCGTGTCAGAAGACGCAAGCACGGGACGCAGGGGAGATCCACCGGGGCCCAGTGGAAAACCACCCAGGGACATCCTACAAACATCTGGCTTGTCTTTCGACAATTGGCCTCGATCGACTAAGCTAGGGCCTGAGCTCCACCTGAAGATTCTTTTCCTCCTTCCTCCGATTCACGGGAGATTTCGCCGATCGGGCGGACATTCCCCGGTCACGCGAGAACAAACGTATGGCACACGGCGCAGCGAAATCCGTTCCCGCAGGCCCCCCCCGCGATATGTCACCCGATGCGGTTGCAGCGCGGCTGAAAAGCAGTTTGCTCCAGGAAAAGAAGGAACTGGAAGTCGACAAAATCTTCCGGGCCCTGGTCAAACTCGAGGGTTCCGACCTCCACTTGAAAGTCGGCCAGCCTCCCTTGGTCCGGGTCGGTGGTGAACTCAAACCGCTCAACCGGGGACCCATCGAAGCCGAAGAAATGGTGCGATTGCTGCTCCCGATGATGGATGAGCGCAACCTGGTCATCTTCGAAGAAGAAGGCGGGGCTGACTTTTCGTACCAAATCGACGTCGACGGGGTCCGCTGGCGGTTCCGGATCAACATGCTGAAATCGCTGGGCAACATCGGCCTGGTCGCCCGTCGGATCAGCAACTTCATCCCCGATTTTCGCGGTCTGTTCCTTCCTGATTCCATCGAAAACCTGTGCCACTATGACCAGGGCATGGTCCTGCTCGCTGGGGTCACCGGTTCGGGAAAAAGCACGACGATCGGTTCGATGCTGAACTACATCAACAGCATCTACCGCAAACACATTCTGACGCTCGAAGACCCGATCGAATTCATTTTCACGGAAGACAAATCGCTGATCAACCAACGAGAAGTCGGCCAAGACGTGGTCAACTTTTCAGTTGGAATGAAGCACGCTGTGCGGGAAGACCCCGACATCATTCTGGTGGGTGAGCTTCGCGACGAAGAAACGTTCATGACCGCGATTCACGCCGCCGAAACCGGTCACTTGGTCTTCGGAACGATCCACGCCGCGAGTGCGTCGACCTGCATCGGCCGGATCCTGGACTTGTTCCCCGAAGAAATGCACAACGCAATCCGCAGCGCCATCGCCTTCAACATGAAAGGCATCGTCGCTCAGAAACTGCTCCGGAGCATCAAGCCCGGCGTCTCACGTGTGCCCACCTGTGAAGTGATGACGTTCTCGCCGATGATTCGCAAACTGGTCCTCGAAGGCCAAGACAGCAAACTACCCGATGCCATTCGCATCGGTGCCGAAGACGGCATGCAAGACTTCACCATGAGTTTGAAAAAATTGATCGACGACGAATTGATTGATCGGCCGACCGCGTTCGCAGTCGCACCGAACAAGGACGCGCTGAAGATGGCGCTCAAGGGAATCGACGTGAAAGCACCAGGAATCCTGTAAGTGGCCAAGCAATCCAACGACGAAGTCCAACTCTGGCAAACCGTCGCTCCCGTTGAATTTGTTCCTCGGGTCAAAGACAACAACGAACTGCAAGCGTTGCTGATCAGCACCCGCCAAGGCGCCGGCAATGCCATCGCTGGTGGCCAAATTGCGCACGCGATCGCCTCTCGAGCCACGCACATGTTGCTGGACTTTTCGAAGTCGGCCTGTGCGATTCGCTATCAGATCGACGGGGCCTGGGAACAACTCCCGCCGCTGGATCGCGAAAGCGGCGACGCGATGCTGTACGCCCTGAAACAGCTGTGCTTGATGAACCCAGCCGATCGTCGCGGCAGCCAAAAGGGCGGCATGCAGGTCAAACTGGTCAAGGACAAGTACCAATTCAATGTCCAATCGCAAGGCGTGCCCACCGGCGAACGCGTGATCTGCCGTCTCGAAGCAGAGGAAATGCCATTCAGTAAATTGGCCGACCTCGGGATGCGGGACAAAATGATCGAACAGTTCAAAGAGAAATTGAACGGTTCGGGCAACATCGTCTTGATCACAGCCAAGAAGAGCGAAGGGGTCTCGACCTTCTGGAACGTCGCCATCAGTGCCGCCGACCGCTTGGTCCGCGACTTCCAATCGTTCGAACCCGCGGAATCACCCGACCCTGAGATCATCAATATCTCACCCAACTTGTTCGGAGGCGACACCGGGAAAACCGAACTGGAGATGGTCAAACGGATGGTTCTTCGCGAACCCGATGTGCTGTTGTTCCCCAACCCTCCACAACCTGAATCGCTGCAAATCGCCCTCGAACAAGTCGCCGAGGCGGATCGACAAGTCATCCACCGGATGGCAGCCGAGGGTGCCATGCAAGCCTTGCTGACGTTCGTGGGACGCTACCCAGACTGCCGCAAATTGATTGCCGAAAACATCGGCTGCGTGATTCACCAGAGACTGGTTCGTCGCTTGTGCGACAACTGCAAAGTCGGTTTTGAACCGCCACCCAAGTTGCTCGCTCAACTTGGGATCCCAGCGGGTCGAGTGCCGTTGCTCTACAAACCATTCATCCCGCCACCGATCGAACAGCAAGTCGACGAGAGCGGCCGGCCCGCACCGATCACCCCGTGCCCCGTCTGCAATTCAAGAGGCTACCACGGTCGCATCGGACTGTACGAAATGCTGACGCCAGGACCACAGCTCAAAGCCGCTTTGGGCAAAACACAGGACGCCGGGCAGTTGACCGCGATCGCCAAATCCGAAGGCTTCCGCCCCGTCCAATCCGAAGCCGTCCTCACCGTCGCCCGCGGGCTGACCAGCCTGGACGAACTCAAACGAGCCTTCGCCAAACGCTAGTCCGCCATTCCGGACACGTCGCCCCACATTGGCACAAGCAGCTCCACCCTTCGTAGGCCGGATCGCAGCGGAGCGACGGACTCTGCATGGCGGCACTCACCTTGGTTCCACTCAACAAGGCCCGATGGGTCGGTCGACCGACCCATTGCCGGGGCCGTCAGGCCCCGGACCGGTGAACCGCCCAACCAGGCAGAGCTTAGGCACAAGGTGGTCCTCGCTTGTACCCAGGCTCCTGCCTGGGAACGCCATGCACCGCAGGCTCTGCTGCTAGCCTGCCGCGTACAGGAGGCAGGAGCCTCCAAGACGATGTGTTCCCAGGCACAGCCTGGGCACAAGGTGATACTCGCTCGTACCCAGGCTCCTGCCTGGGAACGCAATGCACGGCAGGCTCTGCCTGCTAGCCCGCCGCGTACAGGAGGCAGGAGCCTCCAAGACGATGTGTTCCCAGGCACAGCCTGGGCACAAGGTGCACGCATAAAGGGGACGGAGGTAGTTTAACCATATTTCTGCACCGGAGTGCTGCGAAAGCATTCTCGCTATCGGATTGGCGGAGCCCGTGTCAATCACCATCGTTCGGCTCAACAAGGAACGATGGGAGTGGCGTTTTACTAGAAAACGGGTGTGGTTGATCGGTTTCGAAAACCATCGCACGGGGACGTGAAACGGGGGATCGCCTGGCGACGGAGCGGCAAACAACTGCCGTCGCTCCGCGACTTGGGGGCCTGGGTGTCGACGAATGACCTTGGGTTGAAAACCCAAGGCTTTCGGCTGTCGTCGCTCCGCGACTGGTTGTGCGTGTTGGGGTGGGAGCCAACAACCGCGAAGCGGTGACAGTTGTCAGCCTCGGGTTTCAACCCGAGGTCTCGGTTGCAAACCACCGCCCACCAAGTGGAACCGAATCGTGCCAACCACGATCTCGGGAGGCTGGTCGAGTTGGGCATCAACGATTCAGCAGTCCAACTCGGCGCAAACAAAAACACGTCAGCCAAAGCTGCCGTGTCAATGTTGTTTCTGATTCGAAGCGTTTGCGAAGCCTAGCGGCTGGCTCGCAGTTGCCCGCGAGCTCGACGCACAGCGGCGTCTTTGATTTGAGCTTGCTCGGGAGTGGTGCTGGGCATGTCCAGTGCTTCCGCCAATGTCTTGGTGGCTTCGTCGTTGTCGAGCAAATCGACTGGGATCGCTCGGCTAGTCAAAACGTTCACGACATCATCTTCGACTTGGGCGAAACCGCCGTCGACGAAATAACGTTCGGGTCCGCTGACCGTTTGCAAACGCAACACACCGTAGCCGAGACGGCCAATCATCGGTGCACGACCACCTTGCACACCCAGTTCGCCATCGAACATGGGCAGGGCTACAAAGTCAGCTTCCCGATCCAATTCCGTTCGTTCGGGGGTGACGACGACACATCGAATGGACATCGGTTACTTGGACTCCATCTTTTTGGCTTGCTCTTCGGCTTGCTCGATCGCACCGACATACATGAACGCTTGCTCGGGCAAGTGATCGTACTTGCCATCACAGATTCCTTCGAAGCTGCGAATCGTGTCTTCGAGCGAGGTGATCTCACCGGGTTTGCCGATGAAGACTTCCGCCACGAGGAAGGGTTGCGACAGGAATCGTTCGATGCGACGTGCGCGGTGAACGATGGTCTTGTCCTCTTCGCTGAGTTCGTCAACACCGAGAATCGCGATGATGTCTTGCAGTTCGCGGTAACGTTGCAAGATCGTTTGAACGCGGCGGGCGATCGTGTAGTGACGGTCGCCGACGTACTGAGGGTCCAAAATTCGCGAGTTCGAAGCCAACGGGTCGATGGCGGGATAAATCCCTTTTTCCGAAATCGAACGCTCAAGATAAATGAACGCGTCGAGCTGACCGAACGCCGTGGCCGGTGCGGGGTCAGTCGGGTCATCGGCAGGCACGTAAACGGCTTGCACCGATGTGATAGCACCTTGCTTGGTCGAGGTGATTCGTTCTTGCAGAGCACCCATTTCGGTTGCCAGCGTGGGCTGGTAACCCACAGCCGATGGCATCCGTCCCAGAAGTGCGGACACTTCCGAACCCGCTTGCGAGAAGCGGAAGATGTTGTCGACGAACAACAGCGTGTCGGCACCGGTTGTGTCGCGGAAGTATTCCGCCATCGTCAGTGCGGACAGGGCAACACGAAGACGCGAACCTGGTGGCTCGTTCATCTGACCGAACACCATGCAGGTTTGCTCGATCACGTTGCGACCGGTCGAACCGATCTCAGTTTCTTGCATTTCCAACCAGAGGTCGGTGCCTTCGCGAGTTCGCTCACCCACACCAGCGAAGACCGAATAACCACCGTGGCTGGATGCGATTCGAGCAATCAATTCGGTCAGAATCACGGTCTTGCCCAGACCGGCACCACCGAACAAACCAGCCTTCCCACCACGAACAAAGGGGGTCAAAAGGTCGACGACCTTGATGCCCGTTTCGAACAATTCCGTGTTCGTCGACAGTTCGTTGAGAGGCGGTGCTTGACGGTGAATCGGCCAGTAGTCGTCCGCTTGCACGTCACCCCGTTTGTCGATCGGTTTGCCGAGCACGTTGAAGACGCGGCCCAGCGTTGCTTTTCCGACAGGAACCGAAACCGGGCTGCCGGTATCGATCACGTCCATGCCTCGCATCATGCCTTCGGTCGAACCCAAAGCAATCGCCCGAACACGACCACCACCGAGGTGCTGTTGCACTTCGCCGGTCAAGTCAATGGTGACCCCTTTGTGCTCGCTTTGGATTGTCAAAGCGTTGTAGATCTTTGGCAGTTGACCTTCAGGAAACTCGGCATCAAAGGTCGAGCCGATGACTTGAGTGACGCGGCCGGTGGCGGTTGCAGTGGACATGGGGGAGAAGCTCCTAGCGGTTAGCTACTAGCAGTTAGCTTAAAGATTGAATGAGGTGGTGTGTTTTCGTGGTCGGTTGGTCAGTTCAAAATCGGTGTCTCAAAAAAGCTAGTGGCAAGTCGCTCGAAGCTCTTGATCGGCCCGCAGGCATCAGCCTTCCAGGGCCTCGACACCACCGATGATTTCCATGATTTCGCCGGTGATCTGACTCTGACGGGCACGGTTGTAGGTCATCGACAACTGCTTGATCATGTCGCCGGCACTCTCGGTCGCTCCCTTCATCGCGATCATTCGAGCGACTTGCTCGCTGACGGCGGAATCCAGGAAGCACTTGAACAACTTGACTTTGAAACTGGTCGGAACGACTTCTTCCAAGATGCTTTCGGCCGAGGGAAGGAATTCGTATTCCGCATTGCTTTCGTCGGGGCCACCCGAGGCAGACTCCGATTCATCGCCCAGCGAACCAAGCGGCAACAACGTTTCGATCACCGTTTGTTGTTTCGAAGTGCTGATGAACTTGGTGTAAACGACATCCAACCGATCGATTTTACCGGTGATGTACTCGGCCAAGTAACCTTCCGCAATCTTCTCAACATCGTCGTAAGCAGGCTGATCTTCAAACTGCAGGAACTGCTGATCCGTTTCGATCCCGCGGAACTTCAATCCGTTGACACCGCGTTTGCCACTGGCATCGATGATGACGTTCGGAATCGACTCACGAAGCGTTTTGATACGTGGCATCGCGGTCCGCAAAACGGACGCGTTGTAACCACCGCACAAACCGCGGTTACTGGCCATAACCAGAACCCGCGTGGTGTTGATCTTTTCGCGTTGTTCCAACAGCGGGTGCTGCACGTCCAACCCGGCATCCGCGAGGCGCGAGACGATTTTGGTGATCTGCTCGGTGTAAGCCGTGGCCGCTGCTGCGCGGTCCATTGCTTTTTTGTACCGAGCCGTTGCGATCAGCTCCATCGTCCGCGTGATCTTGCGGATGTTGCGAATCGACTTGCGTCGTTTATCAAGGGCACGTGCGTTGGCCATGAATCAATCCGCCTTTCGGGTTCAGGCTGCAGGGGTGGCGGGTTTGTAGACAGTCTTGAACTCTTTGATCGCCGCAACAATGCGTTCGACAATCTCATCGCTCAAGGCCGGCGTCGCAGTCAGATCGCTGATCAGCGAAGAGTGCTTGTCATGAACGTACTGCAGGAATTCCTTCTCGAACCGCTGCACTTCTTTGACAGCCACGTCATCGAGGTGACCGTTCGTGCCGGCGTAAATGCTGATCACTTGCTCAGCAACCGAAAGCGGTTGGTACTGTGGCTGCTTGAGCAACTCGACCATGCGGTAACCACGATCCAGCTCAGCTTGGGTCGCGGGATCCAAGTCCGTCCCCAGTTGGGCAAACGCTTCCAAAGCACGGAAGGCGGCCAGTTGCAGACGCAAACCGCCAGAGACCTTTTTCATGGCCTTGGTTTGAGCCGCACCACCCACGCGGGAAACACTGATCCCGGGGTTCATGGCGGGGCGAACGCCCGAGAAGAACAAGTCGGGCTGAACGTAGATCTGACCGTCGGTGATCGAAATCACGTTGGTTGGGATGTAAGCCGAGACTTCCCCTTCCAGTGTTTCGATGATTGGAAGGCTGGTGATCGATCCGCCACCGAGCTCATCGGACAACTTCGACGAACGCTCCAGCAAACGACTGTGACAGTAGAACACGTCCCCGGGGTAAGCTTCGCGGCCTGGTGGGCGACGCATCAGCAAGGACATCTGGCGATACGCCGTGGCTTGCTTGGACAAGTCATCGTAGACGACCAAAGCGTGCCCGCCATTGAACATGAAGTGTTCAGCCATCGCGGTGCCGGCATAGGGAGCGATGTACTGCAACGGAGCAGGAGCACTCGCACCAGCGGCGATGACGGTGGTGTATTCCATCGCACCGTGACGTTCGAGGACGTCGACGACCGAAGCAACGGCGGAGTCCTTTTGTCCGATAGCGATGTAGAAACACTTCACGCCCTGACCCTTTTGGTTCAGGATCGCGTCGATCGCGATGGCGGTCTTGCCGGTCTTGCGGTCACCAATGATCAGTTCGCGTTGACCGCGTCCGATCGGGGTCATCGAGTCGATGGCCTTGATCCCGGTTTGCAGAGGCTCGGTGACCGGTTTGCGTTCGGCAACACCCGTTGCGATGATTTCCACCGGGCGTGTGATGTCGGTTTGAACAGGTCCCTTGCCATCCAACGGGTTCCCGAGTGGATCGAGCACACGGCCGATGACCGCGTCGCCAGCAGGAACGGACAACAGCGTGCCCAGAGCTTTGACTTCTTGACCTTCTTCAATCGTCAGGTACTCACCGAGAATGATGACCCCGACGCTGTTTTCTTCCAAGTTGAAAGCCAGTCCGATCGAGCCGTTGGCAAACTCGACCATTTCGCCAGCCATGACGCCGGACAGGCCGTACACGCGAGCGATCCCGTCACCAACTTCCAAGACCGTTCCGACTTCTCGGACGTCAACTTTGTTATCGAATTGTTCGATCTCGGCCTGCAAGACAGAGGCGATCTCGTCGCTATTGAATTTCACTGGACCGTACCGTGTTTTCCGATGGTGGTTTGTGCGTAAATGGTTTGAGGAGGGCGTTCAACAAACGTGATGATCACGATGTTGAACTGAATCGATCCGAATGTTCCAGCAACTGCCGGGCGAAACCAGCTGCGGCGGACTTGCCAAGTTTGTCCAATCGGCTGGCCACCGACGAATCGAAGACCGTGTCACCGACTCGGATCACCATGCCACCAACCAAGCCCGTGTCGACGGACTCTCGGAGGCGAACGGTTTTGCCAAATCGGGTTGAAAGCTGTTGGGTGACTTCCCCACGAAGCTGTTCCGTCAATGGAACCGCCGTGCGTACTTCTGCGACCAGTCGACCAGCCGCTTCGTCGAACAAATCGACCGCCGCATCTCGAACCGCGACCAAGTAACCGAGCCGACCACGTTTGGCCATCACCTTCATCAACTTGATCAAGAGGGGATGACTGTTTCCACCAAACAAACGGTCCACCACCCGGCACTTTTCAGCAGCGTCGATTTGAGGCGATTCAAACGCCAGTTGCAGCTTGGGGCTGTGCAACAAGGCTTCATCACAAATCGCATTCAAGTCGCTGACGACCGCATCGGTGGATCCATCCGCTTGAGTCGCAGCGAGCAACGCCCGTGCGTAGGTCTTGCCGAGTTGTTCGGCGCCGACGTCAAGGACGGTGGAATGCGAGGCGGTTTCGGACACGTTGGGGGTCTCGTCGGTTGAGCGTCGTAGGAATTTCAGGGAAGGAAGTTTGACCACGTCAACGGCGTTAGTTTTGGCTGGGCAGCCGTTCCATCGATTGACGAATCAAATCCGCATGGTCATCAGCCGACAATTCGCGACCGACAACGCTGCGAGCAACTTGCATGGCCAACTTGGACGTTTGTCCGGCCATTTCAGCCATCGCAACTTTCTTCGCGTTCTCGATGTCCGACAAAGCACGCTCGCGTTGAGCAGCCGCTTCCACTTTGGCAGCATCGACAATTTTCTGTCCGTTGGCTTCGGCGTCGCGACGAGCATCTGCCAACATGCTTTGAACTTGGCCGGTGGCCTCATCCAATTTCAGCTGGTAATCGCTCAGCATCTGCTTCGCTTCGGCACTGGCCTTTTCAGCCGATTCCAAATCTTCGCGAATCTTTTCTTCGCGAGCCTGCAAACCGCCCAAGACGGCTGGCCAAACGAATTTGGACAGAATCGCCAAGACACACAGGAAGATGATCAGGTTCCAAATGGCCGACCCGACGTCAAACGACAACAACGGAGTCGTCGCATGGTCTTCGTCGCCGTGACCATGTTCGTCTCCGGCGGCTTCATCGTGCCCATGGTCATCACTTTCGTGATCATGGTCATGATCGCCACCTTCGTTGTTCGCCGCGTCCGCATGAGCGTCCACCACGGTCACTTCATCTTGTGCTGCCAAGGATCCTGCAGGTGAAACCACCAACAGCGCCAACGAGGCCAGCAAAGTGAGCGAGCTAATTGCAAGCAAGCGTTTCATCAATTTCGACCTAGCCGCGGCACAACAGAATGAACACCAACGCGATGACGGTTGCACCTTCGATCAGTGCCGCCGCGATGATCATCGCTGTTTGAATTCGTCCACCAGCTTCAGGCTGACGCGACATTGCGTCGACAGCACTGCCACCAATGCGACCAATGCCCAAAGCGGCACCGATAATGATCAATCCGATTCCGATCCCCAGACCCATGCGGCCGAAGTCGTAGGAAGCGATTTCTTGGGCCAACATCATTGCCAGTTCTAACATCTTCAGATTGCTCCGTAAAAATTTTGAGCGAGTGAAAGGGGAAAGGTGTTTTTTGAGTGCCGAAGAATAGTCCAACCAAGTCGAACCGTCATGCCACCCTGCTGCAGTTTCGTCAGAAAGGAGTGGAAAAAGCTTCCGCTCCCAATCGCCTGACGGCGTGAATCAAACAGTTTGCCGACCTGGGGCTATTTCCTCTGCTCCAAGCCTCGAAAGCGAGCGACAAAATGCCACATCGCTTTTCAGTCCACCAAACCGATCAAACACCCGCTGGATGACTTGCACCCACAGCAGGACTGATACGGCTGGGATCAAAAATCTTGTCAGGGTCCATCTGGTTGGCGTCGGTCATCGCGTTTGGGTCATGGTCCAATTCCTCATCATGCTCGTGAGTGGCCATCGCAGCGATGAACAGCACGGTCAGGAACGTGAAGATGAAAGCCTGCAAGCAGCAAACAAACAACTCCAACAACGTCAGCGATGTCGCGACCAAAACCACCGGCACGCTGACCGCATAAGCCATCCCGTCACTCGCAGCACCCGCCGCGAAGATCAGACCGACGAAAGCGGCGAGCACCAAGTGACCCGCCATCATCGTGCCGAACAACCGCATGGCAAGCACGAAGCACTTGACCAGCAAACTGAGCCACTCGAGCACGTACAGCATCAAAGCGATGGGCAACATCATGATGCCGCCATCCCAGCCAATCGGGTTGAAGTGGTTGAAAAAGTCTTTGGCACTGGTTTCGCGAATCCCAATGAAAATGATCGCGAACAAGGACGTCAACGCCAACACGCTGGTCAACGACAAGTTCCCGGTGGCACTGCCGCCCCAATGCGAAAATGCCTGGTTTCCTGTGATCAACTGCAACATGTAGCCAAACGGGATCACACCCAAAATGTTGGCAAACAGGATGAAGAAGAACACCGTCCAAATGTAGTGAATGTATTTGTCGGTCAGCCCGTGCAAGTTCGGGTAAGCGACCTCGTCGCGAATGAACGCGCAGATCGTCTCAAACAATTGCGACAGCCGACCGCGTGTTTGATAGCGGCCCAAACCTTCGCCATGGAAGATGCTGATTTTTCGCGAGCACAACACGCCCGTGATGATCAGCAGCAAGCCCACCATGGCGGACATCATCAAGTGATTGGTGATGAAAAATTCGTAGAAGCCATCCCGAACACCCAAGGCGGGCACGTCGGTGCCGTCGCCACCAAATGGGATCTTGAGCAACGGCGAATCATGCAACGCGTGCGGAATCGCGTGATCGGTCGGGTCGTGACCAGCTGCGGCTAAAAATGGCAACATGACAGTTGGATTGGGTCGGGATGATTTCAGGCAACGTCACGGCAAGCGAACCGTGCGATCACAACGACTTCGACCGACAGCAAACTGACGTGCCAAAACAGCACCCAGGCGGCGGACCAAGTCTCGGGAGCGTCCAAGTAATAACTACTGGCCAAAAACAAAGCAACGGTCCCTACGATCCGAATCAGCATCCCAGCCAAAAAGCCTTGCGCCGCCAACCACCGATCGGCACTGATTTGAACCGACATCAACCGCGGAAAGACCGATGCCAGCGAAATCGCCCAACTGGCGATTGCCAGCTTCCGCCACACCGCCCAGGGACTGACCAGCGACACAATGCCCCAGGTCAAATCACCAAAAAATTGGCTCTCCGCCCATTTTCCCAACGCAATCAGCACGTACATCAACAACCACGCCAGCGTGATCGCCATCACCGTGATCAGAATGACTCCGTACTGAGTTCGTCGCTTCAAAGGTCATTGCCTGCGAAGAGGTCGTGCGGCTTTTAAATACTTTGCTCGTAACATCTTGCGAACCCCGACCGTTGGCAACGGGAGGGGTCGAAAAACGAGCGTTCAGCAAGATTTTCGGGGGAAGGCAGGACGCGTTTCCCATGCCAGTTTCCGTCCCTGACGCACGCCTGAACGGCGTCGCCCGACTTCCAAGAGAGAGAAGGAGTGTCCGGAACGCGTTCCGAACGCAGGTTTCACGACGGGAGCTGATTCACCATCAGAATCAGCCGGTAAAACCCCAAGCAGAACCCGACCAGAACCCCGGCGATTGCAATGAACGGGGTCTCGTACCCCATCCACGGATCCAGCCAGTAATACCCGATCGCCCCCAAAATGAGCGGGAACGAGGCAAGCTCAAACCCGGCCGAGGCCAACCGCAGCATCGGCTGCGTGTTCGATGGGTCCTCTTTTCGCTGCTTTGGATCATTCATACACACCCCTCTCATGAGCCATTCGCTCGATTGTCGCGTTCGGCAGGTTATAATGTCGCGAAGTTGATCGCACACGCCATGCAAGCGGTCGATCGCTCAAACGATTGCAAAGATTGGACGATCAGAGGGTTTTTGTCATCCGAGGATCAGGCTTTTCGCTTCTCAATCCGGCTTTTCAACAATCGGACACTAGAACAATGAGCATCCCCTTGCCATAATAGTTGGGCAGCGGATTCCCCCGTTAAGGTGCGTTCACTAACCGATTTTGCCTCCTTCCACAGCGGTACGGGTGGATGCACTACGGCATCCATCTGTTGCCTCAAATCAACCATTCACGCCTCGTTGCCCTTGAGTTGGGAAGATCGGCCAGGCGTTCATCTCGAGGAGCCCGCCTTGATTAGTACTGTTGATCTACCGTCCCAAACCCGTCGTGAATTGGCTGAAATCGCCAAGAATTACGGGATCACAGGCTTGCACTCGATGCGGAAGGACGATTTGATCAGCGAGATCAAAAAGGCCCAACAGCGTCTCCGCCGGAAAGCCTCCAGCGACGCCAAAAAGAGCCGGGCGGGAGCTGGCGCTGGTTCCGCCAAAGCGAAAAGCACGTCCAAAACCAGCGAAACGAGAGTTTCAGCCACTGCCAAGAAACCTCGGTCCACCGCGGCGAGCAAGACCTCTGCGAAATCACCGGCTCGCAAAGCGACCACCAGCAAACCCAAAACGACCGTGCGATCGCGTCCCGACGCACCCATGACTGACCTGACCGAACCCAAAATCTCGGCGAAAACCGAACGCATCCGGGCCGAAATGCGTCGCCGCCGCGAATTGGTTCAGAAGCACAAGGACCTCTCCACCGGAACCCTGGTTGCCGGTTCGGCTGTCACCGATGGTGCCCAACGTCATCGTGCAGCAGCTCCTCACAAAGATCGCATCGTGCTGGTCGTTCGCGACGCTTTTTGGCTGCAGGCCAGTTGGGAAATCACCCAAACCAGCGTCCAACGCGCCCAGTCAGCGATGGCCGAAAAATGGCACACCGCCGTTCCAACCCTGCGTTTATTGGCCGTTGGCGACGTGACTAGCAACAGCGCTGAAACAGTCGCTCGCGACATCACGGTGCACGGCGGCGTCAGCAATTGGTACGTCGACGTCCAAGACCCACCGTCGCGATTCCGCGTCGCCATCGGGTACTTGGCCAGCAACGGCGAATTCCACTGCCTGTGCCGCAGCAACGTGGTCGAAACCCCGGTCCCCGGCGATTGCCAACGCCTCGATGAGCACTGGCAAGACATCGCCGAAGACTACGAGCGAATCTACGCTCTCAGCGGCGGCTACGAATCTCGCAGCAACGATCTGCGAGAAGTCTTCGAAGATCGTCTGCAACGAAAAATGCCTCATCGCAACGATTCTGGATCGACCACCGGTGACCCCTCGTTGCTGCGTCAAACCAAGCTGCGACTGGACGTCGAAGCCGAACTGATCGTGTTCGGGAAAGCCGACCCCACGGCATCGGTGATGGTGGGCGGGCATCCTGTCAAACTTCAAAACGATGGTGCTTTCACCGTCCGCATGGAATTCCCCGACAAACGCCAGGTGCTTCCCGTGACCGCTGAAACACGCGATGGTTTACGCCAACGCACCACCGTGATCGCGATCGAGCGAAACACCAAGGTCATGGACACCGTCGAACTTCAAGAGAACAACTGAGCTATGACGTCTCACTCCACCCTGTCGCGGCGTTTCGCCGCGACTTTTTTGTTGGCATCCGCCGTCCTCGTTTCCGGGTTTGCCTCGGCCGACGAAGCCCCCGATGCCAAAGCGGACAACGATTCGCTGAATGTCCTGATCATCACCAGCGGTTGCTGCCACGATTACGACTTCCAAGCCAAAGCGATCCAGTTGGCGGCCACCAAGGCCGGTGTCGAAGCCAAATGGACCGTCGTCAACGATGGCGGCAAAGGCACCCAAGCCGAAATCGACTTCTACGGCGATGAAAACTGGGCCAAACCATTCGACGTCGTCATTCACAATGAATGCTTCGCTGCCACGACCAACCCCGACTACATCCGCCAAATCACGAAAGCCCACCACGCCGGTGTGCCAGCCGTGGTCATTCACTGCGCCATGCACACCTACCGTGACGCGGAAATCGACGATTGGCGTGAGTTCCTGGGCGTGACCAGCCGCCGCCATGATCACCAAAGCCATTACCCAGTCGAAGTGGTTGCGAAAGACCACCCGGTCATGCGTGAGTACCCCGCCGCTCACGTGTCCGCCATGGACGAGCTGTACATCATCGAAAAGGTTTGGCCCAACACGACCGTTTTGGCAACCTCCAAGAGCGAACGCGATGGCAAGTCCCATCCCGTCATTTGGACCAACCAATACGGCGACGCTCGCGTCTACGGAACCACCTACGGGCACTCCACCGAAACGTTCCAAGACAATGTGTTCCTGGCCAACCTGGTCCGCGGCATGCTCTGGGCCGCTGGTCGAGTCGAGTAGCCTGAGGCCCGGCCGCGAAGAGGTCGTGCAGTTTTTAAATGCTGTGCCAGCAGCGTCTTGAGAACCCCGACCGCCCAGCGGGAGGGGTCGGAAAGCGAGCGTTCAGCGAGATTTTCGGGGGAGGGCAACACGCGCCGCTTCCCTTGCACGGCCCTCACCCTCGCGTACGCCTGAACGGCGTCGCTCTCCCCAAACTTCGTTTCGGGAGAGGTTGCTGAGCGAAGCGAAAACCAACACCAGAGATTCGCTCCCGACTGCTTCGCATTCGAATCGGTGGCTAAATCGCATGCGTCGCTGAAATGGCGGCGAACCGTGATTCATGACGCGTTGGGTCACGATGAGCCCACGCATCGGTGCTAGACTGACAACCAAACATTGACACTCGTCCGGTTTGGTCTTTTCAGCTTGGTCTCCTTGATGGCTCGCACTCTGATTCGAAACGCGCAGGCGGTTTTGCCTGGCGATGGCATCCACAGTTCTTCCGGCACCGTCGACCTTCGCCACGTCTTGATCGAAGACGGCAAAATTCTCGACGTGGATGCTTCTTCCACCGCTTCCTGCGATCATCTGATCGAAGCGGATGATCTGTTCCTGATGCCGGGCGTGATCGACGATCAAGTCCACTTTCGCGAACCAGGTCTGACGCACAAAGAAGACTTGGCGACGGCGTCTCATGCGTGTGCCGCCGGTGGCGTGACCACGTTCTTGGAAATGCCCAACACGAAACCACCTGCGGTCACCGTCGAAGGTGTCCAAGCCAAAGAAGCACTGGCAGCCGAAAAGTCGCTGGTCAACTACGGCTTCTACATCGGCGCGACACCGGACAACGTGGCCGAGTTGAATGCCGCTCAAAACGTTCCCGGCATCAAGATCTTCATCGGTAGCAGCACCGGAAACCTGTTGGTCGACGAACAAGCCGCCTTGGAACGCATCTTCGCCGAGACGACTCTGCCGATCTGCGCCCACTGCGAAGACGAAACGACCGTGCGAGCCAACGCGGAACGACTGGCCGGGACCACCGACATTCACGATCACTCCCGCATCCGCGATGAAGCCGCTGCGGTGATCTCAACCGCACGAGCCACCGAGTTGGCCCGTCGGCATCAACATCGTTTTCATGTCTTGCATGTGTCCACCGGCGCGGAACTCGTGTCGCTCGCGGATCCATCGCCATACCTGACCGCGGAAGTCTGCCCACACCACTTGTTCTTCAACGTGGATGATTACGACCGCTTGGGTTCACGGATTCAAATGAACCCCTCGATCAAAACCGCGGCGGACAACGCCAAGCTTTGGCAAGCACTGCAAGACGATGTCATCCAAGTCATCGCGACCGACCACGCGCCTCACACGCTGGAAGAAAAAGCCCAACCCTACCCGCAGTCACCATCGGGTTTGCCAGCGGTCGAGAACTCGCTGGCGTTGATGCTGAATCAATGCAACGCTGGCAAGGTCACGATGCCACAGATTGCTCACTGGATGAGCGATGCCCCCGCACGGGTCTGGGACATCACCGGCAAGGGCCGCATTGCCAACGGCTACGACGCTGACTTGGTGTTGGTCCGCATGAATTCCGAGCGCACGATTCGCGACGAAGACCAACACACGAAGAACCGCTGGAGCCCCTGGAACGGCGAGACTCTTCGCGGATGGCCGGTCACGACGATCGTGAACGGTTCCATCGTGTGGTCCATCGACGGCGGTTTTCGCGAAAAGATCCGCGGCCAAAAACCAACCTTCGATCACGCCCGCGGCGGCTTCTGGAACACAGCCGATGGCATCGGCCCGACCTAAGTCACTCGTTCCAAGGCTCCCGCCTTGGAACGCACTGCCCCAGAGGCTCTCTACTAGGTCACTCGTTCCAAGGCTCCTGCCTTGGAACGCACTGCCCCGGAGGCTCCCGCCTCCCGTCGCATTGGAAAACATGACTCCATAGTCAGTGCCCGACACCGTCCACTCGCACTTGCCCCTCACCGCAAGCGTCGCATTGATTTCGACCTCAAAGACCAACACGTCCTTGACATCGATGACATCGATCAGAAACGTAAACGGTTTGGCAACCACTCTTTCAACGCTCACCCGTCGGGACCAGCCCAAGCCATGTCGCACGTTCACGTTTTGCAGCACCCTTTGGTTTCGCATCACCTTTGTCAATTGCGAGACAAACGGACGCGACCGTCTGAGTTCCGCGCGGCGGTTTCGCGGTTGGCAATGTTGATCGGAGTTCGCGCGACGGATGACTTGCCGACACAACCCGTCACCATTCCAACTCCGGTTGCCGACGCACCGTGTCACGAACTGGCGACCGACATCGGGATCGTGCCTGTGCTTCGAGCTGGACTGGGGATGGTCGATCCGTTGTTGGATTTGATTCCCGACGCCTCGGTGTGGCACCTCGGTTTGTATCGCAACGAGCAAACTGCCGAACCGGTTGGCTACTACGACAAACTGCCGAAGAAGGGTGCACCGAACGTTGCCTTGGTGCTCGATCCGATGCTGGCCACCGGCGGCTCGATCGACATGGTCGTTCGCCGTTTGATGCGGTGGGGCGTCGAAGACATTCGCGTGCTCAGCATCATCGCGTCGCAACCCGGACTCGACCGCGTCGCAAACGATTTCCCCCACGTCAAACTGTTCGTCGCTGCGGTCGATCCCAGCTTGAACGAACAAGCCTTCATCGTCCCCGGCCTCGGCGACGCCGGCGACCGCATCTTCGACACACCGCAAAACGACTGACAGTGTGTTACGTGAGTTTTCGAGCAGCGAATTCACGATTCAATGCACCGTAACGGATTCGCTCCAGGCCCGATTCGCCACAGGCCCAATGGGCCGAGCCCATTTTAGCCCAGGGCAACGCCCTGGGTTTCTGGGGCCGAACAGAACAGATGCGGTCGCCCCAACGAAACGAGGCGGCGCTCGTCAGACAGCGATGGATAGGGCCGCCCCGTTGGGACTATGGCGTGGTTTTGCCGCCGGTTTCCCAGGGCGTTGCCCTGGGCTGAAATAGCGGTGCCCCGTTGGGGCGGACGGAGACACAATGCAGCTTCGCTGCACATTCCCCAGGCCCAACGGGCCGAGCCTAATCTAGCCCAGGGCAACGCCCTGGGTTTTCAGAACGGCGCGAATGTCGGTAGCCCCAAAGGGGCGGCGTTAATCAGATAGAGTCGTCCCGTTGGGGCGGAGGCGTCCCATGACTCACTCGGTTGTGGCCGCAGCGCCGAGCGCTTCGGTCAGCAGACTGTGTTCGGTCCACTCGCTTGCTGGGCGGATGCCGGTCAGGCGTCCTTGGTGAATCACGCCGATTGAATCGCAGACGCCGAGCAACTCGGGCAAGTAACTGCTGATCAACAAGATCGCTTTGCCTTGCGCCGCCAACTCACCAATCGTTTGATAGATCGTGCGTTTGCTGCCGATGTCGATGCCCCGAGTGGGCTCATCGAGCAACAGGATCTCACAATCGTGATGCAGCAAACGAGCCAAGGCGATTTTCTGTTGGTTCCCGCCTGACAACTCGCCGATCGCCTGATCGGGGTCACTCGCCCGAACCGCCAATTCTTTCATCCAGTGCTCGGTCGCCTTCTTCATTTCCGATCGGCGAAGGAACGGGCCTCGTCGGTAAGGCTCCGTACGAGTCAGCGTCAAGTTCTCGGTCAGACTGCGTTCCAAGAACAACCCTTCGTTCTTGCGATCCTCGGACACCAAACCCATCGCGTCTCGGATCCAACTCTTCTGCGGATCCCGTCGCGCATTTTCGCGGCCCATCACGACGACTTTGCCAGACGCCAATCGATCCAGCCCAAACAGAGCACGAACGGTTTCGGTCCGTCCCGCGCCGATCAACCCGGCCAGCCCCAAGATCTCGCCGCGATGCAGCGTCAACGAAACATCGGTTGGCAATCGTGACCCGCGAACGTTTTCGAGTTGCAACACGGGTTCGCCGCGAACGTGATCGAGGTCGGGATAGAGCTCGGAGATCTCTCGACCGACCATCATCTGCACGATGGAATCCATCGGCATCCAGTCCGAATCGGTTTCCATCAAGCTGCCTGAGCCGGCTGTCACGCCATCGCGGAGCACGGTGAAGCGATCCCCGATCCGCTGACACTCTTCGAGGAAATGGCTGATGTACAGCACGCTGACGCCTTCGGACTTCAGTCGCTCGATCACCGCGAACAGGTTCTCGGTGTCGACCTGGGTCAGGCTGCTCGTGGGTTCGTCCAAGATCAACAGTTTCAGCGTGCGATCGGCCACGACCGCCCGAGCGATCTCGACCATTTGCTGCTGAGCGATCGACAATTCGCGAACGGGTTGCGCCGGATCAATGTCTTCGCAGTGCAACCGCTTCAAAGCTTCCTTGGCGATGGCATTTTGCCGGCTACGATCCAGCCAACCACCGCCCCGTCCGCCCCAACGAGACGGTTCGTCGCCCAGGGTGATGTTGTCCGCGACCGACAAATCGGGAGCCAAGTTCAGCTCCTGATAAATCATCGCGATGCCCGCGGCCTGGGAGGCTCGCGGGTTGCTCAGATCGACTTCTTCCCCATCGATTTGAATCCGACCGGCGTCCGGGCAATGGGCACCAGACAAAACCTTCATCAACGTGCTCTTGCCAGCACCGTTTTCGCCGATGATCGCGTGCACTTCCCCCGGACCAACGACCAAGTCCACGCCATCAAGCGCCTTGGTCGATCCAAAGTGTTTGCGAATTCCGGTCAGTTCCAGACGATGGGGAGCGTCGGTCACAGCAGTTCGTCGAGTTGCTTGGAAAGACTGGCGAAGTGATCCAAGGTCGTCTTCACCGCTTCGGGCTGGGTCATGTCGACACCAGCACCACGAAGCAGATCCAATGGGTCTTGGCTGCAACCACCACGCAAGAAGTTCAGGTAATCATTCAGTTCCGATTCGCCGCCACCGAGCACGCGACGACTGAGAGCCACGGCGGCACTGAGTCCGGTGGCGTACTTGTAGACGTAGAACGCACGGTAGAAGTGAGGGATGCGGAAACATTCCAGTTCCAACGCATCATCGACGATGAAATCGGGACCGAAGTAAGCGTCGAGCAATTCGCGATACACCGCGCGGAATGACGCGACCGTCAATGGCTCACCGGCTTCCGCCATCTCGTGCGTCTTCTTTTCGAACTCCGCGAACATCGTTTGCCGGACCACGGTGGCGCGGATGCTGTCGAGTTCATTGTTGATCAAATAGGCTCGCTCGGCATCGTCTTGAGCATTCTCAAGCAAGTGATGCGACAGCAATTGTTCGTTGAACGTGCTGGCCACTTCCGCCACAAAGATCGTGTAGTCGTAGTACTGATAAGGTTGGTTCTTCGACGAGTACCAACTGTGCATTGAGTGGCCGGCTTCGTGCGTCAGCGTGAACACATCGTTGAGCACTTCCTCTTTGAAGTTCATCAAGATGAACGGGTCGCCGTCGAATGATCCGCAACTGAACGCGCCGCTCTGTTTGCCTCGGTTGGGATAACGATCGGCCCATCGTCCACGCATGCCCGCTTCCAACGTCGACACATATTCGTCGCCGAGCGGTTGCAGTGATTTCAAAACCACATCGACCGCTTGGTCCCACGTGTGATGCTTTTTGATCCCGGACAGAATCGGCACGTAGGTGTCATAGTGATGCATGTCGGGCAAGTTCATCTTGCGACGACGCACGTCCAAGTACTCATGGACGGCTGGCAACGAATCTCGCACCGCTTGGATCAAGTTGTCGTAGACCGACACCGGCATGTTGTCGGGGAACAACGACGCTTCCAAACTGCTCTCGTAGTTGCGAGCCCGAGCGTAGTACACATCCCGGTGGATGCTGCCGGCCAACGTCGCGGCGAGCGTGTTCTCGTGTTCCGAGAAGACTTGGTAGTACTGATCAAACGCCTTCTTGCGAACGTCGCGATCGGTGCTGTGCAAAAACTGGATGAACGTCGCGTGCGACAACTCCATCCGTTGTCCGTCTTCATTTTCCAGCTCACCGAACCGCAGGTCAGCGTCATTGAGTTGCCGAAACGCATTGCCCGCCGCACCGGCCATCTCGCCTTGCATCGCCAACAAACGTTCTTCGCGATCGGTCAACGTGTGCGGGCGATACCGAACGATTCGCTCGAGCAACAACTTGTAGGGTTCCAGAACCGGATCGTTCAAAAACGATTCCATCTTTTCCGGTTCGATGCTCAGCAATTCGGGACGGACAAAACTGCTGGCCTGCGACGCCTTCACAGCCAAGTTTTGAAACCGCGACTTGCGAGCCTGGTGATCGCTGTCAGATTGATTCTCGGTCGTTCGCAAAAACGCGTACGTGCCGCAGCGTTCTGCCATCCGATCGAACTCGCCATCGAAATCCAAGAATTCACGGATGACTTGGGCCGATTCGCCCAAGCGTCCACGAAAGCTTTCGAAGGTGTCGGTTTTCGAGGTCAACGTGTCGAAATCAGCCTGCCAACCCTCCTGGGATTCGTACAGGCTGGACAGGTCCCAGCAATCGCTGGCGGCGACTTCGTCGCGAGTAGGCAATTTCGTGGCGGCGGGTGCGTTCATCCGTGGAGCATCGTTGGTGAGAGGAGTGAAGATGAGTTCAAGCCGGATAGTTTAACATCCGACTCAAACCGCCATCACCGCCTCACGGGGCAAGTCCCAGATCCTGTCCATTCGCCTGATTCGCGGTGTTTTGGAACGGATTTGGCCCCACAGAATGAACTCGCCATCCCTCGCCGGACACGAGTTGCCCTGGTTCAGTCCGCCCAGGTTCTGTCCGCCCGGGCTCGATCTCGACAGGCTCGAACTTCAAAGCTTGGCCGGAATACGGGTCCCGCGTTGCCTCGGCCGGCAAACCCAACCGATCGAGGTTCACTTCCGACGCCGTCAGCCCCTTGTCTCGGATCGCGTTGAGAATCCGCAAGCACCGACATCGAATGCGATCTCGTTCGAACGATGCACGACAGGAGTCCATCGCCGTCATCGCTGCTTGCGTCATCACTTCCGTCGGTGGACCACGATTGGCCGACCAATCACAGGGAGGCGTTTTGCCTCGGTCGATTTGACTCTGCATCGCGGCCAAGTAATCCGGCATCTGGTTCGAAAACACCCGCAACACCGCGGGCATGGATTGAATCGAAGCGATCCCGTAAACCCGTTCGGTTTTGAGAGTGTGCAAGAACGCGTCGCTCGATTCGCGTTCCGTCAACACTTTTTCGATGGCAGCGTGCGTGCCGGGATCCAGCGGCGAGACCTGCATGATCGCATTGAGTTGATCGATCGCGGACTGCCGGATCGCAACGTTGGTTTGATAAACAACGACTGTCGGACCCGTCTCTTGCAAACCTGTCAAACGCATCAAATCAACGCACAGCATCGCGGACTCATCAACCTTGCCCTTGGTCGCCAAAAACCGAGAACCACAGAGCATCAACCGGCCAACCATTCGCAATCGGCTGACTTCTTTCAGCAAGACTTGCATGTATTGATCGGGCGGCATCACACCGGACGGCGCTAGCGGCGAGGGCCACGCGTACCGCTGGCAATGCGACGCGTCTCGCAGAGCGGGCAAGACCTGTGGATGTTGTTGAAAAGCATCCTCCAGCAAAACCAAATGTTCCGCCGACAATGGCTGCTGATATTCGTAGGCTGCATCTGAATTCAGATACGGATGGAGAGTCTTGGCGAGTTCTTCCGCCGACTCGATGACCTGCAGTATCTCCCGTCGCGCATCCACTTTGTCCGCCATTGGCCAAACGGACACGGGAGTCGGATCCCCCAGCTCTGAGAGCGAAACCGGGTCACCGTTCGATGCAATGGTCAGCAACTGAGCCTGGACCCGGTACTGACGGAGCCCAATCGGGAGCCCCACCACCAACAGGCCGATGCACAGCAAACCCAAGCAGCCGAGTGAAGTTGTTTTTGCGTTCATGCTCCCCCAGGCCAGATCACCCGCTAGCAGGGGCGCGAAAAAATTCTGGCTTCTCTCTTTGTAGCGGCACGGCGCGAGCCGTCCGGTGCCCGGCGGTAGAACTTGCCACGTTGAGTCTCAAGCGGGACCGGACGGCTCGCGCCCTTCCGCTATCAATCCGGCAAACGCTGCCTGGGCTTCCGCACGAATTTGGTCGGCTGATTTTCCGGTCGCGGCGGACAACCGTTTGACCTCGTCGTTTTCCAACGAGAACCGCAGCGTTCCGTCAGGCAATCGCACCGTCTTGCCCGTCGCGGGTCCGTCCGGCGTTTGCACGGTCTGACTTTCGCGAGCCAGCTTCGAACGATTCATCTCCGTCCGACGAATTCCAATCGTGCTGGTTTGGGTGAAGAGCAACGTTTGCAACGCACCGATTCGGCCGGCGTCGCACAGCACCGAGACGGTTGTCGCCAAGCGTCCCTTTTTCATCACGATGGGAGTCTGCCAAACATCGAGCGCTTCCGCGTTCATCAACAGCTCGCTGACATTGGCCAACTGCTCCGCCGTCGCATCGTCGATGTTGCTTTCCAGCAAGGTGACTCGATCGGTTTCGATTTGACCTTGGGAAGAGCTCGCTTCGGCAAGCTCACCCAGCGTCACCCGCAACACGTTGGCCTGGCCTTCCAGATCACGCGTTCCCGATCCGTAGCCCACTCGCAACGGAGTCATCGCCGGAGGCGGACCAAACGATCGAGCCAGCGTCTTGATGATTGCGGCCCCGGTGGGCGTGGTCAGTTCCGATTCGATGTCGCAAGCCATCAACGGCACACCCGTCAGGATTTCCGCGGTGGCAGGCGCAGGCACAGCAACGCGGCCATGATCAATCGTGATCGCACCGGTCCCGGTGGGAATGGTCGATGACGTCGCGTGTTGAATGTCCAACGCATCGATCGCGATCGCCACGCCGACGATGTCCGCGATGGAATCGATCGCGCCAACCTCGTGGAAGTGAACTTTCCGAAGCGAGCAACCATGGACCTTGGCTTCCGCTTCGCCCACGCACAGAAAGATTTTTTTCGCGAGAGCCTTGGCGGATTCGTTGATCTCGCTGGCCTCGTCGATCATCGCATCGATGTGGTGCAGATGCCGATGAGCCTTTTCCGGCGGGTGATCGATGTGAATTTGCACGGCTCGAAAACCGCACTTTTTCACTTCCTCGGTCCGCAGCTTCAAATCCGGCAGATTCAGCGATTGCAGCCCCTGCTGGATCTGGTCCACGGACACGCCCAAATCGATCAGGGCGCCCAAGGTCATGTCGCCGCTGATTCCCGATAAACAGTCAAAGTGCAGTGTTTTTGTCATGCCGATAATGGAGCAAAACGAGCTGGAATTACCAAGCCGACCATTCATCAAAACCTCACCTGGGGCCTCCACAAATCGCGTTCCGGTGAACCCCTGATTCGTGGTAACTTGTCTGCCTACCGCAACTTGCTTGTCATCTCCTCCGGAACTTTTCATGACCGACGAAAACGAAAATTTGCCAGCCGAAGCCATTGGCGAAGATGAATTGCAACGGCCGCAACCGATCGATGATCCGATCTCCGACAACCAGTCGCAGGACTTGTACCAAGTCATGCGGCACACGATCGAGCGATTGGAAAAGGACAACACGGCTCGCGGTGATGTGAAGATCCTTTCCCGAACGATCCGGGAACTGCGGTACGCATTCAAAGTCTTTCGGCCATATCGTCGGCGACGCAAAGTCACCATCTTCGGATCGGCCAGAACGGCTCCGGATCGTCCGGATTACCAATCCGCGGTCGACCTGGGCCGGCGGATGGCGGCTCACGGTTGGATGATCATCACCGGTGCCGGCGGCGGCATCATGGAAGCCGGTCACAAAGGCGCCGGACGCGATGCATCGATGGGCCTGAACATCATGCTGCCGTTCGAACAAGGCGCCAACGAATACATCGAGAACGATCCCAAGTTGGTCACGCTGAAGTACTTCTTCACTCGCAAGTTGATGTTCTTGAAAGAGTGCAGTGGCATCGTCTGCTTGCCCGGCGGATTCGGAACGCTGGATGAAGGCCTCGAAGTCCTGACGCTGCTTCAGACTGGCAAGCAAACCATGATGCCGTTGATTTTCCTCGATCATCCCGGCGGCAGTTACTGGAAGGACTTGGGTAAATTCATTGACAAGCAACTGATGTGCAACGGCATGATCAGTCCCGAGGACGTGGCCCTCTACAAAATCACCAACTCGGTCGATGAAGCCGTCGAAGAGCTACTGACGTTCTATGACGTGTATCACTCCCAACGTTACGTCGGTGATCAGTTGGTGCTGCGGATGAAGCGAGCGTTGTCGGAAGAAACCTTGGAATTGATCCGCACCGAATTCGCGGACATTTTGAAGAGCGGCACGTTCGAACAAACCGGACCGCTGCCCGTCGAATCCAGCGAGCCCGAACTGGCGGATTTCCCCCGCTTGATCTTCCACTTCAACCGGCGTGGCCTTGGTCGATTGCGAATGTTGATCAACCAAATCAACGGCCATCCTCTGACCACCACCCCCGATCCCGAGTGCTGAACAGAGACTTAACGCTTTGAGGCCCGACGGGCCGGCACAGCCCTTGCCGGTGCCGTCAGGCACCGGAAACAGTTCCAGCTACTTCATCAGTCCCGGAGGGGCGACAGAGGACAGATCCGACAACCGAAAAATTCAGACTGTTGATATCAGATCAGCCGGAACGCGATCGCGTTCGGTTCGTCTTCAGAAACCGTGGGCTATCGCCCATCGGCTGATCGCTCAATCTTCGCGATCGCATTGGTTGGCATCCTCGCCTGCGAAGCCTTAAGCTGAAGGCTTGATTCCATTCCCATCGCAGCTGACGAGGATCTCTGATGTCGACAACACTTCCGGAATTCGCACCTCCCAAGGTTCGCCACACCCAGTTGTTCATCGACGGCCAGTGGCGTGATTCGGCCAGCGGAAAAACGTTCGCCACGATCAACCCCGCGACCGAAGAAGAGATCTGTCAGGTCGCTGAAGGTGACAAGGAAGACATCGACGCCGCAGTGGCCGCGGCACGCAGAGCCTTCGACTCGGGACCTTGGCGGACGATGGACGCTCGCGATCGCGGACGGCTGATGATGAAGCTAGCCGATGCGATCGAGAACGAGATCGATGAGCTGGCTCAACTCGAAACACTCGACAACGGGAAACCCCTTCGCGAATCGCGGCACGCGGATTTGCCCCTGGTGATCGATGCGTTGCGCTACTACGCCGGCTACGCAGACAAGATCCAAGGCGAAACGGTTCCCATTCGTGGCAACTACCTCTGCTACACCCGGAAAGAACCGGTCGGTGTGGTTGGGCAGATCATCCCTTGGAACTTCCCCATGCTGATGACCGCCTGGAAGTGGGGACCGGCTCTCGCCACCGGCTGCACGATCGTGATGAAGCCCGCTGAACAGACGCCGCTGACCTGCCTGCGAATGGCCCAGATTGCCAAAGACGTCGGCTTCCCCGATGGCGTCATCAATGTCGTGCCGGGCTTTGGCCCGACCGCCGGTGGAGCCCTGGTCGACCATCCTGGCGTCGACAAAATCGCCTTCACGGGAGAACACCGGACGGCTCAGTTGATCATGAAGAACTCCGCCCAATCGTTGAAACGACTGACGTTTGAACTGGGCGGCAAAAGTCCCAATGTGATCTTCAGCGACGCGGACTTGGACGCTGCTGTGCAAGGCAGCTTCGTGGGTCTGTATCTGAACCAAGGCCAATGTTGCTGTGCCGGCAGTCGCGTGTTCGTGGAAGAATCGATTCACGAAGCCTTCGTCGAAAAACTAACCGATTTGACAAACAAACGCGTCGTCGGCAACCCATTTGAACACACCACCGAACAGGGTCCTCAAATCGACCAAGCTCAATTCGACAAGATCATGAGCTACATCGACAAAGGCAACCAGCAAGGCGCGTCCTGCGTCAGTGGTGGCAAGCGTTCTGGTGATCGTGGTTACTTCATTGAGCCGACCGTGTTCACCGACGTTCAAGACGACATGGCGATCGCTCGCGATGAGATCTTCGGTCCTGTGATGAGCGTGCTGTCATTCAAAGACAGCGACGACATTCTGAAACGAGCCAACGACACGATGTTTGGATTAGCGGCTGCCGTGTGGACACAAGACATCAAGAAAGCCCACCACTTCGCCGCCAACGTTCGCGCGGGAACCGTGTGGGTCAACTGCTACGACGTCTTCGACGCCGCCGCTCCGTTTGGCGGATTCAAGATGAGTGGTCAAGGTCGTGAGCTAGGAACCGAAGGCCTGAAGGCTTACCTGGAAAGCAAAACCGTCACGGTCGCTCTTTGATTGTCACTCGATTCAGTAATCGGTCCTGGTCAGCAACATGTCTGGGCAGGATCGCATTCCAACTCTTCCACTGAGTCGCTGAACAACGGCGTCGAGAAGTAGCGTTCCATGCGGTCGGGAAAGACCGTGACAATCGTTGAATCGGGCGGGAGATCGCGTGCGGCTTCCAGGGCCGCGGCGAAGTTCAACCCTGAACTTGGCCCGACGGGAAATCCACGCCGGATCAGTTGGCGACAACACGCCAAAGCCACGCTGTCTTTCACATCGACTTGTCTGAGTCCGGGCAGATGGGCATCGCGGAAGATTGCCGAAGCACTTTCCACCACTCCCGGTATCTTCTTGCTGAAACTGGAACACTCCAACTCGTACAGGCCATCGGAGCAGACCGGCCGAGCCAGCACCGGCCGAGTGTTGCATCCGAAATCGCAGAACCCCTGGTACAGCCCGACCAAGGTGCCACCCGTTCCGACCCCACTGACGACCGCATCCACCGAACGAGAAGGAACTTGAGCGATGATCTCCGCGGCGGTTTGATAGCGATGTGCCGCCGGGTTGTCTGGATTCTCAAACTGCTTGCTTGCGAACGCCTCTCCTCGACCGGCGATCTCATCTGCCAATGCCATCGCTCCGCCCACGCCTTCCTCCGCGGGTGTCAGGATCACTTCGGCTCCAAACGCTCGAATCATCTTGATCCGTTCGGAACTCACCCCGCGCGGCATGACCGCAGTGAATCGCAAACCAAACTGGGCGCACATCAACGCAAGCGAGTCAAGGTTAGGTGCGCGGCACCATCCAGCGGTGCACTGTACGAACAAAATAACTATTCGCGACCCGCACCTCCCCACTTGCACCCCCCCCAGTAACCCCCCGTTAGAATACAGCAAGTCAGTGAAGCCCGAAAGCACCACTCGAGGAAATAAATGGCTACTCCAATTCCGTTGGGCTTGGGTGATCTCCCTCGCCTATTGTCGATCGCTGCGTTGTCTTTCGGATTTTCCTCCTTCGGTTCAATCGCCCCAGCAAACGGTGAATCGATAGAAGAACTAAAAATTGACTCCGCATTCGCATTGGATGCGGATTCTGGAAAAGCGGTTGCCCGCCTGGAACTTGGGAAGCTCGAAACAGGAAAGGAATACCGCATTCGTTGGAATGCAACCAACAAGTCTGGAAAGAAAATTAGCTTTGACAAAGCAGAACTGACATGCAGTTGCACAGATCTCTCACCAAGATTTGCAACACTCTTGCCTGGCGAAACATTCAATGCCACCTTCTCAATCCGCACCAACATGAACCCCGGCACGAATGAAAGCGGAGGAGGCTTCTGGCTAAAACACAGAGAGAAACCATCCGCTCACGTAATTTACAAATACCAGGTCAAAAACTACCTCGGGTTTGGCGATGACATGGTCATCGTTGTCTTTCGCGGAGAACAAACCACGCAAAATTTCGAATGCACCATAGTAGGGGACCAAAAACACCGCCCGACTGATCTCCGTTTCAGCCAAGAAGGGCTTTCGTCCAAAGTTGAGCTGCAGTTTGACCCGTCAACATCAATACTCAAAGGAACCGTGAAGTTAGCTCAAGGTATCGACCAAGGTGAGACAGAGGCAGGATCGCTAAAGCTATTTGCTGAAGGAGATGTGCCCGGAAAGAAATCTGTGCCAATTCTAGTTCAGCGTGAACCCAAGATATCCGTTACCCCGAAGACCTTTCGTTTTTTCCCAACTGAAATAACGGAAGAGACAGCCGACAGCGAGGACTACAAAGCATCGGTTCTGGTGAGCGCATTTGGGGATGACTTAAAGGGAAAAACGATCACAGCAGCTATTCGAATTAACAACCACCTCCACCCCGCTACGGTCAAGCGACTCGCAAACGGGATATGGAGAGTGAACACACAACTTAAGAAGCCGTTTTTTCTGAAACACCCTGACTACACACCTGGACGTTCTTTCGTTCTACCTGCGCATTTAGAGATTCAACTCGGTGACTCCTCAAATACCGTACCCGTTGTTTTACGTTTCCCACCTCAAGAGAGCTAGAGAATTACCAGGAAGCTTTGCTTTTCTGTTGCGGCACTATTTGTTGCGATCTGTTTTCCCGTCAACGTGAATGCGGAATGCTACAACATAAAACCCATTACTTGTGATGATATTGTCGACGATCCCACCCCAGACGGATGCGAATCAAGAGAATGTCTCGAGGTCGCGCACAATGTGTTTGTTTGCACTCATGCACTTGAGACCCGAATCAAGTCAATAACTAAACAGAGAGCCGTTACCGAGCCCACAGGCCCCTCAAACGTAGGTTACACACAGCATTACAACGACCCCAATGACTCGGGGGACTATTGTCAAGAAAACCAAGTTTGCTCAAATTATGGTCAGGAATGTGTGGGAGCCGCAAAACGATGCACAGGAGGCGACGTCTCCGACACGGGAATAAAATACTTTGACCAAAAGTTGAGAGAAAAGCTAGAACACATCTGCTTCTTCTAATCAAAACATCTGACAAGAAAATCCCTATTCCTGTCGATTGATTAGCAATACATGCTGCAGCAGCCAAAGTGCCGCTGCGGCATACAGTAGCAGTGGAATACTGAGCCGAATGGCCCGACAAACTTCAGCAAGGGACCTTTATAAACAATGAACTCACTCACACCGAAACAACTCTGGTTTCATCTGCAACTCACTGCAATTTTCCTTTCTCTGTTCACAACTATAAAAGCAACTTCGGCTGATGAGGCGACCAAGCAGGAGGCAGTAGGCTTGCTAGAGGCCTGCATACTCAACACAAAGTCATTGTATCCAGTCGATGTCCAGATCCAGACTGTAATCACGGACTACTACAATGATGAAGCAACGCTGTCGCAGTCCGAGTCCTATCGATTGCGAATTGACCTGGAGGGCGAACTTGCGATGCGAGCCGGGGAGTCACGCCTTGCCAGCAATTACCGCCTTGACGAAACAGCCCCGGTGGCGATTGAACCTAAATACAACGCTGTGATCGTAGACGGAAATGTAAGGCGAATTATCCGGAATGGGTCTGTCAGTGAAAATCGCTACGTTGGGTTCAAAGATGCAATGCACGACACAAACAGTATCTCACCAGTCGGGTTCTGGTCGGTAGCGCATTTCCCGCAGCAATTAAACTACATTGATTGGTTTGCAGAAACGAAATTCCATCTTCTTCATCCGGATTCGGATGTCCAGCTGATCAACAATGGAAATCAAACAACAACTGTTTCTTGCCGATTTTATACGGAACCAAATTCAAAGTCTAGCTTTGAGAAGTACGTGTGGAGAATCGACACCAAACACTATCAAGTACTGGCGTGGCACGCATCGCGTTCGAAAGATTCAACGACTCGAAAGGTCTGGCAACAGGAGATAGACTACAGCAATTCACAAGAGCTGCTTCCATTGCTGATTACCTCACAGGTCGGTGTAGCGAGGCAGGTCGATGGCGTTTGGGAGGTCGGAAAACGATATATAGGAACAGAAATCAAAGCGGTAGAATCTAAAGATAATGATTGGAAAAAAACATCTTCTTCTATCTCTTCAGTCGCGGATATTATTGAGTTCTACAAACAGCCCTCACTATAGTGCGGCAATGTGCTGCCTCTCTGTAACCGTACATCAGAGTATGTGTTCGGTGCGGCTAGCGTCGGCTTAGTTTTCTTCGTCGGGCGCGGCGGGCTTTGTTTTTGGCGGCTCGGGCAAGGGATTCTTGTTGGCGGTAGGTTCGGACGTTCTGGGGATTTGCTTTGGCCCATCCGTCAGGCAGCGGCGACTCGAGATCGGTCTGACCACCGGCAAGTTTGCGAAGCACGTCGTCCAGGTACGCCCACGGGTCCACATCGTAACGATGGGCACTGGCCGTGATCGTGTACAGCCGAGCCGCATCCGCGCCGCTCGCATCTTGCCGGGATCGGAACCGATCGACCATCTGCACCAAAACGAGAACGGGTTAGTTTCCCAAGTCCAATTGTCGGTCAACTGACGCGTTCGTTTCGACGCCTCACTTCGCCGATCGTCATTATTGGGCAGCAGCCATCAAGCTAAATCACAATGCAAAACCGTGACGGTCGCACTTTGATTGACACTCGATTCAGTAATCGGTCCTGGTCAGCAACATGTCTGGGCAGGGTCGCATTCGAACTCTTCTACTGAGTCGCTGAACAACGGCGTCGAGAAGTAGCGTTCCATGCGGTCGGGAAAGACCGTGACAATGGTTGCATCGGGCGGGAGATCACGTGCGGCTTCCAGGGCCGCGGCGAAGTTCAACCCCGAACTGGGCCCGACAGGAAATCCGCGTCGGATCAGTTGGCGACAACACGCCAAAGCCACGCTGTCTTTCACATCGACTTGTCTGAGTCCGGGCAGATGGGCATCGCGGAAGATTGCCGAAGCACTTTCCACCACTCCCGGTATCTTCTTGCTGAAACTGGAACACTCCAACTCGTACAGGCCATCGGAGCAGACCGGCCGAGCCAGCACCGGCCGAGTGTTGCATCCGAAATCGCAGAACCCCTGGTACAGCCCGACCAAGGTGCCACCCGTTCCGACCCCACTGACGACCGCATCCACCGAACGAGAAGGAACTTGAGCGATGATCTCCGCGGCGGTTTGATAGCGATGTGCCGCCGGGTTGTCTGGATTCTCAAACTGCTTGCTTGCGAACGCCTCTCCTCGACCGGCGATCTCATCTGCCAATGCCATCGCTCCGCCCACGCCTTCCTCCGCGGGTGTCAGGATCACTTCGGCTCCAAACGCTCGAATCATCTTGATCCGTTCGGAACTCACCCCGCGCGGCATGACCGCAGTGAATCGCAAACCAAACTGGGCGCACATCAACGCAAGCGAAATGCTGGTCGACCCGCTCGATGCTTCGACCACCGCATCACCACGGCCCAGCAACCCGCTTCGGATTGCCTTTCCCAAGATGAAACGAGCGATCCGATCTTTGGTGGAGCCACTCGGGTTGTGATATTCCAGCTTGCACCAAATGACTGGCCCATCATCGGACAGTTTCACCGGCGCAATCGGAGTTGAGATCGCTTCGGTTGCATAGCTGTACGAAGCCGGATGATTCGTCATAGTTCCATCGCGGGTTGCGAGTTCCTGGCGGTGACACCATTTGTCAAACCAACAATTGACATTCCAAGTTTGGCGAATGCCACTGTTTTCTGCAGCAACATAAAAAACGGACGACCGACCACCCTTAACACGCCGTCTTGGGTGATGATCCAAACAACAAAAGATGACTCCTGGTTTGTCAAAGTTAAAAGTCAGGGTTGACCGTCGTGGACGAGGCGAGGAGTCCTTGGTTTTGACGCCAGTTCAGGACTCGTCGCCTCGTCCACTACCCTAAAAAAGTCCATTCGGCGAGGACCGTTCATCAGTGGTTGCGTGTGCTTTGGCCAGTCATACTGTTGACCTGACCGGGCGTTTAAAAGGGAGCAGTGACCGCTGCTGCAATCAGATGCCAGTTCCAAACCATTGCCTGACACTTGAACGCTGAGTCCATCTCATGAGACAGCCGTTGATTGCCTTGATTCTTCCGACGCTCCTCCTCGGCCTTTCTGGACTCGCATCGGCGGAGTTCGACACCGATCGACTGGCTCTGGCGGGAGACAACCGTGCGGAACTGGAACAAGCGCTGGCAGATGCACCAGCGGATCAACGGGAAGGGATCGAGTTCCTGATTGCGAATATGCCCGAGAGTGATCTGCAAACGCTTTCGGCGGACTACCTGTTGGAAAACACTCGACTGGCCTATCAAGCTTGGACCGATGCACCGTGGGCAAAGGAGATTCCCAAAGACATCTTCCTCAACAATGTTCTGCCCTACGCGAGCATCAACGAGCGACGCGACGAGTGGCGAGCCGATTTTCGAACACGATGCCTGCCGATGATGGAAGGAGCGAGCTCACCGAGCGAAGCGGCCGCTTTGATCAATCAAAAACTATTCAAAAACGTCGGCGTCAAATATTCCACCCGGCGAGTGAAAGCGGATCAAAGCCCACTGGAATCAATGGAGACCGGATTGGCGTCGTGCACCGGTTTGTCGGTGTTGCTGATTGATGCTTGTCGATCCGTTGGGATCCCCGCTCGGTTTGTGGGCACGCCCCTGTGGTTCAATCAATCCGGAAATCACTCGTGGGTGGAAGTCTGGGACGATGGCTGGCATTTCACAGGTGCCGCGGAGCCAACCGGAAACGAACTGGATCGTGGTTGGTTCGTCGCCAATGCAACCAAAGCAGACCGTTCGTCAAAAGCTCACGCGATCTATGCAACCAGTCTCAAACAGACCCCGCTCTCGTTCCCATGCGTTTGGAATCGAAAGCTACGAAGCATTCCCGCTGTGAACGTGACCGACCGCTACGTTGCTCTTCAAAAGTCATTGCCGCCCGGCATGACTGAGTCGTTGTTCGTGGTGCATGGTGCGGATGGGAACCGAGCCAGTTGCCGATTGCGAGTCCTGGATGGCGACGAAGTTGTCTTTGAAGGTCAAACCAACGACGAAGGATTCGATGCCAACGATCATCTTCGCGTGGAACTGAAACAACAACACAAGTACTCGGTCTTGATTGGCGAAGGCGATCAAGTCATTCGTGACACCATCATCACCGATGCGGATGAGGAGTTGCATGAGCACCACCTCGTCTCCGTCGATGCGGTTTCCGAATCACAGGCGAATGAATCCGTCGCCGCGATCAAAGCTCTCCGCGATTACCTCCAGTCCCAACCGGCAGCGGATCTCAAGACGATCCGCGCTCAATCGTTCAGCGATGTCGCACTGACCGCGGACGATGTTGTCCGCGCCAGAAAGATCCTTGCAGAGCATCACAAGCAAACTCTGCTCAAAACGCGTTCCGAGGAAATGAAGGCTCGGGTGTTGGTCCACGGCGATCATGAGATGCCGTTTGACTATCGCGTTTTTGGCGAAGCACCCGAAGAAGGTCGCAGTCTCTACATCTCTATGCACGGCGGTGGTGGTGCCCCGAAAGCGGTCAACGATCGTCAGTGGGAAAACCAGAAACGTTTGTATCAACCCGAAGAAGGTGTCTACGTGGCTCCGCGAGCTCCGACCGACACCTGGAACCTGTGGCATCAAAAGCACATCGATCCGATGTTCGTGCGTTTGATTGAAAACATGGTCGCGTTTGAAAACGTCAATCCAAATCGCGTTTACGTGATGGGTTATTCCGCTGGCGGTGATGGCGTGTATCAACTGGCACCTCGTTTGTCCGACCGCTGGGCAGCCGCCGCGATGATGGCGGGACATCCCAACGAAACGTCGGCACTGGGTCTCCGCAACGTTCCCTTCGCGTTGCAAATGGGAGGCAAAGACGCGGCCTACAAACGCAACCAAATCGCTGCCGATTGGCAAACGAAGCTGGCCAAACTGCAGGAAGCTGATCCCGAGGGATACGAACACTTCGTGAAGATCTACCCGAACAAAGGGCACTGGATGGATCGCGAAGATGCAGTCGCGCTTCCTTGGATGGCCGAGCACACTCGAAACGTGACCCCGTCCAAGATTGTGTGGGTCCAGGACGATGTGACCCACTCGCATTTCTATTGGTTGGGCGTGGAAGAGTCGTCGGTCAAAGCCGGTGCGACCATCATCGCAGCCGTCGACGGTCAAACGATTGACTTGATCTCCTCAGACGTGAACAAGATCAACGTCTTCTTGGATGACCGATTCATCGACTTGGACCAACCGATCCAGATCACCAGCAGTGGTCAAATGCTGTTCGAGGGCCAAGTCACGCGAACTCTGAAAACACTCGTGACAACCCTCGACGAGCGATCCGATTCCGAGCTCGCATTTTCGACTTTCGTCGAAGTGGAGATGCCCAAGCCGTTCCCTCAATCGTTGGTCCCTGCCAAGGATTTGCCGCGATACACCGCGGCGAAGATTGATACTGAGCTGACGATCGATGGTCGCTTGGACGAGGAAGCTTGGCAGCAAGCCCGCAAGACCACCTCCTTTGTCGACTTGGTCAGCGGACAACCCACTCGCTACGACACCCGCTCATCCATCCTGTGGGATGACGAGTTTCTTTACATCGGATTCTGGTTGGAGGAGCCCAATGTCGACGCGGAGTACAAAGACCGTGACGATCCGATTTACTACGACAACGACGTCGAAGTCTTCATCGCTGGAAAGGACGCCTACTACGAGTTCGAGATCAATTCCTATGGAACCGTCTACGAAGGTTTCTTTGTATGGCAGGAAGCGTACGAGAAAGGTGGTTATGCATCCGACCCACAACTCGCCAAAGACGCTCCGAATCAACAGGAGTTCGATGGCGTTGGGTTCACCGACCATCCACGCGGTAAACGCATCGCGTTTCTAGGCTACGACTTTCCCAATTTCAAATCCGCCGTTCACATCAACGGGACCTTGAACGACGATTCCGACGTCGATCAAGGCTGGACGGTCGAGTTGGCGTTTCCATGGAAAGAGATGAAATGGCTTGCCAAAGGCGACAACCGATCGCTGCCACCCAAGGTCGGCGACCAGTGGCGAATCGACCTCTTCCGATTCAACAAGACCAAGGCCCCCGAACCCGCCACCGACTCCAGCGGTTGGGCCCTCGGCAAACACGGAGTCTGGGACTCCCACATTCCCGAAATCTTCCCCATCATCACCTTCGCGGAGGAGTGATGATGGCGTCGAAGTACAAAGTCAGCCTGTCGTCTACTTCAACCAACCATTCAATTGCAGCCAAGCTTTGAGTTGGTTGGGCCATTGGTCGACGGGGCGGTCGCCGCGGAACATTCCGAAGCCGTGGCCGCCGGTGGGGAAGAGGTGCATTTCGGCTGGCACGCCGTGTTCGATGCAGGCGGCGTAATAACGCAGGCTGTTTGCGACGGGAACTCCTTTGTCGTCACCAGCATGAACCAAGAACGTGGGGCAAGTCAATGAGCTGACTTGTTCGTCTCGCGACATCTGATGCACCAACTCTTCACTGGGAGATTCACCCAACAGGTTCTTCTTGGATCCGCCGTGCGTGATTTCCTTGTCCAAGGAGATGACTGGGTAAATCAACGCGGCAAAGTTGACGCCGGTTTGCGGGTCCGTCGCGATGGTCGATGCCAAGTGACCGCCTGCGGAGAAACCCATGATGCCGACTTGATCCTTCGCGAGTTTCCATTCGTCCGCGTGATCTCGCATCAGCTTGACGGCTTGGCGAGCATCGCCCATTGGGATCGGATGCTTGTGTGCACCACCGCCGCATCGGTACTTCAAAACGCCAGCCGTCACGCCTTGTTCGGCGAACCATTCCGCCACCACGTGGCCTTCTTTGTCGATTGCCAGCCCGCCATAACCACCGCCGGGGCAAATCACGATCGACGTTCCTGAATGCTTGGCTGGGTCAGCGTGGTAGACCGTCAAGGTCGGACGCGAGATGTCCGTGACCCAGGAATTTCGATCGCCTCGATCGTTCAAGACTTCGGTGTCATCGGCTTCGGTGGATCCGAGTTCTTCATCGGTCCAAAGCGGAAGCGTTTCGGGTTCCGCCGATTCGGCGAGTGAGCAGAGAGGCATCCAAGCGGCAGTGAGAACGACGAGCGTGAGAGGAAACTTCCAGGAGGTGTTCATGGGCAGGGCATTCGCGAACAAGGTGGGATGATTCGTTGGGAGAAACGAAATCATAACTCGTCGCGCCGCGAAAAGTGCGGGTGGGCCCGTCTGCCCCGTGAGACAAAATTCGCGTGGGGGCTCCTCCGCTGCGTCAGCGCGTCGTCGACGCTGGCGATTCGTTGCTGCCCACTTGGCTGACCTGGGGCGGGTTCAGTTGCGATTCGTCCCACATCGGTTGTGGTTCGGGAACAGACCACTCGGGCTGTGACAATCCAGGCTGGGAGATGCCAGGGACGGCTTGCTGCGGTACCGGTTGGCTGCGGAACATTTGGTGGTAGTCAGCCAAATGCTGATCCACGTCCCGCGACAGCATGCGTCCGTTGGCATGACCTGCGATCACGCACCCGTAGTACAACGCGGTTCCGCCACCGGGAATGAACCAGCTGGCCGTGCCCGCCACATAGGTTCCGTAGGCGGGGTACAGAATGCGATTGGCTTCGATGATCCCGGCTCGGTCGTGACGATCGTAGAGATGCGCCATCACGTCTCGCGAAGCGATCGTTTCGTGCCACGTGGGGAAGAACATGTACGCCAGGCCATAAGTGCCTTGATAGCGACGACGCGTGAAGTCCTTGGCGTGAGCCAGTTCATGCAGCGCGATCGCGGGAACATCACTGTACAGATGCACCGTCTGCGTAAACGGGTTGAAATGGTCACCACCAAAGAAGCGACCCGGCAGAATCGTTTCGCCACCAACCGACAACAAACCCAAGGTGTAACGGTAAGGCCACGCGACGGTTTTGTTTTGCTGCAGTCGGTGAAAGTCTTTCAAAGGTGCGTATTGGTTGACTCGCACCTTCACGTGAGGCAGGTTGTTTTCATCCAAGTAGCTGGCGACCGTTTCGATGGTCGGACCGGTGATTTGGTGATTGTCGACCCGATGATCCCACAGCAAGATTTTGTCGGGGATGCCCCAGATCCATCCCGCCGTGTCGAGCACCTTGTGGGGCTCGCCGAACTCCACCTGGCTGGTGGAATCGTTGAGCAGCTCAGGGGCGATGTATTGCGGGCGTGTCGGAATGTGGGCGGGCGTCAACACGTGACAGCCGGTGGAACTGAGCAGTCCCAACGTTGCCACCACGAGAGCCAAGAGTTGGCAACGAATCGCTGCGTGCACCTTCATTCCGCCAATCCCTTCACCGAATTCGGATGTCGACTGAGACTCACGAAGTGATTTTCGCGAGCGAGTCTGTCCCTGTACCGAAGCGAACCAGCACCTGGCTCGGCTCCGCAGGATTTCTATCGGAAGGGAACCCGGTCCAGGACAAATGGAACTGGACCGGTCATGCGAAATTCACGGCCTTTGACGGCAGTGGTTTCACGCTGGCCGTTTCACGCCAAGCGGTCGGTTGCCACGTGATAGTGCGGGTCTTCGGAAACATTGACTTCGACCAAGTCACCGGCTTGATTCAACAACGAACGACATTCTTCGCTGAGGTGAGTCAGGTGCAAACGTTTGCCAGCGGCTTGATACTTCTCCGCCAGCCCATTGATGGCTTCCAAGCCCGATTGGTCGTAGACGCGGCTGTAGTAGAAATCGATCACCACGTCGTCGGGGTCTTCGGCAACGTTGAACATTTCTTTGAACGACGACACGGAAGCGAAGAACACGGGGCCGTGCAGCTGATAGATCTTGCTACCGAACTCGTTGATTTTGACATCCACGCCGATGTGCGTGGCGTGTTGCCAAGCGAAGACCAAGGCCGAGACGATCACACCCAAGATCACAGCGGATGCCAAATCGTGCATGAACACGGTGTAACCAGCCACCAAGATCATCACAAACATGTCACTGCGAGGCATACGGCGAAGCATCTTCAGCGACGCCCATTCGAACGTTCCAATCACCACCATGAACATGACGCCGACCAAAGCCGCCATCGGAATTTGTTCAATCCAGGGTGCCAAGAACAACACGAACAACAACAGGCAGATCGCGGCGGTGATCCCCGAGAGTCGACCACGACCGCCCGAGTTCACGTTGATCAGTGACTGGCCGATCATGGCACAACCGCCCATGCCGCCGAACAACCCACACACCATGTTGGCGGTGCCTTGTCCGATGCATTCGCGGTTGCCTTGTCCGCGAGTTTCCGTGATTTCGTCGATCAAGGACAACGTCATCAGAGACTCGATCAGTCCCACGCCGCAAAGCACAATTGCGAATGGGAAGATGATTTTCAGCGTGGCCCAGTTGAAAGGAACCATGTCAAATTCCATCCAGAACGGCATTGGCAAACCGCCACTGATGCCGGAATCCGAGTCGGAAGATGCTTCGGCAGCCGGATCCGCCGGTGGCATTTCGATGTCTGGCGTGTCGGTTGCTGCCGCAAAGGAATCTTTGATCGAAGGGCCGTCTTGAGCGACAACCGCACTGATCAAAGTGTTGGAACCATCGGCTGCCGTGAGCGGATTGAATTGTTGAGCGTGCAGGGCTGCTTCGGCTTCCTCGGCCGCCATCGCTTCCTTGGCTGCTTTGGTTTCCGCCGCGATCGTGTTGGTTCGTAGCATGTCGCCGACGGTGGCAAGCAAATTGTCGCCGGTCTCGGTCCGTTGCGATTCGTTCACCGCGACTGCGATCAACGTGATGCTCAGAATCGCTGCCAAGGAGGCAGGAATCGCTGTCGTGACTTTGGGCAACAACCAGATGATTGCCATCGTCAAACCAACCAACGCCAGCATGGCGAACAAAGGCAACCCATTCAGGTAGACCAAGGTTCCCGATTCAGAAAGCGTTTTGAAACTGCCCAACTGAGCCATCCCGATGACGATCGCCAATCCATTGACGAACCCCAGCATCACGGGGTGAGGCACCATGCGGATCAGTTTTCCTAACCGCAGCAAGCCAATGATGATTTGCAACACACCGCACAGGATCACGGTTGGGAACAGGTATTCGACGCCGTGATCGGCCACCAGAGCGACAACGACCACCGCCATGGCTCCGGTCGCACCGGAAATCATGCCCGGTCGGCCACCGACGACGGCGGTGATCAACCCGATGAAGAAGGCTGAGTACAAACCGATCAAAGGCGACACACCCGCGACGAACGCAAACGCGATCGCTTCGGGAACCAGCGCGAGAGCGACGGTCAGGCCAGAGAGCAGGTCGTTTTTAAAGGAACTGGTTTGTTGACGGAAAAAGTTCAGCATTTTGGTTTCCGAAGCAGCGACTCATCGGTTCAGTCGCAGGTTCTGCTAAGTCGTTACGGATGGAGCTTCCTTAAACGTAGGCCACCGTGAGACAAAAGCTCGACCGAATGAACATTCGGGCCATCAGCAGAAACCCAATCGACTTGCCAGTGAGGCAGCGAGGGCGGGTATTCAAACCCAAGAAGCGACGCGGGTCAGTCCATTGCATTCCCACGCGAAAGCCGGACTATAATCCTGTCCTACCTTGGGTCAACGCGAATTCGCCTGGCTCGACCGACCACGCACCGGCGTCTCCAACCCACCTCGCCGGTCATCCGAAGGAATGGGCGCAGATTAATGCGCCTCATGCCCTCTTTAAGTTCGTCCGAGGTGATTGTTCGCCCCGGTGCCCGCCCCTTCCTCCCCTCCAAATCCACAGAGTTCGATCATGCGGCTCGTTTCAGAATTTTTCGGTTCGCTTTCGTTTCTTCAACGAAACGCCCTGCCATCCAGGTGGATGACGTTGGCCATCGCTGGTTGCTGCGTGCTCGGTGATCCATCCGCGTCGGTGTTGCACGCGGATGAACCTAACGAAACGGGCTCGAACGTTTCGGTCCAAGTCTTTGACACCGACGCTCCCGGTTGGCGGCAATTGGACGGCGACGACTTTGTGCGAGTCAACGGCGACGATCAGACACTGGTCTGGGAAGGCACCGAAGCGCTCGGCAGCGGCCAGCCCATCGGCGTCACTCGAACCAAATTCGAAGTCAAAAACTTTGAGTTGGTCATTCAGTGGAAGCATCTCAAACCGGCCGGCAACTCTGGCGTGTTCGCTTGGGTGCCCATGTCGGCTTTGGAAGGCCTGCCGCCCAACCGTTTGCCCAACACTGGCATCGAGGTCCAGATGTTGGACCTCGACTACGGCCGCAAGTACACCGAATCGACCGGAAAACCACCCACTTGGTTCACCAGCCACGGCGACATTTTCGCGGTTGGAAAATCGTCGATGCAGCCGTTTCCTCCGCTGTCGCCCGACGGTCACCGAAGTTTTCCCTCGGCAGAGACCACCCATCCGCACGGAGAATGGAATCAATATTACGTCCGCGGGATCAACGGGGAGATCCGTCTGTGGGTCAATGGCGTGGAGGTTTCCGGCGGCCGAAGTTGCTCGCCCGATGAAGGCTACTTGTGTCTCGAATCCGAAGGCAGCCCGATTCGATTCCGCGAAATTTGGCTGCGTGAGCTCCCCTGAGCACCGATTTAGGAACCATTCGGGATCAAAAAGGTAGCGGAAGGGCGCGAGCCCTCCGGTGACACACCGGGCGGCTCGCGCCGCTCCGCTATAACCGAACTTGATTCCGAACGGTTCCTGAACACCAACAATTGTGAGACCGGGCGATATTTCGCTCAACCGAGAGGTTTCCGAGCGACGATCAACTGGATTCGGACGCATTCGAAAAATCAGCCCTGGTAAATCCACGGGCCAGACACTATCCTTCGCGATTCGAAAATACGACCTTCGGGTCAATTCCCAATTCTCCACGAACCTTTTTCCCGCCATGTATGCCATCTTTGTCGACGGTGGACGCCAATACCGAGTCGAACCAGGAATGGAACTCGACGTCGATTACCGTGACATCGCTGCAGGAGAAAACCTGAAATTTGAAACCGTTTTGGCCGTTGGCGCTGAAGACGGTCTAAAATTGGGTGCTCCGACTCTGGACGGTGTTTCCATCAGTGCGTCGGTATTGGGCATGTCCCAAGACAAAAAGATCTACATTCAAAAGTTCCGTCGTCGCAAACACAGCAAAAAGCGAACGGGACACCGCCAAAAAAACACCCGCATCCGAATTGAAGAAATCGCGGGCGTATGACGCTTTCCTGATCGGCTGGTTCGATGCCCCATCTTCGCCTGAATGATTTTGAACTGGGCGCGGTTCTTGGAGTGGGCACGGTCGGCACGGTTTACGACGGGAAAGTTCGCGACGACATCGAAGTCCATCCTGCCGCTGATGAAATTCGCGGCCAGGATTTGGCCATCAAAAAGCTGCACCCGGCCGTCTCCCAAGACGAGCTGATCCAAGCCCGTTTCCGTCGCGAAATGTTGATTTTGGAGCGTTTGCAGCATCCCAACATCATTGGGTACTTCGGTGGCGGTTCCGAAGACGGACAACTGTTCTATGTGATGGAACGCGTTGACGGCGGAACCATCAAAGACTTGCTGGAAACCAACGGAGCGTTGGCCTGGCCGGTGGTCGTCGATGTGGCTCGGCAAGTTTGCTCGGCACTTCAATGCGCCCACAACCACGGTGTGATTCACCGTGATCTCAAACCGGGCAATCTGTTTCTCACACGAGATGCACTCGTGAAATTGGGTGACTTTGGGATCGCTCGTGACCAGCATTCGTCGGACCTGACGTCGCAGGGTTTGACGGTCGGCACCCACGCTTACATGGCACCCGAACAGATCACTGGGGATGAAGCCATCAGCGGAAAGGCAGATTTGTATGCCCTCGGCTGCGTGCTGTTTGAAATGCTTGCCAATCGCAAAGTGTTTGCCGGCGAAAACTTTGCCCAACTGTTTGAACAGCATTTGCGGACGAAAGCCCCCACCATCGCTTCGCTGGTGCCAGATGTTCCTGCGGAACTGAGTCAAGTCATTGCCGAATGCTTGGAAAAGCAGCCCGATGATCGACCCTTCAACGCTCGATCCGTTCAAGGGGTGATGATTGAGATCGGTGAGAAATACGATCTGTCAGCTCATCCCCAACAATCCCCGCCCACCGCGGGTGATTCCCACGCTGAGAACCATCCTGCTGACGTCAGTGCCGACAGCGTGACCGAAAAAGGACGGCGGTTGTTGGAAGAGCAAATCCATTTCCGCTTGGGCGGAACAAATCGCGAGCCAGTCAGTTTGGCCAAGATCAGTGTCATCGTGGTGGCGCTCATTGTCCTCGTTGTGTTGGCGGTTTTTCTGTCGGGTGGTTCGTAACGATCCAACGGCGTTGGATTCAGCGAGCTCGGGTGAAAGAAAGTACCGTTCCACCGCAACCGAACCATGGCGGACTGTGTCCAACCTGAAACGGTGTTAAAAAACGCCAATTCTGAACCGTGGATTGCCCCCACTTCACCCGGGCGTGAAGTATTCTGCCACGACTGGTATCTTGAATGCAGGCAGCACGAAGTCTCGAAGGTTGTCGGCAATTGTCTGCCCACAACGCGTCTGCTTGCCTCCCTCTTAGGACTTTACCGATGCCCCGTCTCTCCCGCCTGCTTCCCACCCTCTGCTTGGCCACGTTCATCATGACCTCCCCCGGCAACGCTCAAGATGATTCAGCGGCCAAGGTCGATGACCAACTTGGCTACTTCCTCGGATTCACTGTTGGCAGTTCTTTCGTTCAACAAGGTTTCCAATCCACTGACTTCACCGTCGAAGGAATGAACCAAGGTTTGCAGGACGCGTTGTCGCAAAAAGACCCCGCTCTGAGCGACGAACAGCTGCAAGAAATCCAAGGCAAAATTCAGGCCATGATGCAAAAGCGTCAGGCTGAAAAGATGGCCGAGCTGCAAAAACAAGGCGTGCTGAACCAAGAGAAGAGCGCGTTGTGGCTCAAGCAAAACGCCAAGGTCGAAGGCATCAAAGAACTCGAGGGTGGACTGCAATATAAAGTGGTCAAAGAAGGCGAAGGCGCCTCCCCATCGGCCGAAGACACGGTCGCGGTTCACTACACGGGCAAATTGACCAATGGCGAAGTCTTTGACAGCTCGGTCGAGCGTGGCCAGCCTGCCAAGTTCCCCGTCGGTCGCGTGATCCAAGGGTGGCAACTGGCGCTTCAAAAGATGAAGGTCGGATCGAAGTGGATGCTCTTCATTCCACCAGAATTGGCCTACGGCGAAAACGGTTCGCCACCCAAGATTGGACCCAACGAAGTGTTGGTCTTCGAAGTCGAGTTGCTCGAAATTTTGTAGGTCGCCACGGCGGTCCCAATCCAATCGAATGTTCCTGGACGCTCGTCATTTGACGAGCGTCTTTTTTGCTACCTCCACTCATTTCGTTCGTTCTCGCGAAGGTTCCCCCATGAAGAAATCTTGGATTCAACAGCTGCTGCTCAGTGGAGCTGCGACGGCTTGCTTGGCCGCGCCACCCGCGAACGCTGAATCACCGGACGCGGTTGCCAAGCAACCCACCCAGGCTTCGCCCACGATCAACTTGGCCGAGCCTCCCGCATCGCTCGACGTCTCACCGATGCCCGTCGAAGTCGTGGAAGCCTACCCGAACCTTCGCATCAGTCGGCCGGTGATCATCACTGGTGCGGGTGATGGAAGCGGACGATTGTTCGTCGCCAGCCAAACCGGCGAAGTCTACTTCTTTGACGAAAGCGACAGCGAAGTCTCTGAGCCAGAACTGTTCGCCGACTTCAGCGATCTGGTCACGTACAAAGACCGCGAAAATGAAGAAGGCTTTTTGGGAATGGCGTTCCATCCCCAATTCAAAGACAACGGCCTGTTCTATGCCTACTACACCACGTCGGACAAACCGCACGTTTCGGTTCTGACCGAGTTCAGCACCGTCCAAGGCAGCGACAACCAAAAGGGTGATCCCTCGTCCGCTCGCGAATTGCTGCGGATTGAACAACCATTTTGGAATCACAACGGTGGCACCGTTGCGTTTGGCCCCGATGGTTTCTTGTACATCGCGTTGGGCGATGGCGGGAAAGCCAACGACCCACTGCAATCGGCCCAAGACCCAAGTCAGTTGCTCGGTTCGGTCATGCGAATCGACGTCGACCAACGCGAGGGCGACAAGCCGTACGGCATTCCCAAGGACAATCCTTACGTCGGTCAAACTGATGCCCGGCCTGAGATCTATGCGATCGGTATCCGCAACATTTGGCGGATGGCGTTCGATCCCAAGACCGACTTCCTGTGGGCCGCGGACGTCGGGCAGAACGAGTGGGAAGAAATCAACCTGATCCGCCGCGGTGGGAACTACGGATGGAGCCTGCGAGAAGCCAATCACAAGTTCACGCTCAATGGCAACGGTTCTGACGCTCGTCCCGATTTGATCGATCCGCTGATCGAGTATCCCCACACCGATGATTGGGGAAAATCAGTCACGGGTGGAGCCGTCTATCGCGGGACTCAAACACCGATGCTCGATGGTTATTACCTTTACGGCGACTATGTCACCGGAAAGATTTGGGCGTTGAAGTACGACGCAGAGACATCAACGGTCACCGAAAATCGCCCCATCGCGGCAACCGGATTGCCCGTCTTCACCTTCGGTCAAACGGACTCAGGCGAAGTCCTGGTGAGCACCATGATGGCCGGCGGACGAATCTACAAATTCGTCGCCAAGTGAGTCGCGTCACCTCGTGGTTCGTCACAGCTAAAAGTGAGGGTTGATCGTAGTGGACGAGGCGACGAGTCCTTGGATTTGACGCCAGTTCAGGACTCGTCGCCTCGTCCACTACCCTAAGAACAAGTCCTGACAGACCACGAGTGAGACATTGAGGCTCGCGGCGTTCGCTTCCTCCTCCGAACTTGGCATCCGATCAATGGATGTGTCCGGAGGAGGAACATGGAATGAGACTTAGCCACGCGTGAACAACAAGTGACGATGTTAGCGGTGTGGCGCAAGCCGCCCGGTGAGGGACCGGAGGGCTCGCGCCCATCCGCTACTTTTTAAAATCCCGAAAATGGTTCCTCAGCGAGCGATGTCAAACGCGAAAATCAGGTTTTGATCGCGAATGAACAACGTCTGATCCGCCACCACGGGGTGGGCCCAAATCGCACCGCTTCCACGAGGCAAATCTGTTTCGCGAGGGATGGTCAACTTGCCCAGTGGTGACCAACGTTCGGGATTGGGTTCCAACAGAATCACCGTGCCATCTTTATCGTTGTAGCAATACAAACGACCATCGGCGAAACAGATCGAACCGCTCGTGTTGGGACGCAGTTTCTCTTGCCAAAGCGTGTCACCGCTTTCGATGTCCTGTGCCATCCAAACGCCACCACTGGCTTTGGTGAGTCCGTAGATCGTGCCGTCCACCGCCACCACGCCGCCGTGGTGATTCATCATCGACTTTCCGTCGAGATGATAGATCTGTTCGGCGTTGATTCCACCATCGGCAGAAGTCAACTTCAACAACACGTTGCCGGCGCCGTAGTCGCTGGTGTGATAGATGTGGTCACCGAGAATCAGTGGCGTCGGAATGGTGGCGACTTTGTTTCCTGACAAAGGGTTCTCAAACAGCTTTGCACCGGACTCACAATCAAACGCAACCACACCAATGCTGCTGGCGGTGACGTAGTAATTGGTTCCGCCCAGGGAACCCTTCATGGCGGACACGTAGTGTGAGGGCGCGTCGACGCCCTTGGATTGCCACAGCAATTTCCCGGTGCGACGATCCAAAGCAATCATGAAATTGCTGCCGCCCGGTGTGACGACGACGCGATCGCCATCGATCAACACCGACTCGCTGTATCCCCACTTGGGAATCCCACCGCCGTAGTCGGCGACCAAGTCGACGGACCAAAGCTTGCGTCCGTCTTGGCGTCGCAGGGCCGAGACGACACCCACGTCGGACAACACGAAGACCTGATCGCCATCGATGGTCGGGGTGCTGCGTGGTCCGCCACCCCAACCCGTGTTGTAGTCGTCGCCGCTGCCGGCACGCGACACGGGAACTTGCCAGATCGATTGCCCGGTTTTGGAGTCGACGCAAATCGTATAGCAGTTCTGCTCATCCGAGCCCATCGAGAACAGTTTGCCGTCCACAATCGCGGTGCTGCTGTACCCACGTCCGGCGGTGGAAAATGTCCACTTCAGTTTGGGGCCGTCCTCGGGCCAGGTGGCAAGCAAATTTTGGTCGGCTGCCTTGCCGTCTCGGGCAGGACCTCGCCATTGTGGCCAATCGGTGTCACCGGCCAGCAGGTTGGTTCCCAGCACCGTGGTGCCGAGGATCAACGAAGTGGCTGCAATTCGTTTTACCTTTGCCAAGATCGGCCGAGCAGTTTCGAATGAGGGCAGGATACGAAGTCGACGAAGCATGGTGGCTCGTTCCGGAATGGTGTGAAGGCGGGGAAGGTCGGAACTTTTGGTCGAGTTCCGCCTAGGCACTTTAGCAAACCACCCCACGCGATCCAAGCAAGCGGAACGCCCGTCAAGGAACCTCCGGACACCCAGGACAGCATTCGTTCCGGTCAGGGGCTTCGTTTTGCAAACCAAGGTCTGGGAAGAACTTAAGAAGTTGGTCGAAATTCGTAGCGGACGCTAGAATCAGCCCCATTTTGGATCTGAAAACGACATGATTGACCGTGCCGCTGCGATCTTTCACCGATCCCAGTTCAGGCGGGCAATCAACCAGCCGGTGAAACTGGACTAAACTGACAGACACCGTTCCTGCCGAGAGATTTCTGTTGAACCCACCGCGATCTGATTCGACGTCTTCGGACACCACCACCGCTTTGGTGATCGCCTCCAAAAGAGGCGACAACGAAGCGTTGGGGCAATTGATGTTGCGCTACCGGGGATACCTGTTGATGCTGGCTCATCGCTATCTCAGCGATCAATTGCGTCGACGCATTGATCCGGCCGATTTGGTGCAGGTCACGTTCTTGGAAGCGAAACGCGACCTGCATGCGTTTCGAGGCGAATCCTCGGGCGAGTTCGCGGGCTGGTTGCGAGGCATGCTGAAAAACAATGTTGCTTCCGCGGTCGCTCACCACGTGATGACCCAGAAGCGTTCGACAAAGAAAGAAGTGCACGCTGGAGGAGCAGGTGGCGATGGCAGCCAGCCCGACAACTGGATTGCGCAAATGCCTGGAGCCAAGACCAGCCCGAGCGGTGTGGCGGTTCGGCAAGAAGCGGTCAGTGCGATGATGGAAGCACTGCATGAGCTGCCCGAAACGCAGGCCGAAGCCATCCGACTGCGCTACATGGAAGGACTGTCGTTGAAAGAGATCGTCGATCGAATGGACAAAAGCGAGACCGCGGTCGCCGGTCTGCTCAAACGAGGTTTGAAGAAGCTTCGGACGATTTTGGACACCGACAGCAGTCCTTGGTGGAAGACCTGATGGCTGAAACCAACGACGACGGTTTGGACGAGATCTTCGCGTTGTACCTGTCCGCTTGCGACACGGGTGAACTGACTTCACGAGATGACTTTCTGAAACAGCATCCTGAACACGCCGATCAACTTCGCGAGTTGATGGACGCAGCCGATTTGATCGGGACCTTCTCCATGGCTGGATCGGCTCCTGGGGAGACGTCCCACCCGTGGACCGAACCAATCACGTTGCCGCCTGATGTGGATGCCCACGAGGTGGATTTGCGTCTGGCATCGACGGCCAGCCAGATTGATGTTCGAACCGACCTCGCCGACACAATTGGAATTGGCACCGCGTTGTCGGATGATGGTCTGGGGGAACATTCCAACGTGGATCCCAATTTGACGCTGCCAATGGCCAATCGCTCCCAAGGTGATTCGGGTCCGTCGCTTCCATTCGATCTGGGCGACTACCAACTGCTCAAAGTTTTGGGCGTCGGTGGGATGGGAGTGGTTTATCTGGCCAAGCAACGTGACTTGGACCGGTTGGTGGCCGTGAAGATGATCCGCAGTGGCATCTTGGCTGGCCAAGACGAAGTCAAACGTTTTTACATTGAAGCCAAAGCCGCTGCGAAACTCAAACACCCCAACATCGTCGCGGTTCACCAGTTCGGGCGGCGTGCCGGTCACCACTTCTTCTCGATGCAGTATGTCGAAGGGGAAGACCTTCAAAAGGTATTGGCCAAAGGTCCGCTGCCATCCCGCCGAGCGGCCGAAATCGTTCGCGACGTGGCGCAAGCGATTCATCACGCCCACAGCCGAGGAGTGCTGCACCGAGACCTCAAGCCTGGCAATGTGCTGATCGATCCGTCGGGCCAAGTCCATGTGACCGACTTTGGTCTGGCCAAACACACCGACGCGGACAGCAGCGTGACCGGCAGTGGTGCCGCGGTGGGAACTCCTCACTACATGGCTCCTGAGCAAGCCCTCGGACACAGCGACCGCGTCACCCATCACAGCGACATCTATTCCCTCGGTGCGATTCTCTTTGCGGCGATCACCTCACGCCCACCGATCGTTGGCGACACTGTGATGCAAACGTTGTTGAAGGTCGCCCATCAACCCCCGCCAACCCTGCGATCGGTTTGTCCGCAAGCGGAATCGGATCTGGAGGTGATCGTTGCGAAGTGTTTGGAGAAACAACCCAAGGATCGCTACAAAACGGCCAAAAACTTGGCCGATGATCTGAATCGTTTCTTGTGCGGCCAGACCATCCATGCTCGCTCGAGAAGTCGTGCTCGCAAAGTCATCGACTGGTTTGGACAAGTCCCGGTTGTCGCCGCGGTCACAGGGCGTCAGACATCCGGCACACCCATTGGACAGCGCCGATTCCAGAATGGAATTTTGTCCGCTTCGCTGGTTCTTCCGGTGCTGTTGTTTGCCGCGTTGGTGTGGCAACAACGAATCAACAACGCGATGCCCACGCGAATTCGAATCGCAGGCGGTCTTCCCGGCGGCTTGTACAATCGCGTCTCCGAAGAGTTGTCCCAGGGCCTGCAGTCACGCACCTCCGTGCCTTGCGAAGTCATTCAGACCAATGGCACGTGGGACAATCGCGAGCGTTTGTTGGCTGGCGAATTTGAGTTGGCCCCGATCCAAGCCACCGCGGTCAATGGAGAAACGCTTCGCGTGGTGGCACCTTTGTTCTACGAAGCCGTCCACATTCTCATTCGCGATGACAGTGAGATTGATTCCGTCGAAGACCTCTCGGGACAACGAATCGCCGTGGGTCCACACGGCAGCGGTTCACGTCGAGCGGCTGAGATGGTGCTCGAGTCACTCTCCTTGTCTGAGTCCGTTTCGCCTCGCGTTGAGATGCCTTGGGAGACGCTGCAAGAAACCAACCCCGAGGTTTCCGCCGAAGCCGCGATCATTTGCATCGGCGTCGGCAGCGACCTCGTCACGCGAATGCTGACAGAGCATCGATGGCATTTGTTGCCGCTTTCCAATGGGGTCGCGATCGCACTGCAGCATCCAACGCTGCACGCGATGACGATCACCGTCGATGCGTACTCCGGATCCAGCATCCCCGCGTCGGGTATTCACACGGTCGGAACCACCGCGTTTCTGGTTTGTCGCGACACAGCCCCGGATCCTTTGATCGAAAGCACTCTGCATTCGCTTTACGAGGAACCATCGATCATCGGATTGATCCCGGCTCGCCAAGCCGCCGAGTGGCAAGGCCTCGCTTTCCACCGGATCTCCCGTCGCTACTACGACGAATTGGAAGCTCCAGCGGACAAGGCTCCTTGAGCCAGTTCGTTCGAGGTTCAACTGGACTTTGCTCGCTTTTTCGTACGTTTGGGTTGGCCGCGTTTCATGTGGTTGAGGGCGTCCAGTTCGGTTGCTTGGCCTTGGTCACCGCAATGCTGCATCCATCGATCGAGTTCCTGCCGCATTGACCGCATGATGTCTTGCTGTGCTGGGTCGTTGGCCAGGTTGTTCATTTCCAGAGGATCCACTGTCAGATCGTAGAATTCGATTTCGGGACGTTGCGTGTATCGCTGGACCAGTTCGATTGCTTGGCTGTTTCCTGCATCAGCCTCACGTACCCAACTGACAAATTCTTTGGAATTCGTGCAGGCATTTTGAAACGTCACTTCGGGAGTGAAGTTCCAAATGTACTTGTAGCGATCCGATCGAACGCTTCGAATGCCGTAGTGATCTGAACCATTGTTGATGCCGCGAGTCGTCATCTCGCCAAACACCAGCTCTTTGTGAGTTGGTTTGCCAGCCAATACCGGCAGCAAACTCTTGCCGTCCAATTTGGCAGCGGCGTCCGAACTGAGATCACCACCGGCCACCTCGATCCAGGTCGGAAGAAAGTCGATGTACTCGATCATGGCATCGTTGGTCGAGCCGGCGTCGACATGCCCTGGCCAACGAACGATGCAACCTGATTGCAGACCGCTGTCATAACAAGTCCATTTCGCGAAGGGCATGGAGTTGCCTTGTTCGCTGACCACGATCAACAGGGTGTTGTCTGCCACTTTGTATTGGTCGAGCAAGTCGATTGCCTCTCCCACCTGAGAATCAAAGTAGGTGATCTCGGCCAAGTAGCGTGACATTCCCTCGCGAGTTTCGGGCGTGTCCAGGATGTACGGCGGCAGCTCGAGGGTTGCCGGGTCGTACCGTGAGGCGTCGCCTTTGTTCCAAGGCGTGTGTGGTTCGTTGGAACACAGAAACAAGCAGAACGGTTGCTCGGTTTCTGAGCAGCCTTTGACGAATTCTTCCACCGCCTCAAAGTTGGGATTGGAGTTGCCCGGCAAGTGTTCCCAGTCAAACACCGAGGGCGGAGCAATGTGTTTTTTTCCGCTCTGTGCGACCTGGTAACCCAATGGTTTCAGGAACTGAACCACGCTTGCCGTCCCATCCGGAACAAACGTGTGGTTCGGATAAGCACCGGATTTCACGGGATACTGACCGCAGTAAATGCTGTGCCGGGTGGGCGAGCACATCGCGACGGATTGGAAACAACGCGTCAACCGCATGCCTTCCTCTGCCAAGGCATCGATCCGGGGCGTGTGGGCTTGGCCGCCGTAGCAACCGATGTCACGAAAGGTGCAATCGTCTGCAATCACAAAAACCAAATTGGGTTGTTCATTCGCGATGGACGTTTTTTGGGTGCAGATCAGGGCGATGACGAAGGCGGCTGCCGCGAGTAGAAATCGATTCATGAGTCCGCCTTCTTTCGCCACACAGGACGGGCATTGGCTGTGATTTCTTCGTTCAGTTCTTCCATTCGAGCGTGCATTCGCTGCAAGCGTTCTGGCTGTTGTTCAGCCAGGTTGTTTTTCTCGCCGATGTCTTCGGAAAGATGAAAGAGCAAGATTTCTGGTTCCGGAGCAGGCCCCTTCGCGTTCTTTCCTCGGCGAGCAACCTTTCGCAGATACTTCCAGTCACCGATGCGAATGCCCTCGAGAACTCCGTGCGACGAATAAAAAACGAATTCGTCCCGAGGGGATTCTTCCGACGTGAAGGTGGGTGTCAAATCCATCCCATCGATCTTTCGATCGTTCTCAAGTGGCACGCCGGTCACCGAAGCGATGGTGGGCAGCAGGTCCATGTTGGTGGCGAAGGCGTTGCTGGACGTTCCCGCGGGAATCCGTCCTGGTGACCACATGATGCAGGGCACTCGTTGGCCGCCTTCAAATGTGGTTCCCTTGCCGGCTCGCAGGGGACCGGCACTCCCGCCGTGGTTCTTGAATTGCAACCAAGGGCCATTGTCGCTGGTGTAAACGATCAAAGTCTTTTCTGACAAACCAAGGTCTCGAACCGTTTGAACCAGACGTCCCACTTCCGTGTCGATGTGCTCGATCACACACTTGTAAGCGTTCTGTGGATCGGGATCGTAGACATCCTCCGGCACATACAAAGGAATGTGCGGCATCGAGTGAGGCAGGTACAAAAAGAACGGCTTGTCTTGGTTTGCTTCCACAAACTCAATGGCCCGATCCGTGTACCGACGGGTGATGGTCCGTTGATCGGCGGGCAGTTCAATGATTTCTTCGCCTTCTACCAACGGTGTGTTGAACAACGTGACCGCCGAGGATTGGTCCCTCCAACGATCATCCGACGACATTTTGCCGAGTCGCTTGTTGTCGGGGTGATTCATGTCATTGGAATACGGAATCCCATAGTAAGAATCAAACCCGTTGGATGTCGGCAGGGTTTCCTTGTGGTGACCAAGGTGCCATTTGCCGACGCAAGCGGTGGCGTAACCCGCCGACTTCAGGTGGTCAGCGATGGTGACTTCCTCGGGATGCAGCCCGTAATTGCTTTGCGGGAACAGGACATGTTGATGCAATCCAACCCGCTTGGGATAGCAACCCGTCAGCAACGCTGCTCGCGAAGGCGAACACACCGAGCAAGCGGAATAGAAACTTGTGTAGCGACGTCCTTCCTGTGCCAAGCGATCGATGTGAGGCGTCTTGATGTTGGGCGAACCAAAGCATCCCAAATCGTTGTAACCCTGGTCATCTGTGAAGATCACGATGACGTTGGGTTGCTCGGACGTGTTGGTCGACTCGGCCGCAAAGCTCGAGCCACTGAGCAGTGTGAGAAACGCCAGAAGACCGAGGATGACAGCTCGGAAGCGAGGGATTGGGAAAGCACATCTGGAGGACATGACTCGCCTTGCGAAGGAGGGAGGGGCAAAGGTTCCAGCCAGAGCGAAAGAACCGGTGGGTTGCTCCCCATCATAACCACTGCTGCCCGACGACGAACCATCGGCGTTTTGAAGGTCGTAGGCCAGGTTGGAATTGGCAGGGTCCCCTGCCGGTCCACAATGAACTCGCGATCGGTTGCGGAACGCCTCGCTTTGTTCCAAAGCATCGGCTGGGACGCCAGGTCAGGACCTGGCCTACAGATGCGCGACCTCCAAGGCCCCGCCGGATTCACGGTGTTGCCCGTTGGGGCTTGGTAGACCATTTCGAACTTGCATCCGGGCCTTCACAGGCCCAGCGAAGGCTGTGTCGCCACTCCCGATGCTAAACGCTGAACCCCCAAAGAAAAGTCGCCGAATTTCATCGCCCCCAAAGGACTTGCATGAGCCTGATCCGCCTTACGGTCGCCACACAAATTTGCCGTCAACATCAACATGGCCATGCTCGCACTTTCGATCGCTGGCCAAACCATGAACAAACGGATTCCAGTAGATCCCCGGAACAGATTTCCCGATCTCGCCCGAGCGACTGAGGATCCTATTCCGAAATCCCATGATGTCGCTTTTGCCAATCAATTCCGCTTGTTGCAAAATCAAATGATCTTCGACAAAGAGTGCCGAGATACTCGGGCCGCGGAGATTAGGCTCGAACAACCAAGTTCCATCTGGCTTCAGGAACCCATAAAGTTGCGTGCCGTCATCCGTCACAGGCCCCCACAGATCTCTGAACCAGAGCATCGCCTGTCGAATCGATGGCCGAAAAATGATTTCGACCGGTCGGTATGGGATAGAAGGTCTCTGCTCCCTGCGGAACCAAAGGCAGTTCCAACACGAGCCGAGTGCTTTTTGGATTTGTCGACTGACCACCACAGGACGGCAACGCTAGCGCCAATGAGATGCACGAAACAATCAACAGGAGAACCCGGATGAACCGTGGCGGCTTAAGCAGGTCGGCAGGAGTGATCAAGCACAACCATGTGAGCCGTTTGGGCGTTAGCCCCGGTTGTGCGTGAAAACCGTGGCTAACGCCAGCGGCTCACATACCCGATGACACCTGCTTAGCTTCAAGTCGAGGCTCATCCGTTGATTTCATCGGGCTGGATCTATTTGAGAGTGGAGCAGATCTGCCGGAGCTGCGCCGAAGCGGCTTGATCCGGCCTACGTGAGAAATCCCTCTTCGATCAAATCGGTTTCCAAAGAGAGGGTGATGAAACGGCACGACCTCCTCAGCGGGCAAGCAACGCTTTGGTGGCGATCGTGATGTCGGGCTGGCGCATCAGCGATTCGCCGACCAAGATGGCTTTGATGCCACCTGCTTTCAGCATCGCAACATCATCCGCGGTTCGGATGCCGCTCTCGCCGACCACCAAGCGATCCGATGGAATGTCCGCGGCCAAACGGACGCAGTGCTGCAGATCGGTTTCGAACGTTCGCAGGTCTCGGTTGTTGATTCCAACCAACCGGGTCTTGGTCGCCAGAACCGGAGCCAGGTTCTCTGGTTCGTAGAGTTCAATCAGCGTTTGCAAACCCAACTCAGCGGCTTGCTCATCCATCTCGATCAGTTGCTGCGGCGAGAGACATTCGGCGATCAACAACACCGCATCGGCACCGGCGACGCGGGCTTGCAGCAGTTGATAGGGATCGACGATGAAATCCTTGCGAAGGATTGGCAAATCAACCGCCGAGCGAACGGCCCGAAGAAAGTCCAGCGACCCCTGAAAGAACGGTTCGTCGGTGAGCACGCTGATGCAAGCGGCTCCTCCGTCTTCGTATGACTTGGCGATCGTCGGTGGGTCAAAGTCTTCTCGGATCAGTCCGGCTGATGGACTGGCTCGTTTGACTTCGGCGATCAAGCGAACTTGCTCGGTCGCCGCAAGCGAGCCATGAAAGTCTCGGCATGCGGGAAGATCCTTCGCCGCCGCGACGAGTTCCGCAGACGGCACGGAAGCTTGATCACGCGCGATGACTTGGCGGGTTTTTACCAGGATGTCGTCGAGAATCGTCATCGCAATGCTCTCGGTCGATCAGTGTTTGAAGTGACGACGACCGGTGAAGACCATCGCGATTTCGTGTTCGTCGCAAGCCGCAATCACTTCGTCATCACGACGTGAACCGCCGGGTTGAATGATTGCCAGCACGCCGGCTTTGGCGGCCGCTTCGATCGAATCGGGGAAGGGGAAGAACGCGTCGGACGCCAAAATCGATCCCTCGGACCGCTCACCGGCTTTTTTGATCGAGATTTCGACACTGTCGACGCGGCTCATTTGGCCGGCTCCCACACCGATCAGCGATGTGTCTTTGGCCAACACAATTGCGTTGCTCTTCACGTGACGAACCATTTCCCAACCAAACGAGATGTCGTCCCACAAGTCATCGTCGACAGGCGTTTCGGTGACGGTGTTCCACTGCAAAGGCGAGCTGACCATCCGGTCGGCGTCTTGCACCAGCATGCCGCCGCTGATGAATCGGCGTGCGACTTTACGAGCGGGTTCGTCCAAACGGCCGACTTGCATCAACCGAACGTTGTCTTTCCAACGTGGTTTGGTCGTCAGCAATCCAACGGCGCCGGCCTCGTAATCCGGCGCCACGATGGCTTCGATGAACAAACCGGGCTGGCAGAGGAATTCGGCGGTGGCTTCGTCGAGCGTTCGGTTCATCCCAATGACGGAACCAAAGGCGGACAACGGGTCACCGGCCATCGCTTTGTCGACCGCGTCGGACAAAGTGTCGCCGGTCGCAGCACCACAGGGGTTGTTGTGTTTGATGACCGAGACGGCGGGGTCAGCAAAACCGCGAGCGATGTCGAGTGCGGCATCCAGATCCAGCAGGTTGTTGTACGACAACTCCTTGCCACTGATCTGGCGAGCCGAGACCAAGTTCGCGGATCGTTCTGATGAATCGGAATACAACGCGGCGCGTTGGTGTGGGTTCTCGCCGTATCGCAATTGAGTTTTGCGTCGCAGCGACACGTGCATGGTGGCTGGAAATTCGCCACCGACGGCATCACCTTGCATGTAATCGGCAATGGCTCGATCGTAGCCAGCAGTGTGATCAAAGGCTTCGGCGGCGAGCTGGGTGCGAAGCTCATCGGTCGTTCCGCCCGAGTTTTCCAGCTGGTCGAGGATCTCGCTGTACTGCTCGGGGCTGGTCGCGATCGCGACATCGCCGTGGTTCTTTGCGGCAGCACGGACCAGGCTGGGGCCGCCAATGTCGATCTGTTCGATGCACTCTTCGCGGGTCGCTCCAGTTCGGCTGACCGTGGCGGCGAAGGGATACAGGTTCACGACGACCAAATCGAATGGCTCGATGTCATGGTCGGCGATGGTGTCCATGTGCTCGTCGAGATCTCGGCGAGCCAGGATGCCCGCGAAAATCCGTGGGTGCAGCGTTTTGACACGGCCGTTGAGCATTTCCGGAAATCCGGTGTACTCGGCCACGTCTTCGACCTCGATACCGGATTGCTCCAAATGGGCCCGAGTCCCACCAGTGCTGTAAATCGTGACTCCAGCGGCGGACAATCCGGCGGCAAAATCTGCCAGCCCCATCTTGTCGCTGACACTGATCAATGCGTTTCGGACGGGGACCACATCAGACACGGTAAACGACTCGGTTCAAGAAAACGGTTGGAAGCTCGAAAGCTGCTTCCGCCAACGGAAACCGCCATGTTCCTTCCCACCGCCAAGACGGTCAAGGCACCGTTGACGATCCGTCATGTGGCAAAAGGTTCCGCGGGCATCCGAACGGGGATCCCAGCCTCAGCCATGTGCTGCTTGGTTTGCCCGATTGGGTGGGTCCCGAAGTGGAAAATGCTGGCCGCCAAAACCGCGTCGGCTTTGCCATCCCGAATGGCTTCGACGAGGTGATCTGGGTGTCCAGCACCGCCACTGGCGACGACAGGAATCCGAACCGCTTCACTGACCGCCCGGGTGATCGGAATGTCGTAGCCATCGCAGGTCCCGTCTGCATCCATGCTGGTCAGCACGATCTCGCCGGCTCCCAGCTCCTCGACTCGTTTGGCCCACTCGACCGCTTGCAGTCCGGTCGGTTTGCGGCCGCCATTGATGTGCACCTCCCAAAACTCCTCGCCGTCTCTCTGGACTCGTTTGGGATCGATGTTGACCACGATGCATTGTCGCCCGAAACGATCGGCGGCTTGCCGGATAAAATCGGGGTTGGTCACAGCCGCCGAATTGATCGAGACTTTGTCGCAACCGGCCGACAGCAACGCTCGCACGTCATCGACCGTTCGCACACCGCCGCCAACCGTCAGTGGCATGAAGACCTGTTCCGCCGTGCGACGAACGACATCCAACAGGATCGCTCGTTCTTCGTGGCTGGCCGTGATGTCCAAGAACACCAGTTCATCGGCGCCTTCGGCTTCGTACCGCCGAGCCACTTCGACGGGATCGCCCGCGTCTCGCAGGTTCACGAAGTTGGTGCCTTTGACGACGCGTCCGCCATGGACATCGAGGCAGGGAATGACGCGAGCGGAAAGCATGGGGAATCCAGTGGAAATGGCGGACGAGCGAGTGGCTTGTCAAAGCCTCATTTGAGGGTAGCGAAACTCGTCAAGAGTTTTGACTTGCATGACGAAATCTCGAAAGTCTTGACGACTTCCGCTACGGTGATGCTCCTCAACTTTGGTGCTGACGAGGTGCTTACTAACGTACCCAATCGGATTTCAAAAACGCAAGGATGCCAGTCCGACCGATCGAACTACTCCGCCTGGACCTTGAAACGCAGGTCCTGAATCTTGGCTTGCGGGTGTTCCTTGGCCAACTTTTTCAGAATGCGGCGTTTTTGAAAGGTCAGCTCCTGCATCACGACGCTGTCGACCGCGTAGATCATCAGCACGCCGCGTTGCAATTTGCCAACTCGAAACGAAGAAGCGATCGAGGCATCAACGGCCGACTTGATCGTTCCCGTCAAAGCCGACTCGGCCCCCACGGAAGCGTAGCCTCGTCGGCTCATCAATTGTGAAACCAAGCTGCCGATTTTTCGCGGCCCGCTGGGTTTCTCTTCGACCAGTTTAGGAGGTCGTCGTTTCGACGAACTCGCACCGCGACCTGGTTCCTCGCGACGTCGTTCACCCCGACCGGATTCACCGCCGGATGACTGGGGCGGCTGTCCCATGGCGATCACCGATCACGAGCCATCGGCATGATGACGTAAGCGTATCCGTCGTCGGTCTGCATCAGGGCGGGGGACTTCGCCGATTCAATTTCCATCACCACGGTCGACTCGTTGTCCATCACCTTGCAGAAATCGGCCAGGTAGCGATGGTCCATCGTCAGCGTGATCGGCTCGCCGTCGTAAGCGATCGGCAGCTCGATTTGTGATTCTCCCAGGTCAGCGGTCTTGGCTTCCAACTTCAGCGTGCCGTCGGCGAAGGTGAAGTCGACCCCGCGGCTGTCCAGGTCCGTCACAATCGCGGCTTGGCGGAGGGCAGCGAACAACGGCCCGACGACCACATCGATCTGAATCGCGTTTTCTCGCTGGGGCAAAACCTGGCGCCAGTTCGGATAGCGACCTTCGACCAAGCGGCTGCTGATGACCGCTCGAGGGGTCCGAATCAGCAGGTCGTTTCCGCGCGAGGCGACCTCAACGAAATCGTCCTTGTCGCTGAGGGCTCGTTCGATCAAACCGATCGCTCGCGTCGGCACGATGGTGGTCATGCCGCTGGTCGCGTGCCCGCCGACCGATTCTCCGGTGCCTTCCATGCGAGCCAATCGCCGGCCATCGGTCCCCACCGCGATGACGGAATTTTCTTCCATCTCCAACAGCACGCCGCCGAGGGCGTAGCGGCTGCTTTCCGAGTCGGTCGCGAACACGGTCCGGCGGAGCATTTCACGAAACGTGCGGGTGCTGATTTGGTGGTACTTCGACTCGTCGAATTCGTGGACGCTGGGGAATTCATCGGGGTTGTTTCCGGGCAAGCGAAACTTGCTGCGGCTGCCCGAAATTTTGATTCCGGCTTCATCGGTTTCGATGGTGATCGTTTCGTCGTTGCTCTCTCTCAGAATCGGTCCGGTGCGGGCCACTGGCAGCAGAGCGGTGCCCTCGGTTTCGACTTCGATACCTTCGGTCACATCCAACCGAATTCCGACCTCCTGGTCGGTCGCCATCAGCGTGATCTTGTCGCCGGCGGCGGTGACTTTGACGTTCTGCAAAATCTCCTTCGGCGAACGGCTCGGAGCAATCGATGCAGCGAGGACGAAAGCGTTGGCGAGGATGTCTCGTTGGCAGGTGATCTTCATCGGAGCGATTGAAAAAAGAGACAGGGCAGGAACGCCGACAACTGCCGGCCGAGCCCCGCATGCTTCGCGGCAAACACGTTGCTCAGGGCGGTCCAAGTTGTAACGCGATCGCTTCGGATTGGCATCCCCTGAAAGCTTCGCTGGCGAGCCCGAGACGGACACGGACGGAAACCGGGTCTGAGCTGGGGCGGTTCTTCCTTGGATGTTTGCTATCAAATAGTACTAATTGATTTACCGTCGTCGTCGTAATGCGTGGACAGGGAATGTCTGAAAACGCTGTTTGAAACTCGATTGAGACGGCAAAACACGTTCAAAACGACCTTTTCACAGCTGTGGATAACCTGTCGTTTGAATGTCTCAAAACTGTCTGAAGTTGGACCGACTTCGAACACACCTAGACAGCGGCTTGCCGAAGGTGGTCAGAAGTCAGACATTTTTAGACAGACTTCAGACAGTGAAATGACAGGTTATCCACAGGCGTTTCGGGGGTGAAAACGAGGGTCCATGAGCACCAAAAAAGAATCTGAAAACGATCTAAAAAAGTTCGTTTCGAAGACGCCGGAAGACCCTCGTCTGACCGTTTTGTGGTCGACGGTCCAGTCCATGGAGCAGGCGGAGGCGATCGCCAAGGGGTTGCTGCAGGAGCGTTTGGCAGCCTGCGTGCAGATCGATTCCCCGATCATCAGCCACTACGTTTGGGAGGGTCGGTCGTGTTCAGAAAAAGAGTTCCGCGTGGTCATCAAAACCGCTCATCAACGAACCGCTCAGGTGATCGAATGGCTGGTCCAGAACCATCCCTACGATGAGCCTCAGATCATCGCGCTGCCAGTCGAGAACGCGTCGCTGGGATACGCTCGATGGGTCGCCGAATCGACGTCGGAGTAGTCGGCCTCTGGCTCCATCCACAGGCTGAAGGCGCCAGAGCAGGGGGGCATGTTCCGCTGGAACCGAGGGGCGATGGCGGGGCAAAAAAAGCCCTCCCGAGCACTGAGGTAGTGCAGTTTTTTGATGCCGCTTTTCGGCAGATTTACACACGGCGTACCTCTCCCGAAACGAAGTTTGGGGAGTGGTCGAGCGACGCCGTTCAGGCGTACGCGAGGGAGGGGGCCGAGCATGGGATGCGGCGAGGATAGCCTCCCCCGGAAAGCTCGCTTTCCGACCCCTCCCGCTGCACGGGCGGGGTTCTCAAGACGCTGCTGACACAGCACTCGAAAACTGCACGACCTCTCTTGGTGGAGGGCCGGGAGGTCGGCGGCGAGAGAACCGGACGGTGGTCGCTCAGGTCACTTCGAATCGTCGATCTGGATGGCGTCGACGGAGGTGAATTTGCCGACTTCCATGTTGGCTCCGCCCAGCATCACCAAGCGGTCATCGGCGACCGGAAGCATGCGGTGAAAGAACCGGGCCGGTTCGACCTTGGCGACCGTTTCCCAGGTCTCCCCCTCGGCAGCCAAGCGGTGGACAAAACCATCCAGGGTGGTGACGTACAACCGATCGCCGGCGGCGAAAGCAGAGGACCCAAAACCGGCCATTCCGGATCCGGGAAGGGCGGGGCCCAACGACCAAGTCTTGGCCGACGGGTCGTAGACATCGACTCGGGTGGTCGGGCCACCTTCGGACCGCATGCCACCGACCACGAACAGTTTGCCATCCTGAGCGGCGACGCTGATGGCTCGTCGTTGGAAGGGGGGCGTCGCGACGGATTGCCATCCCGCATCGGGGTGGGCCAGATCCAGCGACCAAGCGGTAGAGTGCCAGGTGCTGTCTTCGCTTTCGCCGTTCAGACTCCATCCGCCGAAGACGTAAACGGTGTCCCCGAGAACCGCCGCGTCCAGCGAAGATCGGCCTTCGGGCAGGGCGGGAAGGTCGCTCCAGGATTTTGTCTGGGGGTCAAAACTGGCCACGGCGGATTGCGATCGCAGGTCGTGTTCTTCGCCGGTGTCGTTGACCGCCGTGAAGCCACCGATGCGAATCAATCGGTCGCCATGAGCGACCAAGGCCAACCCTTGCAAACGAGGGCCGGTGGCAACCGTTTCCCACTTCGCGTTCTCGTCGGTGGTGTCCAAAGCCCAGAGGCGATTGGATTGTTCGGCGGTCGAATACGAGTGAGCGCTGCCGGTGTGCCCGCCGTAGGCGTAGAGGGTTCCGTTCAGGAACGCGGCCCCGAAACTGGTCAGTTCCTCGGGCAGATCGGCAAGCCCCGAAGGGTGGATCGATACGTTGCTGCCGGCGATCACCTGGGGTGATTCGGTTTGCTTTTTGGCCGCAGCCGCGTCCGACGAGATTCGAAACGACGCGGTCAAGTAGTCGGCTGTGCTGGAGTATTCCTCGCCGCCGAGTTCCCCTGGGGCGTTCTTGTCGGTGATGCCGGCCATGACCGAGTTGAGCCCCGGTTCAATGATCTCGGAAGAGAACGACACGCGGCCGTTGCTGTTGGTGGTTTCGGTTCCGGCTTCGTGGCCGTCTTCGCAGAACAGTTTGACTTCTGTTTCGGGCAAGGGTTGGCCATCACGCAGCAATTGAACTTGGATGTCGCCATTCTTTGCGGATGTGATCACCGTTTGCAAAGCGGCTCCCGGACGTGGTTCGCTGGGCCAAGCCTTCGCGTCATTCTGTGGCAGGTGCTCGACGTGATAGGTCAGCTTCATGCCGTGGTACAGACCGTAGGTGACCGATCCGGCGATCTCGTCCCCAGTGGGAATCGGTTGCGGGCTTTGGATGCCGACCAAGTCATCCGTTTCAACCGGTTTCATCTCGATCGTTTTGTCAGCAATCGATGCGTTGGTGCTGTGCAATTCGATCTGCTGGACCGCTTCGGGCATCGGGTAAGTGCGGTCGTCGGTCGATTCGCCGAACCACATGACCGCATGTCCCTTGGCATCGGAAGCAAGCCAAGGGAAGTGAGCCGAGGCGGAAGTGGTCCCGCTCAGGATCAGGGCCAGGGTGAGCAGTTGTCGTTTCTTTGAGATTTTCATGATGATTGACTGTTACAGAGGGATTGGGTTTGTCTGGGAAAGAGTCGCTCGCTGGGGCGACGCGACAGTTGACGCGAATGACGTGGCCGAAATTGGCACGCGTCATTGTTCACGTTCTCAACGCTTGGTCAGTTCAAACGTCAACGGTTGGACGTTGGCGGCGTCGATGGTTGCCCGAAGTTGACCGGTGCTCTGATAGCGGGCCGGAATCGATCGAGCGTTCAATGGATCTCGCTCACCGTTCTGGATGGCCGCCACTGCTTCGTTCATTTCAGGTTCCATGGGCGTGATCATCACGTGATGCTCCCCCGGTGAGGGACCATTGGTCGAATCGAAGGCAAAATGTCCTTCTGAAATCATGGTAACGCTGTCGTGAAGCCCCGGTTCACTTTTGATGGCGACAAACCGGATCATCGCACGGGGCAAGGGTTTGCCACCGAGAGTGACATGCCCCGAGACTTCGACACGTTCCGGCTCCGTCGAATCGGAACAACCCAGCGGCAACACCGAGATCAGAGCAACAGCGATCAGGCGCATGCAAGAGAGTTGGGACGAGCGAGTCATGGGGCATCCTCGACCACTTCGTGACCATTGCGAGTGGCCATGGCATTCAGCAGGTCGCGGTCGAGGAACTCCGTCGTGAACCGCACACTGCCGTCGCCAAACAGGAAGTAGACGCCGCCTTCGTGCATGCTTTGGAACCCGCCGTTGTTCGCCGCGTTGTGAACGTTGAGTTCCTTTTGGCTGGTCCCGAGCGAAACCTTGGGGTAGCCAAGCACCCAACGAGCGGTTCCCCACTTCACCGTTCCAGCGACGCTGGCGGGACTGGTCCACAAGTAGTCCGCCATGTCATAGGTCGTTTCGCCATAGGCGATGGTGTTGCTGCTGCCGTCGATCAAGTCTCGGAAGCCAGCCGCCGGGTTGTTGTATCCGTAGGCGGTCCAATTCAAACCAAACATCCCATCGGCTTTGGGCATGTAAGCGGCGGTGCCTTCGCACGCGAGGTAGCTGGAAGGACCACCGGTCTCGTTCAGATCAGTGTCGGGAACACTTCGAGGCAAAACCATCGATGGGCACAGGTAAGTCGCGATGGTTTGTGCTGCGACTTCTTGGTTGATGGGATCGGAGTACGAACGGCTGAAATCAAATTGTTGGTACGTGTTGGCCTCTTCCAAAAACGGCAGGGCAGCCGTCAAAGGGCCCAAGAAATTGCTCAGCCGTGAACCTTCAGGAAACTTCTGGAAGGTGCCGTGGTAGTTGTGAAGGGCCAACCCAATCTGTTTGAGATTGTTGCTGCAACTCATCCGACGAGCAGCGGCTCGAGCGGATTGCACGGCGGGCAACAACAACCCCACCAACACACCGATGATGGCGATCACCACCAACAGTTCGACCAGTGTGAAGGCTCGTCGGTTGCGACGAAGGAGCACGGTTCGGTTCGAGGTCGCCAGCGGTGTATTGGAAGCGGCGACGGAAGTCGAAACGAAAGCAGGGGCGCAGAAGCGCACAGAAATGGGCATGGTTATCTCCAGCCGAGAAGTCACGGAACGGGAAACGTCCCCGGACGGGGGACGGATCGAGCGTGGCTGGCTAGAGAGCGAGAAGCTCGTCGCTTGCTGCGTCGTCGATGCTGATATTGCGAATCAGTTGCAACAATCATGCTTATTCTGACGGTGGTTGCAACCGCATTGGGAGAGAAAAATGGTTCGAACCCGCCAGTAGAAGGGTTTTTGGCTGTTTTTGCAGTCCTTTTGGGTGGTTTTGGCCGGTGTGGACCGGCACGGTGCTGCATTCATGCACGACCCCTCTCGGGAAATGTCGATTTCATGAGTGACTCAGCCGAGTGTGCTGAGCCGCCGTAGGCCGAATGAAGGAGGCTTCGCGACGCACATCCGGCAGCGACATGCTTGGAAAGGTCCGCCGTTCTGTTGGATCAAGATTCCTTGTTCCCCGGCTCTGCCTGGGAACAGACTGTCTTGGAGGCTCCGCCTCCCGATTCTGTCTCAGCAGGCGGAGCCTGCAGTGCATTGCGTTCCCAGGCAGAGCCTGGGAACGAGAAAAGTGGTTCAACTCATAAGTCTCGTCTTAACCAGCATTTATCATCGACCTCCCCGGAGGGAGGGTGATGGAAATTCCCGCGTTCCTTCGACGTCAAGCTTCGGCTTGGCAGGTGTTTTCCAAGCGACCGATGCCATCGATTTCCACCACGCAGCGATCACCCGGTGCCAAGTAGCGAGGTGGTGTTCGAGCGTCACCGACTCCCGATGGGGTGCCCGTGAAAATCAGGTCGCCGGGTTTCAGGGTCATGAACTTCGACAAGTGAGCGATCAGCGCTGGAATGTCGAAGATCAGCTGATCCGTTTTGCTCTCTTGCAGGGTTTCGCCGTTGATATGCAAGCGAATCGGGAGATTCCCTGGATCTGGAATTTCATCGGCGGTGACCACGGCAGGACCCAGAGGTGCGAACGTGTCGAAAGATTTGCCCACCAACCATTGGCCGCCGGGACGCCCCTTTTGCCAATCTCGCGACGACACATCGTGGCCAACCGCATATCCGAAGACTGCCTTCATCGCCTCGCTGGCATCCACGTGGCGGGCGGTTTTGCCGATGACCACCACCAATTCGGCTTCGTAGTCGACTTTGTCGCTGATCTTAGGCAGCACAATGTCTTGGCCGTGCCCGACCAACGCAGAATTGAATTTGCTGAACACGACCGGCAGGGAGGGTTTTTCGGCTCCTGTTTCAATTGCGTGATCGAGGTAGTTCAAGCCAATGCACAGAATCTTTTCCGGGCAGGGCACCGGGGGCAACAGTTGTTCCGGGGCGTCGGTCCACTGAGATTCATCGGGGGTGGGCAGCTGATCGAAGTCCGCTTGGCCGAGCGAAAAGAGTGTGTTGCCTTGGAGCCATTTTTGTTCGACTTCCGCACCCAGTAAATCGCCAACGGGACAAACTTTGGGACGAGGAGCCAATTGGGTTTCGGTTTCTTTTCGAATCGCCAAACGAGTGGCACCGGAAGAATCAACGTAACGACAAAAAGCAACCATGAGGAAACCAATCGAAGTGGCAAGGAGGTGGGGAAATCAAACGCGTGAAGTCAAAATCAACGATTCATTGGTAAGTCGATTTGCTAGCAAATCCGTTCATTTGCAAGCAATACCATAGCGGTCCACTCAAATGAGAGGGGAAGCCTGCAGAGACCAAAACGAATCTTTACACTGCGACCACGCGTCGGCATACTCCGATGCCCACGCCCGCTTTGGAACCCAAGCCGGGCGAGTTCGATCCTCCTCTTTTCCCACCGTCTATGAACACCTTGGCGATCAACCAATTGTCGACTCTTCGATGGGAATTCGAGCAAGACGCTCAAGCGTATTCCGACCGAGGTTTCGAAGGCATTGGCTTGTTTCGACCCAAGCTCGATGACCTGGGAATCGATCGAGCGGTGGAGCTATTGGCCGAGACGAACTTGCAAGTCACCTCGCTGAGTTGGGTCGGTGGGTTCACCGGCAGCGACGGCCGCGGATTCGATGATGCAGTTCGCGACGCGATGGGCGCGGTCCGCGACGCAGCGGAACTGCGAGCCGAAACGTTGATTGTGTTGGCGGGTGGTCGAAACAACCACATTCGCAAACACGCCCGGCGAACGCTCTGTGACGCGTTGTCTCACCTGGCCATCATCGCCGAGGAATTCGGCGTGAAGCTTTCGCTGGAACCCATCCACGCCGGTTGCGGTGTGGAATGGTCGTTCGTCAACGACTTGGAATCGACCCTCGAGATTCTCGATATCGTCGACAGTTCCAATCTGGGAATCGTGTTGGACACCTATCACGTCGGGATGGACGACCGGGTGCTGGACATGTTGCCTCACGTCGTTCCGTTCATGCATTTGATGCAATTGGGCGACGGTCGCCACAGTCCACTCGGCGAGATGAATCGTTGCTTGCTAGGCGAAGGCTGCGTGCCGATTCAGTCACTGGTTCATCGAGTCTTGGAACTGGGATACTCCGGACCGATCGAAGTGGAGTTGATTGGCGAAGACGTCGAACCGCTCAGCTATGAATCCGTGCTCGATCACACACGCTCGTATCTGGACCAAAACATTGGTCCTGTGAAATCGACTTAGCATCGCGTGACAAACAACCGACGTGGTGGACGAGGCGACGAGTCCCAAGCGGCGGGACTCTTCGCCTCGTCCACTACAAAATTTGGCACTTATTTTCTCACGCGATGCTTAGCAACGCTCGACCAACACGACAGTCATGGATGCTCGTCCGGTTTTACAGCAAACGGCAGTGGTTCAGAATCGCGTCCGCATCCGCTTTGTAGCCGACGTAGAAAGGCCCGAACTCGGCGTACTTGGCGCTCGCTTGATCGAATCGCATCTTGTAGACGATGTCTTTGAGGTACTGAGGGTTGCGACCCCACAAGGTCACCATCCATTCCCAGTCATCCAGTCCCACGCCGACTGAAATCAGTTGGCTGACCTTGCCCGCGAAAGCCATTCCGCTTTGGGCGTGTTCGGCCATCATTTGGTTGCGAGCACTGAACGGTTCCATGAACCAGTTGGCACCCGGGACACGGCTCTTGTTCATCGGATAGAAACACGCCGATGGCCAATCCGGAATCTCAGGTTGCAAGCGATTGCGATTCATCATCGGCAAACGTCGCTCGTAAGCAGCCACTTTCGCGGCCAACTCAGGTGAGTCCGGTGCGTTGCCTTCTTTGATCAATCGCCGCCGATACTCTTCGATCGAAGGAACGTATTCGCTCACTTCGCTGACCGAGACGAACGACCACGCGGGTTCAATCAACCGACCAATTCCCGGTGCCATGATCGATTGATGAATGCCATCGACCTTGGCTGGATCGGGATCCATCACCATGACGCCGAAGTCACAATCGTGACCGCTGATCCAGTACGTCGCCAAACGTTCTGGGACCGCATCGCCGGTGGGGTTCAGCGCCGCCAGGAACTGCTCGCGATGATTGGGTGCGATCGCACCGTCAAACATTTCGCGGCGGAAACGATAGAAGTAGTGACCGCAGTGCCAACCTTCTTCTGGAATCACGCTGGGCTCGGGCAGGGGAGCATGTCCGGGTCGGCCAACTCCTGGAGGAGGACCGCCAGCGGAGGAAGCGGGCGGGCGCGACGGCGAAGAATCAGATGTCATGGTGGTCGATCGAGTGGGTGTTTTTTGGGGGACGTCGGCACGATGCGAAGGGTCCTGGATCAGAACCGGTCCTCGTCGAGCCACCCATTGTAGATCTCGGTCGTTGATTTTGCAGCGCGTTATCGCAGCGACCACTGCAAAGATCGATCGTTGTAGCCGTGTTGTCGGGACCAGTGCCGTTTGCCTTCTGCACCGAAATAGCCGTACGAATAAGGTGTTTTCCAGCGTGGCTGAACCGTCGCAGCGGGAATTGCCGGGCGAGCCTGCGGGTTTTTGACCCAGTGTTCGCCCAGCCCCAAGCGGCCGGGGCCTTTGGCTCCCGGGTCATTTTCAACGCCGGGGGGATGGGTCAATGGAGCGACGGCCGCGGCCGCTTTTTGATGGGCATGCTGCCAATGGGGGTGCAGCTGTCCCGAGTTTTGCTGGTGAGAGACTCCCCCGGCAGGTTGACCGAGAGCCGCGTTCGGGTGGTGGTTCCCAGCCGAACTGGGATGCCGAACATTTCGCTGACCGGGGGCCTGAATGATCACATGAGGAACCTGTGCCGGTGCTCCGATTTCGAGCGATCCCGACCAGTAGTCCTCCATGCCAGCGGAGGGGATCCCGGGTTCGTTGGAGGGGACTCCATTCACGTAAGTGCTGGATGAAACAATGGTTTCACCGCTTTGAAGTGGCAATTGAACCGGCGGAGGCAGCTGGGCCCACGCCGAAGACGCCGTCAGCACCACCAATCCAAGGAACAGCAGCACTGCCCGTCCGAACGGTCCGAGCACCACGTTTCGGCCAGGCGTCAATGGATTCGTGGCAGGAAGATTCCTGCTGAAAACTCGGCGAATCGGGGTGTTCAACATGGGATGGCGATCGAGGGAGGAACCGAGGGGCGAGAACAGGTCGTTCCGCGTGCGTTCAGAATGCGAGAGGTCAGCATCCCCCTTTGCGAAAACACGTGGATTCAAGGGATTCCGCTACCAAAGTCGAACTCTCGGTCACAAGATGCGAATCACCCTGGCGAGAAAAACAAGCGACTTGGTACAAGCGATTTTTGGTGGCCATGTGCTCATCGTTGCTGATGCTCTTCATTGGCAGTGCGGATGGTCGCCAGTGCCCTCCGTTGCCATGTGGCCTTGGTAGTCATGTGCACAGCCGAACCCATTTCCCGCTCGCTTGATTTACTTCCATGAAGAGTTTTCGCCGAGTTCTGCAGTTGTCGCTGCGACGTCGCATGTCCTTGTTGGGGATTTTGTTGTCGTCGTTGGTGATTGCAGCTTTGTGGGGCGCGAATATCGGCACGCTGTACCCGATGGTGGAAGTCGTTTTCAAAGGCGACGATTTACCCTCGTACGTTGAGGAACGGCTGGCCAGTTCGCGAGTCCAAGCGGAGCAGCAACGCGAGCAAATTGCGCAGTTGGAGACCGAGCTGGGCGAGCTGAAACAACAGGAAAAAAAAGCGACCGATGCCGCCGCGAAGGCTTCGTTGCAACAACAAATCAACACCACCACCTTCGAAATTTCCTCGGCCGAGTTGTCACAAACCGCGTCTGCAAAAACAGCGGATTGGTTGTTGTGGGTTCAGCCTTGGGTTGACCAAGCCGCTCCTCGAGGAGCGTTCCCGACCCTGGTTTTCATCGTCGCGATGTTGGTTGGCGGAACGGCAATCAAATTGGTTGCGTTGACGATCAACCTGATGCTCGTTCAGTACGTCGCTGAAGGCACGGTGATGGAACTGCGAGAAAAGTACTTCCGCAAATCCTTGCACCTGGACCTCGATCACTTTGGACAAAACGGCTCCGCCAACCTGACCAGTCGTTTGACCAACGACGTCGCTCACATTGCCGTGGGGGTCAGCACGTTGCTGGGACGGCTGATCCGTGAACCGCTGAAGATGGCGGTTTGTTTGTTTGGAGCCGCCACGGTTTGTTGGCGTTTGTTGTTGTTGGTGATGATTGTTTCGCCGTTGATGGCGTTTGTGATGCAACACCTCAGCCGCGCAATTCGCCGCGCCAGCCGCCGAGCGATGGAAGAGATGAGCAGCCTTTACGGGATGCTCAACGATGCCTTTGGTGGCATTCACGTCGTCAAATCATTCAACACACAAGCCTACGAACGAGCTCGCTTTCGTACCCGGGTGCAGGCCTATTTCCGCCGCTCGATGAAGGTGGCGTTGTACAACACACTCGCTCGCAGCAGCAGCGAATTGCTCGGTTTGACGATGGTCGGACTGGCGATTTTGGCTGGCGGGTACCTGGTCATCAACCAACAAACCCACTTGCTGGGCATTCGCATGAGCGTGCAACCGCTGGATGTCGGTCAGGTGCTGTTGTTCTTTGCGATGTTGATCGGTGCTTCGGATCCAGCCCGCAAATTGTCGGATGTTTGGACGTCGCTGCAGCGTGGCATTGCCGCGTCGAATCGCGTTTATGAGATCATCGACGAACCCATTCGTGTCACCGAGCCCGCCAGCCCGGTTCACTTGGATCGACCGCACAACACGATCCAGTTCAAAGGCGTCCACTTCCAATATCCCTCGGGACCGATGGTCTTGCGTGGCATCAACCTGACGATCCCACATGGCGAAACGATCGCCCTGATTGGACCCAACGGTTGCGGGAAGAGCACATTGATCAACTTGCTTTGTCGTTTTGACGATCCGCACGAAGGCGAAGTCTGTTTCGACGATGTTGCGATCAACCGCTTGGCGACACGCGATTTGCGTCGACGCATCGCACTGGTCAATCAACGAACCGTGTTGTTTGACGACACGATCGAGAACAACATTCGCTATGGCAGTCCCAGCGCGGACGCTCACGATGTGGTTCGCGCCGCCAAATTGGCCTTCGCCGATGACTTCATTCGCCGGAAAACACCCGATGGCTATCAAACCTTGCTCGGATCTGGCGGCGTGCGACTGTCCGGCGGCCAAATGCAACGAATCGCACTGGCTCGAGCCTTCCTGCGGGATCCGGACATTTTGATTCTGGACGAAGCGACCAGCCAAATTGATATCGAGAGCGAACAGCTCATTCACCGTGCCCTGGAAATGTTCCTGGAAAACCGCACGGGAATCATGATCACTCACCGGGCCAGCACGCTCGCGATGGCTGACCGTGTTGCGGTGTTGGACATGGGCCAAGTCGCCGATGTCGGAACGCATCATCAATTGCTTGCTAGCAATTCGTTCTATCGCAGCCTCTGCCACAGCGACCTGACCGACGCGGCGTGATGCTGCGTCAAAGCGACAAATGATGGTTTTGGTCGTAGCGGAAGTCGTCAAGACTTTCGCAATTCAGGGTGCAAATCGAAACTCTTGACGAGTTCCGCTACCCGGAAACTGAGTTCTGACGCAGCACTCGATCGGCATCGACCGGTTGCATGCGACCGTCGCAACGGCTGAACTAGAGACTCAGGATTCTGTCCCCTCGTGTTTTTGGTTTCTCCATCATGTTTGCACACGTGCGCCGTTGGTTCTTGTCGGGAAGTTGCATGGTTTTCGCATTGGCTGGAATGTCCAGCGATTCGCATGCTGATGAAGGCATGTATTTGTTCAACGATGTTCCTCGCGAATTGCTGCGAGATCAGCATCAGTTCGAGCCCTCCGAAGAATGGCTGAAACATTTGCAGCTGTCGTCGGTGCGATTCAACTCGGGAGGATCTGGATCGTTTGTGTCCTCCAATGGTTTGGTGCTGACCAACCATCATGTCGCCAGTGACACGCTGGCGAAGCTGAGTTCCAAAGAGCGAAACCTGATTGACGATGGGTTCCTTGCAAAGAGTTTCGCCGAGGAACTCAAGGCGCCTGACTTGGAACTCAATCAACTGATCTCGATCGAAGACGTGACCGAGCGAGTCAACGAGCAGATCACCGAGTCCGCGGATGCCGAAGAGGCCGCCAAACAACGGCGGGCTGTGATCGCGACAATCGAGAAAGAATCGCTCGATGAAACCGGTTTGCGAAGCGACGTGGTGACATTGTTTGGCGGAGCCAAGTATCACCTTTATCGCTACAAGAAATACACGGACGTGCGATTGGTGTGGGCTCCTGAAACCGCCGCGGCATTCTTCGGCGGCGATGCAGATAACTTCGAGTACCCGCGTTACAACCTCGACGCGACGCTGATGCGAGTCTACGAGGATGGGGAACCAGCCAAGCTGGAACACTTCCTGCAGTGGAACGAACAACCTGCCGAAGATGGCGACCTCGTTTTCGTCAGTGGACATCCCGGGCGCACACAGCGAATCTTCACCGTCGAGGCGCTGGAGTACCTGCGTGACGAACGCCTGCCGCACGTGTTGGATTTACTGCGTCGCAAAGAGGTCCTGCTTCAACAGTACCGATTGGAAAGCAAAGAAGCGGCCCGTCGCGGACGCGATGAATTGTTCGGGATCCAAAACGCTCGCAAGGCTTATTCTGGCATGTTGGCGGGACTGCAAGACCCACAAACGTTTGTATCGAAACGAGGCCGCCAGGATCGCCTGCTGACGGAACTGGCAAAGTCGCCTGAGAACGCCGGGCTGGCCGAAGCTTGGAATGAAATCGCGGAAGTGCAGACGGAGAAGGCTGAGTTGCTTGATCGTTCGGTGTCGCTTCGCAGTGAGCTTTTCCAACTCGCGCTTCAAATTCTGATTCTGTCAGAAGAAGACCGCAAACCCAACGAAGAACGACTGCCGGGTTACACCGATTCGGGGCGGGAATCTTTGATGGCTCAGATCCTTTCGCCCGCACCGATCTACGATGATTTGGAAATGGTGAAATTGGCCGATGAAATCGCTTTGTTACTGGAAAGCCGCGGCATGAACGATGCGGTTGTGCGAGAAGTCTTGGCGGGTCGTTCGCCCAAACAGATCGCCAGCGAACTGGTGACCGGGACGAAGATCAAAGACGTGGAGACGCGAAAAGCCTTGATTGACGGTGGGTTGGATGCGGTCCTGGCTTCGGAGGATCCGATGATTCGTTTGGCCCGGGTGATCGCACCCGAGTATCGCCGAATCAATGAGATCAGTGAGCAACTCGGCGAACGCGAAAAGCAAGCTTATGCGGAGATCACCCAAGCGACGACCGCGATTGAGGGAACGGGTGGTTATCCCGATGCGACGTTCACGTTGCGTTTGGCGTTCGGGGTTGTGTCTGGGTACGAAGAACGGGGTGAGACAGTCCATCCCACGACGAACTTTGCAGGTGCATTCACGCATGCGAAGGAGCACGAGGGGCAAGAAGATTTTGACCTTCCCGAATCCTGGATGTCTTCCAAGGAGAACATTGATTTGGATACCCAGCTCAACTTTGTTTGCACCGCCGACATCATCGGTGGCAACAGTGGCTCACCCGTGGTGGATCGCAACGGGGCGCTGGTGGGACTGATTTTTGATGGCAACATCCAAAGTCTGACCAGTGACTATCTTTACACCGATGTACAAAGTCGCGCGGTGAGTGTGTCGGGCGTGGCCATTCCGGAAGCCCTGCGTTCGATCTACCAAGCCAATGACTTGGCCGATCAACTCGGCAACTGAGGCAACTTGGTAAGCAAGTAGGGCCGTCGTGCAGTTTTGAAGTGCCGTGCCAGTAACACGTTAAGAACCCCGCCCGACGAAGTTGGGAGGGGTCGGAAAGCGAGCGTTGAGCGAGATTACCGGGGGAGGGCCATCCTCGCCGCCTCCCATGCCCGGCCCTCACCCTCGCGTACGCCTGAACGGCGTCGCTCGACCTAGTATATCGCTCTCCCCAAACTGTGTTTCAGGAGAGGTTGTTGTTGCATCGAGACCGCCAAAACGCTGCCGAGTGAATTCTGTGGTGTGGGAGCACAGAAAACTCAGCGAGAGCTGGCATTTTTATGAAAACATGTTGATTGCAGGTAACCTGGTCCAATCTGCTGCCATGTTCTTCATGAGATGACCATGAACTCTTTCCCCGACGATCGGCGAGTGACAGATGCTTTGCGACGTGTTTTACGTGGCGAGACAGCTGAATTCGAGGTCGTTCTGCGCCGGTATGAGCGGTCCTTGCGGGCTTGGCTCGCGGCGCACGTGCCGATGGGAATCGACGTGGATGAAATCGCCCAACGCAGCTTTGTGGCGGCGTTTTCTCGCTTGGAAGAGTTCGAATTGGGGACTGATTTTGGGGCCTGGTTGTTCACCATTGCCCGCTACCAGCTGATGACAGAGAAGACGCGATTGCGACGAATCGCGGATTATCACGCTCGCTATGGACCGGAGTTGTTGCAGCGAGAACTGGATCGCCGTTGCCAACAGTCCCCCGAGATTTGGTCGACAAAAATCGAACATTTAGAGCGGTGCGTGGAAACGTTGGGTGAACACCTTGGTCGCTTTTTAAAGTGGCGCTACGACGAAGAAATCCCGCTTCAGGAAATGGCCGATCGCAGCGGACGGTCCGTGCCCGCGGTGAAGAAACAACTCTGGAAGATCCGGGGAAAGTTGCAAGAGTGCATGGATGCAAGGCTCGCGAGCGAAGGAGGTTCGTCGTGAACGACCAGGAACGTTTTGCTGACAGGTGGACCGACTACCTCGAAGGTGAGTTGGACGAACGTGGACTGGAAGAGCTGCACGAATTGCTCGCCAGTGACGAACGGTTTGTGCAGCGTGCCGCCGATTTGTTGCAAACACATCGATTGCTTGGCTTGGTGGTGGCGGACTCGCTGCCGCAACGGGATGCGTTTGTCCGTGAGACGCTCGCGCAGTTGCCGGATAGTCAGGATGAGTTTGTCGCTCAGGTGATGTCGCAGGTGGGTGCTCATCCAAGCAACGTGGAACCGGCCGACAAGACATCGCCAAGGAGCCGTCCGGTTGCCTCTCACTTTGCTGTGGTGGTGGCGGCGTTGATCCTTGTTGTTGGCTCGTTGTTTGTCTTCCGGCCGCAGGGGCAGACTCCCGTGACAGGGAATGGGATGTATCCGCCTGTCACCACGGTGGGCGTGCGTCACGCTCGGTTGGCCAGCAGTTCGCATGCGAAGTTCTTTGGTGAGCTTTCTCCCCCAGTCAATGCGGTGCTCCCGACGTATCGAGAATACGTTCTGATGAGCGGTCTCATTGAAATTGTGTTTCCGACCGGTGCCTCGGCCATTTTGGAAGGACCAGCGGTCTTTCATATTTCATCCGACGAGAGCTTGGATCTGAGTGTTGGTCGCTGTTCGGTCCATGTGCCCCAAGGAGCAGAAGGTTTTCACGTCAACACGCCAGTCACCCGGGTGGTGGATCGAGGGACTCGATTTTCGGTGAACGTCGGCGAAATGAGTGAGACGGAAGTGCAAGTGATCGAAGGCGCAGCCGATATCTACGAGGTTGAGGGAGGTGTCGAGTCTTCCGATTCAGGTTCACACGATGCCAGCGAATTGCTGGAACGATTGGCGGGCGGAGAAGCAAAGAAATACGTGTCCGCAGGTCTGGTTGCGACGGAGCGCGTGCCATTTCAGACGACTTCCTACCGTAGCCAATTGCCCGACCGTGTCGTTTCTTATGAGACAACCCTTGCGGTGGACGGAGGAGCCGAACACCTGACCAGCGTGACCGTCCAACGGGGTGGCAAAGTGAATCGGTTGCCGGTGGACTCACTGATTCCTGCTCGACTGACTTGGTTCCAAGCGACCGAGCCACGGCCGTTTTTGTGTGGTGATGCAACGTACCCAGCGTCCCGATTGGAAGCATTGCTGGACGAAAGTCTCGTCACGGGAGTGATCAATCCCGATGGGAGTGTGGATCCACTGACAACCGATCCCGTTCTCGAAGGTGACTCCGGGACGCCCGGGATGGCGATTCGTTTCGACCAACCGGTCGTGAATGGTCCCGGAGCCGATGTGTTGGTTTTCGATCTGCAGACGTTCGGCAATCCGCTTGATGGCGACGCATTTCACGTCAGCCCGCTGAAGTTTCGCGAAGGGCTCAAGTCCTACACGATTCGAAAGTATGACCTGACGATGGAATCGCCCGAAGCAAAAGTGTTGACAGATTTCCATGTCCACTTTTTTGCGGAACCTGCGAAGTCACTTGCGGAACTCGATTCGCTTAAGATGACACCGCAACAACAAAGCAATAAGTTTCGTGGTCTGGCCGTTGGGATTGATCTCTCTGACTTGGGATACGCAAGCGGTGAGACAATCGAAGGACTCTTTATTCAGGACGCGCTCGACGACAATCACTTTGTCGATCCTGTCTTCATCGCTGGCCTGCCAGAGGAAGAATGAAATGCAATATTCCGGACAACGTCCTCTTCGATCGACTGGCAACTTGATGCGTCTGCTCTCTGGGTTGGAATGGCCAACCGTTGTTGTCGCAGCGTTGTTGCTGGCGTGTGAACTTCCCGTCGCTGCCGGGGAACCTTCGGTCGCAACGCGGGATCAGTTCGAACAACACGTTCGACCGATGCTGCTGTCCAGTTGCATCAAATGTCATGACGACAACAAACAGGAGGGTGGCCTGAACCTGACCACCCTGGAAGGTCTGTTGCGCGGAGGCGACACAGGGCCTGCAATCGTTCCCGGGAATCCTGATGAAAGCTTGCTGCTTGAGGCACTGCGTTACGAATCGTTCGAAATGCCTCCTAGCGGTCCGCTCGAAGATTCCATGGTGGAGGGCATTGCCGCCTGGGTGGCCGCTGGCGCTGACTGGCCGAACGGTTTGCAACTGAAAAAAATATCGAAGATCGACGAGCACGATCGTGACTGGTGGTGCTTTCAACCCGTGGGTGATCCGTCCGTTCCCGAAGTGGACGACAAGGGTTGGTGTCGCAACGAAATTGACCACTTTGTCTTTCAACGTTTAGCTGAAGACAACGTCCACCCTGCTTCAGAAGCCGAACGCACAAAGCTTGCCCGACGTGTTCACTTTTCGCTCACTGGATTGCCTCCTGACGATGAAACGGCATGGTTGCTAGAGAGTGAGGAGGGTTGGTACGAAACACTAGTCGAGCAGTTGTTGGACGGTTCTGCCTATGGCGAGAATCAGGCGAGGTACTGGTTGGACCTCGTTCGCTACGCCGATTCGGATGGTTACAACGCGGATCACTCTCGCCCAGAGGCCCACCATTACCGCGATTACGTGGTGCGTTCGTTCAACGAAGACAAACCGTATGATCGGTTTGTGATGGAGCAACTTGCCGGGGATGAAGTTGATCCAGGGAACAAGGATGCCCTGATCGGCACGATGTTCCTGCGACACTGGATTTACGAATACAACCAACGCGATGTCGAGGGGCAGTGGGCACAAATCCTCAACGACGTCACCGAAACGACCGCGGATGTGTTCCTTGCACAAGGTCTCAAGTGCGCTCGCTGCCACGATCACAAGTTTGATCCTTTGTTGCAGCGAGACTACTACGCTCTTCGATCGTTTTTTACACCACTGCTTCCTCGGGAAGATCAGCCAATTGGTGATGTTGAAACTCGCGCCAAGCACTTTGAACAACAAAAGGTTTGGGAAGAAGCGACCGCGGACATTCGCCAACGTCTGTACGAAATCGAAAGACTCGTGCTCCTCAAAAAAGCGGGAGGGCAGGGGTTCAAGATGTTCACCAAAGAACTGCAATCTCTCGCAGCCAGTCGACGTCACGAAATCACTCCTTACGAGTACCAGATTGTGTCGTTGATGATGCGGCAATTGGTGTTGAAGCCAGAGGAGCTTCCCAAGTCGTTGGAGGAGGAACAGGAAGCCGAGCGTCAAGCGTTACTGAACCAGTTGGCGGAATTCGATCACCTGAAACCAGAGCCGCTGCCAACGATGAAGTTCGTCGCCAGCGATGTCGGACCAGTGGCACCACCGACATTCATTCCTGATTTGAACGATGACACTCCCATTGAGCCAGCGTTCCCGCTCGTTCTGGAAGACGAACAACCCGAGATTCAACCTCCTCATGAAGCACTGCAATCAACCGGCCGACGAACTGCCTTGGCGAATTGGATTGCTTGCGAAGACAATCCTGTGACAGCCCGGGTGATGGTCAATCGCGTTTGGCAACAACACTTCGGGCGCGGGTTGGTGGAAAACGCCAGCGACTTTGGGCATCTCGGAACGCCTCCCTCGCACCCGGAACTGCTGGATTGGTTGGCCCGTCGCTTCATGGAGGACGGTTGGAGCTTGAAAAAGCTGCATCGACTGATTCTGACGTCAGCGACCTACCGTCAATCTTCCGAGCGGCCGATGGACGATCAACTGGCGACGCTTGACCCGCAGAACATCCTTCTTTGGCGGCAAAATCCTCGGCGACTGTTCGGGGAGGAAATTCATGATTGTCTGATGACGGCGAGTGGTGAAATGGGGCCAGGGAAACGAGCGATCTACAAGAATGTCAAACGCAACGCGTTGGACCCACTGTTGGCCGTGTTTGATTTTCCGGATCGCGTCGAGAGTCGCGGCAAACGGCATCGAACGACCACGTCGCCCCAATCCTTGCTGATGATGAACAACCCGTGGATGCACGATCGTTCCAAGAACTTGCTGAAGAACGCTGGTTCGATGAGCCTTGATTCGCTGGTGGAGGAAGCCTACCAGCGTCTCTACTTCCGAAAACCGAGTCCGGAAGAACTGGAATTGGCCTCCGCGTTCGTGGAGTCTTACGAAGCAAGTGTGAAGATCCCTGAACCACCGAGTTTGCTTGCATCGATGCCGAGCGGTGAATCCGCGATTCAGCTCAATCCGAAGAAACCAGTGTCCATTCAAGTGCCGCCGATTGAGGAGTTGATCGATCCGGACACCACGGGTGACTTGACCCTCGAAGCCACGGTGATGTTGAACTCGCTGTACCCCGACGCTTCCGTTCGAACGATCATCACAGGCTGGTCAGGCAACAACTCCCAACGCGGTTGGTCGCTCGGAGTGACCTCGACCAAGAGTGGGTATCAACCTCGCAATTTGATTCTGCAGTTGGTCGGTTCACGCACCGACAAGGACAGCAAACCAGAATACGAAGTCATCGCATCCAATCTCCGACTGGAACTGAATCGACCGTACTCCATCGCAGTGTCAATTGATCTGGACGATCCTTCCAAGGAAGGCATCACGTTTTATCTGAAGGACCTGTCGAAACCAGATGCCGAACCAGAAGTTGCTCATGTTGCTCACAAAGCTCGCTGGAAGGTGCAAGCCAATCGCGCGATTGAAATTGGTGGTCGTTCGACCCATCACCGGTGGGACGGGTTGATTCAAAAGGTTCGTTTGCATCAGGGAGCACTCAGCCAGGACGACTTGTTCGGCGAACCGCGGAGTTCGTCGCAGTTGCTGTTTGATATTGGGTTCACGGACGTCGAAAATCTGGGGCAAGATCAATCAGGGCAACAGCATCATGCCTTGGTGACCGATCGAGAAATGACCTCGACTTCTCCTGCGATGCAAGCACGCATTGCACTGATGCACGCACTCCTTTGCTCCAACGAGGTGATTTATGTCGATTGATCAAGCGAGCCGTGAACTTGTTTCTCGTCGAGAAATGCTGTTGCAGGGAGGAGGGGGTTTTGGGGCTTTGGCTTTGGCTGGTTTGTTGCAAAACGACGAGGCAAAGGCTGCCACCCCGACTGCGGAATCACCGCTGGCTTCCAAGTTGACTCATCATCCCGGAAAAGCGAAGAGCGTGATCTTCCTGTTCATGGATGGTGGTCCAAGCCATCTGGACACCTTTGATCCCAAACCCGATCTCGACAAGTTGGCCGGGAAGCCGATCCCAGAAAGCTTTGGCCGTGTGATCACCGCGATGGGTGAATTTGACTCTCCCATCATGCCGACGCAGCGAAAGTGGAAACAGCATGGGGAAGGTGGGCTGTGGATCTCCGATTGGCTGCCTCATACCGCGAAGATGGCCGACGAATTGGCTGTGATTCGCTCGTGTTGGACCAATGGGATCAACCACTCCGGCGGCATCTGTCAGATGAACACGGGGACTCAGTTCGCCGGTCGACCATCGCTGGGCAGCTGGGTGACGTATGGTCTTGGCACGGAAAACGAAAACCTGCCGGCCTTTGTCGTGATGCAGGAAGGCAAAGGTCGTGTGATCAATGGCGCTCGAAACTGGGGAGCCGGATTCATGCCGGCTGTCTATCAAGGAACCACGATGCAGCGAGAAGGGCCTGCCTTCTCAAATCTGGTTCCACCACAGCATGTCATGCCGGCTCAGCAGCGAAAGGAACTCGATTTCCTTTCGCAACTGAATCGACGGCATGCCGAATCGCGGCAGGACAACACGGATCTCGACGCCCGCATCCGCAGTTTTGAACTCGCATTCAAAATGCAGGCGCATGCTCCCGAGGCCGTGGATCTGTCTCAAGAGACGGCCGAGACCCAAAAAATGTACGGCATGGATGATAAGAAAACAGAAGCGTATGGACGCAATCTGTTGATGGCACGTCGTTTAGTTGAACGAGGCGTTCGATTTGTGCAGTGCTACCACGGCGCGGGTAGTAAATGGGATGCCCACTCGGACATGGAAGGGAACCACACCAGGATGTGTGGAGGCATGGATTTGCCGGTCGCAGGATTGCTGCGAGATCTCAAGCAACGAGGATTGCTGGAACAGACGTTGGTCGTTTGGGGAGGCGAGTTCGGTCGAACTCCGATGAGCGAAAAAGGTGACGGTCGTGACCACAACCCAACTGGATTCACCATGTGGATGGCCGGTGGTGGAGTCAACGGTGGGCGAGCCTACGGAACGACGGACGCCTTGGGGCTGCATGCGGTCGAAGATCGCCTGCATGTTCACGACATTCATTCCACCATCCTGCATCTGATGGGCGTGGACCATAAGAAGCTGGTTTACATGCACAAGGGCCGCCCCGAACGGATCGATCAAAACGAAGGCCGGGCGTACACGGAGATCGCATCCACATGAAATTCGCCACGCCAGTATTTTTTGTCCTGTTGGTTTTGATCGTGGCGAGCCCATCGCACGCCCAGACGGACCTTGGAACGAGTGCGTTCACACGCTGGGATTTCGGGAGCGAGGCGACAGCTCGGCTGACGCTGCACGGAAACATCATGCGTGATCAGGCCGGCCCTCGCCCTCCTGAATTCCCTGAGATGGCAGCCAACAACACCGCCGTCAAACTCGATGCCGGAGCGTATCTGTCGGTTTCGGATCCCGGGCCCAAAAGCGATTTCGACTTCCAGAACGGGGACGCAATCACACTGGAAGCCTGGGTCAACCCAAGCAACATTCGCGACGGTCAGCCACAATACATCATGGGAAAAGGCCGCACAGGTTCGCCAAAATTTGCTCGCGACAACCAGAACTGGGCGTTTCGAATCATGGGCAAGGAGGGCGAGGCGCGTGTCAATTTTCTGTTTGCGACCAAGCTGACCGGCACGGGCCAGCACTGGCATCGCTGGACATCCAAGGCAGGTTTTCCGGTTTCCACGGGATGGCACCATATCGCCGTCACCTATGAATTTGGAAAACCAGAAACGATCCGCGGTTGGGTCAATGGGCAGCCGACCGATGGCGCCTGGGACATGGGCGGAGCGACCAAAGAAACGCCTGTGGTGGATGATGACGAAGTGCGCATCGGCGAACGCTTCTCGGGAATGTTGGACGCGGTCGCGATCCACCGCACCGTTCTGGACGACAAGATATTGGCCGCCCGTTTCAACCGCGTGGGAAAAGAACGCGTTGTGAGACTGGCCCCTGAAGTGATGCCCGACGTCGGAGAGATCCCTGAAGGTCAGGTTTTGTTTCAGATCAGTGAAAACATGCCCGCGGGGAATCGTTGGTTGTATGAAAGCGAATCGTGGCCAAGCGAGACGACTCGCTGGTGGGGCGATTCGTTTTTGCTATCTCGAATTCCGGTTCGATACGATGACTGGGGGATTCGCTCGAGTTGGAACGCACCCATGTTGCTTCGCATCGCAGGCGACGTCGAACTTCCCACCGGTAAACACCGCTTCCTGATGCGCGATCGTTCGCTTGGTCGATTGTGGATTGACGGCCAAGTGGTCGCTCGCACCAAAACCGTTCGCAGTCGCAGTGGGAATTTGGAACCAATCGTGCCGGTCCCGGATCCGTTGGTCTCCAATGCTCGACTGCTGCCGTTCCCGCAACAGGAAGCGTTCACGGAATTTGAAATCAAGTCGGATTCTTCGGACGACACAAAACGTGTGCGGGTCGTCCTGGAACTGCTGGTTGGTGGCAACGGTGATCGAACGGAATCGGGCGAGGTTTGCGTGGCGATGCAGCCATCCAGTGAAGGACCGCTGTACGTGTTGAAGCCAGATGCTTCCTCCCCTCTGGAGTTCACCGATGCTGTGGTGGAACCGAAACTCCGTCAGTTCGAAGCCACGCTGGTCGCTTTTGAAAATGTCACCCGGCGCGAAGCTGCCCAATCACAAGAAGCGTTTTGGGAAGAACGACACCAAGTCGCTAAGAAGGCTGTCCAAGAAAAACTGTCTCAACGAGAGAGTGCCGAAGGGCATCCCGTCGATCAATTCGTCGCTGACAAAATCGCTCGTGCACTCGACCAAGCAGCACAGAACGATGAGGCGACGACCGAGCACTTTCATCGCGATGTTCTGCCAATCCTTTCTGAGCAGTGTTTCCGTTGTCATGGCGAAAAGGCACAGGGCGGTTTGCGTTTGAATTCTCGCGAGCATGCACTCTCGATGGGCGATTCGGAAATGGCCGCGGTTGTTCCGGGCGACCCAGACGCCAGTGAGATGATGGTGCGGATCCACTCCGGCGACATGCCGCCAACCGAAACAGGTTTGTCTGACGAGGAGATTGCGACGTTGGAGAAATGGATCGAAGGCGGAGCTATTTGGCCCCATCCTCCGATCCCTTCCGAAGCAATCGCTGACGCTCCCGTGAGTGACGACGCTGCGTTCTTGCGACGTGTTTATCTCGACACGGTCGGAACCGTTCCGACCGAAGCGGAGGCTCGCGAATTTTTGGATTGCGATGATCCTGGGAAGCGAGCGGATTTGATCGATCAACTCTTGCACGACCAGCGTTACGCTGACAACTGGGTGAGTTTGTGGCTGGATTTGCTGGCCGAGAATCCCACGCTTTTGAACCAGTCACTCAACTCAACCGGACCGTTTCGTTGGTTCTTGTATGAGTCACTGCGAGATGGCAAACCGCTGGATCAAATGGTGACCGAGTTGATCTTGATGCGAGGGAGTCCGGGTGACGGAGGCAGCGCAGGCTTTGGGTTGGCGGGCGAGAACGATTCGCCGATGGCTGCGAAAGGTCACATTGTCGCGTCCGCTTTTCTCGGCATCGAACTGCAATGTGCTCGCTGTCATGACTCACCGTATCACAGCACCTTGCAGGAAGACTTGTATTCGTTGGCCGCGATGCTGAGTCGCAAACAGCTCACACCGCCGAAAACGAGCCGTGTGCCTGATGCATTCTTTGAAGGCATTGGCCGTGAGTCATTGATTCAGGTGACCTTAAAACCAGGTCAACAGGTTCAACCGAAATGGCCCTTCGCCTCGTTCACCGGGGTGGAAGATGGTCCGCATATCGACGCTCTCGTTCGCAACCCGAAAGACTCACGCGAACGTTTGGCGGCGTTGGTGACTTCTCCGCAGAATCACCGTTTTCCTCAGGTGGTCGTCAACCATCTTTGGAATCGCGTGATGGGGGCTGGGATCGTTCAACCGGTCAATGATTGGGAAGGCAAAACGCCCAGCCATCCGGAACTGCTGGCTTGGTTGGCAAATGAATTGGTTGCCAACAACTATGATGTGCGGCATGTCTTGAAGTTGATCATGACGTCCGAGACCTATCAGCGGGAAGCCATTGGTCAGAACCAACTGGTCTCGGCGGAACAACGATTCTTCAACGCTCCTGACCCAAGACGATTGACGGCGGAACAGGTCGTTGACTCATTGTTCACAGCAACCGGCAGTGAAATGGATACCGGAGAGTTGACATTCACTCATGATGGAGCGGAACCCATGTCGCGGCGATTGTCGCTTGGCTTCCCCGATCGAGCCTGGATGTTTGCTGGCTTGAATAACGAACGTGACCGACCCAGTCTCGCGTTGCCACGTGCTCAGCCCATCGCCGATGTTCTGGAGGCGTTTGGGTGGACCGGGACAAGACAACAACCGATTGTCGATCGTGAATCCGAACCCAACCTGCTGCAACCTGGCATTCTGGCCAACGGCACGTTGTCGATGACTCTGACACGAGCGGCTCATCAGAGTGAGCTGGCGTGCTTGGCAATGGATGCGAAATCGCCCGAAACATTATTGGATTCGTTGTTCCTTCGATTCTTCGCTCGCTATCCAGACGCACAAGAGAAGTTGGATCTCTTGCCGGTGTTGGCGTCTGGATTCAAGGAACGCGAAATGCCAGCTGACCAAGTGCAGCCACCGCCGGTGGATCGCCCGTTGCCAGTCTCCACCTGGACGAATCACTTGGTTCCCGAAGCGAACGAAATCCAAAACGAATGGCAACGCCGAATCATTCGTGGCCCCGCCCCGGCGCCACAACTCCGGCCAGAGTGGCGGGAGGTCTATGAAGATGTCGTTTGGAGTCTGGTCAACGATCGTCAGTTTGTCTGGATCCCCTGACGACAGAACGCAACCCGCAGCGGCCTGTTGATTGAGTGACCCGGCGCGTGAGCGAGGAATTCGATGGGGTCCCTCGCTCACGCGTCGGGTTATGATTTTCATGTCAACACTCAATCGACAGAACGTAACGTGTCGGGTCACTCAAGTAGAAAACCACTCCCCACCAATCCTTCCCCAGGATGAACCATGAGCAATTCCACGCGACGCCAGTTTCTTGCCAGCAGTGCCGCGGCGGCCGGTGCCGTCAGCCTGGCTCCGATCGCAACCGCGAATGGGGTGGGAGAACGATTGCAAGGGAAAGCCGAGCATGTCATCTCGATCTGGCTCGGGGGCGGAATGGGGCAGATTGATACGTTTGATCCCAAGGCCAAGGGAGATCCAAAAGCGAAGAAAGCCGGAGGTTACTACGATGTGATCGACACGGCTGTTGAAGGGGTTCAGGTTTGTGAGCATCTTTCAGAAACGGCCAAGGTGATGGACCGCGTCACAGCGGTTCGGACCGTGAATCACGATGTCATCGATGAACACGCCGCCGCAACAAATCGGATGCACACCGGTCGCGCGATCAGCGGCACAGTCACCTATCCTTCGCTGGGATCTTTGGTTGCGCATGAGCGGGGCCCCGTCAACGAAGACGCACCTCCCTACGTGCTGATCGGCTATCCCAACGTGACTCGTGGTCCTGGTTTTCTGGGCTCGAAACATGGTTACCTGTACCTCACCGAAACCGGACGTGCCCCCGCTGGCTTGTCGCGTCCCGATGGCATTTCCAATGACCGTCAAACACGCCGCGAGCAGTTCCTTGCCACGCTGAAAAACAGTCGAGGGCAGAGCAAAATCTCGAAGTTCTTGGACTATGAGTCGGCGATTGAACAGAGCATGAAGTTGAGTGGTCCAGACTTCACACGCGTCTTTCAGTTGGATGGCGAGCCGGATGACCTGCGGAACCGCTACGGGGGTGAGTTCGGTCAACGCTGTTTGTTGAGTCGTCGGCTGGTTGAGAGTGGTGTGCGGTTCATCGAAGTCAGTCACAACCTGAATTTTTTGAATGGAGCGGGTTGGGATGTCCACAACAGTGGAATCGTCAATCAACACAAGCTGATCCAGGAGCTGGACACCGCTGTTTCGACTCTGATCATGGACCTCGAAGCAAAGAAGCTGCTCGATAAAACGTTGATTGTGATCACGTCTGAATTCGGTCGTCCACCGGAGTTTGACAGTGGTGGAGGTCGCGGTCACCAAGGTTCCGCATTCAGTTGTGTGCTGGCGGGCGGTGGATTGGCACACTGTGGTGCTTATGGTGAAACGGACGAACTTTCGAAGAAGATCGTCTCCAACCCAGTCGGGGTTCCTGACTTCTTCGCCACGATTTGTGCTGCACTTGGAATCGATTACAGCAAGAATCTTTACGCCGGTGATCGGCCGGTTCCGTTGACCGATCAGGGCCAACCCATCCGCGAATTGTTCGCGTCCTGATAGGGCACCGCAAACGTTGTGACGATCTGCCACGACGAACCCGGATGAACCGAGATGTTGGATGAGCCGGTGGCACGCGATCTGGAACCCTGTCTCGCAGGTGACTCCAGATTCAGCCGAGACAAAACAGCAGGCCCCCCCAAAGAGCAACTTCGATGCAATTCGATCCCACAGGCGTCATTCCCGCTTGTTTGATGCCGTTCGATTCCGATCTGGAAATGGACGAACCTGCCTATCGCCGTCACCTCCGTGATCTCGCCGGCGTCGAGGGCATCACCGCCATCACGGTCAATGGACACGCTGCCGAGGTGCACGCTCTGAGCTTCGAAGAGCAGCAACGCGGCATTGAGATTGCCCATGATGAACTGGCTGGAAAGCTGCCGTTGGTCGCCGGCATTCACACCGGCAACACCCGTGAAGCGGCTGCACTGGCCACGATGGCCTCCGCCGCCGGAGCGGCAGCACTGCTGGTGTTTCCCTCCGAGGTGCTGACCATGGGCGGCCAGCAGAAACCGGAGTGTGCCCGAGCCCACCTGAATGCGATCGCCGAGTCGACCGAGCTTCCCTTGATCCTGTTTCAGTATCCAATCTCGGGAGGGCTTGGCTATCCGCTGGACGACCTGCTCAAGCTCTGCGCCGAGTTCCCTTCGATCCGAGCGATCAAGGATTGGTGCAACGATCCTGTCCTGCACGAGCGTCATATTCGCGAATTGCACGCCTTGGACTGCCCAGTGAAGGTGCTTTCGACGCACAGCATGTGGTTGCTCAGTTCCTTGGTGCTGGGTTGTGACGGATTGCTGTCCGGCGCCGGCAGTGTCATTGCCAATCTGCAAGTCGCCCTGTTCCAAGCTGTGCAGAGGAACGACCTGCAAGCAGCCCGATCCATCAACGATCGGATTTATCCAACGGTCCGTGCCTTTTACTCCGATCCACTGCTCGACATGCACAACCGCATGAAGGAGGCGCTCGTGTTGCTGGGCCGACTCGATGCCGCCCATGTGCGACCGCCGCTGATGAAACTGCAGCCATCCGAAACGGAGCGGATCGGCTCGCTCCTGTCCGAGGCCGGGATCACCCCTTCCACGATCTACCAAAACGAAATGTAGCAGACTGTTGATTGAATAAGTTTCAAAGATTGAACGATCAGCCGTCGGACGCTAGCCCACGGTTACCAGAGACGAACTGGACGCTATCGCGTTCCGGCTGACTAAACCGGTACGCAGATGTCATCGGGTATGTGAGCCGCCTGGCGTTAGCCACGGTTCCCGCACTCAACCGGGGTGAACGCCAAACGGCTCACAGGATTCGACCCAATCATTCTTGCGTACCTGCTCAAATCAACAGGCTGCAAGTCGTTGTCCAGCAAAACAGACCAGCCGGGAACTGGGTTCTGAAACAGACCCAGCCGGGAACACTGGGTTCTGACAGAAGAGCAGCCTTCCCTTTCCCCAAACGAAAGCCGAAAGATTGTTGTTGCCAGAAACAAACCGAATGGCGATTTGGTGGATGCTGCTCTTGATCTGGGTCGCAAGCGGCCTCTCAATTGGAAGGGTTGAGGCCGAGGAAGCTGACGATCAGTTTGAACTGCAAATCGCTCCGCTGCTGGCACGGCGGTGCCTGTCTTGTCACGCGGGCGAGACGGCCAAAGGAGGGTTTTCGGTGCAAGAGTCCGCGGCCTTTTTTGCCGACGGATTTGTCGAACCAGGTGATTCCGCAGCGAGTCATTTGCTGGATTTGATCTCGCCGGAAGGGGGCAAGGCGGAGATGCCCAAGGATGCGGATCCATTGACCGCAGCGGAGATCGACGCGATTGCGAAATGGATCGACCAGGGTGCGACTTGGCCGGATGGTTTCATGGTGGAAGAAGCCTTGGTCGACAACTTCGATTGGTGGTCGTTTCAGCCGAACTCACGGCCTTCGATTCCCCAGTTGGACGATCCTTGGGCAAGATTTCCGATCGACCAATTTGTACTCCGGACTCTGAAGAACAAGGGGCTCACGTATTCTCCGCCCGCCGACCGCCGGACGCTGATTCGTCGTCTCACTTACGATCTGATCGGATTGCCTCCCACGCCAGTGGAGGTCGAACATTACGTGAGCGACCCCGATTCCGACGAGAAGGCTTACGAGAAACTGGTGGACCGGTTGCTGGAATCGGAACACTACGGGGAGCGATGGGCGCGGCATTGGTTGGACGTCGCCAAATACGCCGATTCCAATGGTTATGACAAAGACAAACTGCGTCCCAATGCATGGCCTTATCGCGACTATGTGATTCGATCTTTCAATGAAGACAAACCGTACGCGAGATTTGTTCAGGAGCAGATCGCGGGAGATGTGCTGTTTCCTGGAACCGCTGATGGCACGCTGGGATTGGGTTTCATTGCCGCGGGTCCGTGGGACTTCATCGGTCATGTGGAGGTGCCGGAATCCAAGCTGGATGGCAAAGTGGCCCGCAACCTTGATCGTGACGACATGGTCTCGGGGGCATTCAATACGTTTTGCAGCATGACGGTCCAGTGCGCGCGGTGCCACAACCACAAATTTGATCCGATCACGCAGCAGCAATACTACGGCATGCAAGCGGTCTTCGCCGCCGTCGATCGCGCCGATCGAACGTTTGATGCTGATCCGAATGTCGCTCAACGACGCCAGCAGTTGCGAGATCAGGTGTCGAAGGCCAAGGCTCAGCAAAAGAGTGTGGAAGACGAGCTTGCAGCGGCAGGGGGCACCGAGTTGGCTGAGCTGACGACACAGATCAACACGCTGAACAAAAACTTGAAGCCGATCAAGGTGGTGGAACATGGTTACCACAGTGAGATCGCTGCCACGGAGGATTCAGAAAAATGGGTTGAGGTGAAACTGAAGTCGGAAGTGTTGGCATCGCGAATCGTGCTGCATGCCTGCGACGACGACTTCAACAAGATCGGCGCAGGGTTCGGATTCCCCAAGCGGTTCAAGATTGAGTTGTTCGATGACGCTGGCAACCGGAGCATCCTTCATGAAGTTCGCGAGGATGACTTTCCCAATCCGGGATTGATGCCGGTCGAGTTTGCGCTCGAGAACCAGCCTGTTCGTCGGGTTCGTGTCACCGCGACTCGGCTCAACGAACGCAAATCCGATTTCCACTTCGCACTCGCGGAACTGCGAGTCGTGTCCGGTGGCCGGAACGTCGCGATCGGCGCAACGGTCGATTCACTTGATTCGATCGAAGCCCCCATTCGTTGGCGTCGTCAGAATTTGACGGACGACAAATGGCCGCGTATCGGAGACCCGGAGGCAACCCGCCGGATCGCTGAAGCAACCCGGAAGCGGGATGCTATCCTTGCCGCGGTGACCACTCCCGAACTTGTCGCGCGACGCAGCGATGCGAAGCGGAAGACCGCGGAGGCTGAGTCTCTGTTGTCCTCCCTGCCACCGCAGCAAACGGTGTATGCGGCCGCGACCGATTTTTCGAGCCAGGGAAATTTCAAGCCAACCGGAGGCAAGCCAAGAGAGGTGTTTGTGCTTCATCGCGGGGAGGTTTCGCTTCCCGGTGACCCTGCGGTGCCCGGCGTGATTCCGTTGTCCAGCGATTCTCAGTGGCAATTCGATGCGAGCCTCAATGAAGCCGAGCGTCGAGCGAAGTTGGCCACCTGGTTGACTGATCGAGAACATCCCTTGGTTTGGCGTTCGATCGTGAATCGCATTTGGCAGTACCACTTTGGTCAGGGAATCGTCGCCACACCCAATGACTTTGGTCGCATGGGTGCTGAACCGACCCATCCCGAATTGCTCGATTGGTTGGCGGTCGAGTTTCGTGACGGGGGTCAATCGATGAAGACCCTGCACCGGATGATCGTGACCAGCAACACGTATCAACAGACGTCGGCAGACAACCCCGCGAATTCCGCGATCGACGGCAGCAACCAATTTTTGTGGCGGGCCAACCGACGCCGGCTTTCGGCCGAAGAGCTGCGTGATTCCATCCTTTCGGTGAGTGGGACGCTGGACACAACGATGGGTGGACCAGGTTTCTATCTGTTTGCTTTGTCGAAGACCGAGCATTCACCACACTTTGAATATCACAAGTTTGACCCGAGCGACGAACGATCCCATCGCCGCAGCATCTATCGGTTCATCGCTCGGTCGCAACCCAATCCCTTTCTGACGACACTCGATTGTGCCGACTCATCGCAGAGTACCCCGCGTCGCAATGAAACGCTGACCTCGTTGCAGGCGCTTTCATTGATGAACAACAAGTTCAATTTGGTGATGGCCGAAGCGTTTGCAAAACGACTGGAATTGGAGAGCGACAATCTTCCCGGTCAAGTGGAGCGGGCGATGCGATTGCTTTGCCAACGAGTTTCGACACCGGCCGAACGCGATGAATTGGTGGCCTACGCCGATGACCATGGTTTGCAGAATCTGTGCCGGATCTTATTCAACCTGACTGAATTCGTGTTTGTGGATTGAACGTACCCATGCAAAGTCGACGAGAATTCCTCCGTCAGGCAGGCACCAACTTTGGTGCGTTGGCAATGGCGGCCATGCTACAAAGCGAAGCTCAATCGGCCAGCGGACGCGCTGTCGAAGTGCTGCATCATCCGCCCAGAGCAAAGCGCGTGGTGCAGTTGTTCATGGCCGGTGGAGCCAGCCAAATCGACCTGTGGGATCACAAACCGTTGCTGGAAAAGCTTCACGGCCAGCAATCGGACTTCGGTGAACCGGTCGAAGCGTTCCAAAATGGCTTGGGGCCGTGGATGAAATCGCCTTTCAAGTTTGCGCCGTATGGAAGTTCAGGCAAGCAACTGAGTGAGGTGGTGGCACCCTTGGGCGATTGTGTGGACGACATGGCCTTTGTCCACAACATGGTGGGCAAAACAGGCGTTCATTCGCAGGCCACTTACCTGCAAGCAACGGGTTTCCAACGTCCCGGATTCCCCGGCATGGGAGCATGGGTCAGCTATGGGCTGGGTTCGATCAACGAGAACCTGCCGACTTTTGTTGTGTTGCCCGATCACCGTGGCTTTGCCAGCAACGGACCCAAGAACTGGGGTTCCGCGTTCCTGCCCGCCAGTGCGCAGGGGACAACTATCTTTCCGCAACGAGCCAATCCTATTGAGGACCTGACGGCCCGCGCCGATTTTGTGACCGCTGCAGGGGACCGTGATGGCCTGGCGGTGCTCGAACGAATGAACCGTCGCCATCTGGAGCAACATCCTGGCGACTCACGGTTGGAGGCTCGGATTCGATCTTACGAATTGGCGGCGGCAATGCAGTTGAGTGCACCCGAAGCGTTGGACATCTCGGGCGAAAGTGCGGAGACGATGAAGATGTACGGATTGGATCGGATGGGGGCCACGTATCCCGACAAGATCAATCCCGCCGAGGAGGCAGAGTATTTTGGACGCAAGTGTTTGATCGCCCGTCGATTGCTCGAACGCGGGGTTCGTTTCGTACAGATTTGGTCTGGAAACGACAATGGTTTCCCACGACGCAACTGGGATTCGCACGAGGATATCGAGCGCGATCACCGACCACTGGCAAGTGGAATGGCAGTCGGAACCGCAGCGTTGCTGAAAGACCTGAAACGAACCGGGATGCTGGAAGACACGATTGTGCTTTGGACCACGGAGTTTGGCCGAATGCCCAGCACCCAAGGGAGCAAGGGACGGGACCACAACCCGTACGTATTCACCAATTGGATGTGCGGGGGTGGCATTCGCGGCGGCGTCACCCACGGCGAATCAGACGAGTGGGGATACAAGCCGTTGGACCGTTTGAACCCCACGCAAGTCTACGACATTCATGCCACGATCCTGCACCAATTGGGGATCGACCACAAACAGCTGACGTTCCGCCACGATGGAATTGATCGCCGTCTCACTGATGTCCATGGACATGTCATCAACGAGTTGGTGTGAGGTCGCTGATCAGCGAACGATGACCAGGACTTCGGTGATGAAGTCGTTGCCGGTGCTGGCAGCTTCCGGGGAGCCCAAAGCAAAATCAATTCGTTTGGTGAACGATTCAGCTTGGACAGGCATGAAGTCACGATTGCTGAGGGCCACGCCAAGTCGTTGCAACGAACGTCTGTCGTCTGTGTTCAGGTCATAAGCGACCGCGTTCGAAGGCACCACGTCTTCTTCTTGTTGCCACGCGATCCCGGAGACGGCATTGCCCATCGCCATCGACATGCCAACTGACTCAATCGAGTCTTCATCCGCAAGCAATTCAAGGAACAGACGGTCCAACTGTTTCGCGGGACCTCGCAGCAACAGAATTTGATACCGGGTGTCGTCCTCCAACGCGACCGATTCACGGGTCGCTTCGATCAAACGCTCGTTGACCAGTTGTTTGCTCGACGCGGCCAAACCGGCCGTCGTCATGGCTTGGCGAACCGGGTCATTGTCCAGTGCGAATGGGTTGCGAGCTCCGGGATCACGGGCTTCTGGTTTCAGCTGGACGTCATAGATCAACACCGCGCCGGACAGCGATTGAATCTCGTTGCTGTTTCCAACTGCGACGGTTGCCGACAGATCCATGGGGGCCGCGTTGAGTTGCTCGGTCGCTGACGCGATGGAACTCAGTTCGGGTTGAGATGGTCCACCGGGTTGATTGGAACCATCCATCCCAGCAGCGGTTTGATCGATCGAGGGAACCGCTGCGGGGGAGGACCCTTCGCGATTGACGCTTGGTAGATCGCTTGATGCGATCGTTTCGATGTTGGGTGCACCCTGGGAATCCAATCCCGACATCGGATCGGGGTCCGAGTTGGCCGGATCCGCTTGAGCGATCGCGGTGGATGGGTCGATCAGCGGGTTGTTCGGACTCGGATCATTCCCGCGGTTCTGCAAGGTCACGACAAACAGTCCTGCCGCGGCCAGTCCAGCGATGGCTGCCACCCAGGTTCTGCGGCCGTGGCGACTCGATGGACGAGCCACCGTTTCGACCGGGGCTGAGACCGGCAGTTTTCGCAGGGGATGATCGGACGACAAATGATCGTCGATTGCACGCTGCTGGGCTGCGGCGACAACGCGAGATGCGAAATCGGCAGGCAAGCGCGAGGTGGTGCTTGTATTTTGGTGCAGCGATCGCAACATTTGACGATCGAATTCCGCATCGGCCAGTTGCTGGACCAAGTCAGCGTCCGTGCGCAACTGCTCGGTGAGCCATTGCGATTGATCCTCGCTCAAACGACCATCCAAATGGTCGCTGATCAGTTGATCGATCTGTTCAGGTGTGAAAGACATCATGCTGTTCTTTTGCAGCGAAAGCGAGGTTTGAAACGTTTTCGAACCAACGCGACGCGTCCATGCGTAGGGTTACAGTGTCGACAAGCCTTCCGCCAGTGCGGTGATTCGGGCTGTCAAGGTGTCAGATGACGGATGAACTCAGAAAGTTCCCAAATTAACCGCAAATCAATCCGTCTGGGGTATCCGCCATCGACCGTGAGACCATTTTAGGGGCCAATCGAAAGGCTTATCAGCGGATGACGGCGGCTGGATCTCCCCTGTGCCAAATCGTTTCGGACGAGGAATTAGCGGCTCCGCTGCAAACCGTTGACGCTGCCGGGTGGCTGGGCGGCAATATTTCTGGGCAAAAAGTTTTGTGCCTCGCGGCAGGCGGGGGCCGGCAGAGTTGTCTCTACGCCGCTGCGGGCGCTCGTGTGACGGTCGTGGATCTGTCGCCAGCGATGTTGGAACAGGACCGAGTTGCCGCTCGCCAGCGGGGGCACCAGGTCGAACTGATCGAGGGTTCCATGGACGATTTGTCAATGTTGCCGGCGGGGCATTTCGACATCGTGATTCACCCGGTCAGCACGTGTTATGTGCCTTCGATCACGGCGGTGTACGCACAGGTTGCCAGGGTGATTCGTGGCGGAGGCGTTTACATCAGTCAGCATAAATCGCCGTTCAGCCTGCAAACATCGACCCAGCCACGAACAGCGGTCGATGGTTCCCCCCGATACACGGTGGAACATCCGTACTACCGCAATGGATCCTCGACCCAGGCCGTCCCCAACGCCCCTGTTCCGCCGCCCCCGATCAATCCGGTTGCCGCTCGGCTGAGGGAACCTGGTGCGGTGGAATTCCTGCATCGTTGGGAAGAACTGATTGGCGGGATGTGTCGATCCGGATTCGTGATTGAGGATCTGTCCGAACCAATGCATGCCAAACGGGATGCTGAACCAAGCAGCTTTGCTGAGCGAGCTCGCTTTGTTCCGCCCTATGTCCGAATCAAGGCTCGACGGCGAAGCGAGCAGGTGGCGGAGTCCTCCGCCGTTCCCACGCTGTGGATTCCAGAAAACTGATCTAGCCGAGCCGCCGCGGCAATTGATAGTTCCAAAGCTCCCGTGCTCTGTCGCCCATTTTTCTTCGTCATCTTATTTTGCTGTGCAGAATTGGCTGGCGAATGACAGCATGTGGCAAATTCGTTGACTTTGGAAACCATTGAGTTGCACGCTTTGGCCAACCGCATCCAGCCGTTCTGTTCGCATGCGAAAATGCTGACAATGATCACACTGTTGTTCATTGTCTGCACGGGTTGTGTGCGTCGCCGAATGACCGTGCGGACCAGCCCACCGGGAGCAACGGTTTCAGTTGACAACCAATTGATTGGAACGTCTCCAGCGGCCACCAGTTTTGAATACTATGGCACGCGGGAGGTTCGTATCGAACGCGAGGGTTTCCGAACGGAAACCGTTCTGCGGAAGATCAAACCGCCGTGGTATCAATTGCCAGGTCTGGACTTTGTGAGCGAAACCCTTTGGCCTGGTGAAATTCGTGATGAGCGGATCATCGACATCGAATTGGTGCCTCAAGTGATCGAACCCTCTGAGGATGTTCTGAACCGTGCCGAAGCCCTCCGCAATCAATCGCGAAGCGGAGTCATGCCACAGGGCTGAGTCGACCGGTTTTCAGTGGTTAGCCCTCATTGGACCACTGTGCATCTTGATCTTGATGGCCTCCGTTTGGTCGGGCCGCGATCGCTTGGCATTTCGTGACGTCAGTCATTTCTACACGCCGCTGTATCAATACGTGGGTGAGCGATGTGCCGAACGCCCGCTGTCGTACTTCTGGACGGCGATGTGGAACCCGCTCGACCAAACGGGAATGCCGTTGGCCGGAGAAACAACGACGGCGGTCTACTATCCGATTCGACACCTGGTGTATTCGCTTCCGCTGCCGGGAAACGAGTCTCGTGTTGCCCAGGGGGCGGTCAATGAGTTGCCCGAAGATGCGTCGCTCGCGTTGGCCGTGTATGTGACGCTGCACTTGGTCTTGGCATCGCTGGCGGCTTTCTGGGCCGCCCGCCGTCTGGGCTGTGAACCAGCGTCTTCCGTTGTTGCCTCGCTGATTTATCCGTTGTCAGGCAGCGTCTTGTTTCTCGCGACCAATCCGCCGTTTTTGGTCGGTGCGGCGTGGTTGCCGCTGGCGCTCGTGCCGTTGTTGGACCCGAGTCGTCGCGCTTGGAAATTGCCAACGGTGGCGCTGGCGATGATGGTGTTGGGGGGCGACCCACAAACGGCACTGCACGTGGGCATGCTCGTTGGTTTGTGGTTGTTGCTGCAGTTGGCATGGGCTGCTTGGAAACAAGAGGCTTGGCACGAATGGCTGGGAGGTCTGATCCGATTGCTGGGTGTCGCCGCCGGATCCGCCGTGTTGGCAGCTCCTCAGATGGCTGCTTCTCTGAGTTGGGCACGCCACAGTGGACGGGTCTGGTCACCGCAGGAGGCTTCGCAGTCGTTGGCCTTTTCAGTCGCACCATGGCGGTGGTTGGAGTTGGCGATGCCATCGGTGTTTGGTTCGCCCTGGCCAGTGAACCATCGTTGGGATCGGCCGTTGTTCCTGGGCGGAGAAGTCAGTCCGATCGACGCCTTGTGGACGCCCAGTTTGTATGTCGGTTTGTCCACGTTGATTCTGGTGGTGATCGGTTTGCGGCGAAGCGACCGAAAGCAATTTCGCGGGTGGGGTGTGTGGGGCTTTGTGTTGCTCACATCGAGTTTGGCCGCGATGGGTTGGTACGGGCCTTGGCATGCACCGTATCAATGGTTGATCGATTGGATGCCCGGATACGAGGCGTTTCGTTACCCGGCGAAATGGTTGCCGTTGGGAGCCCTTGCTTTGGCCATCCTGGCCGCGAAAGGAAGCCAGGTCCTTTTCCAGCAGGGGACCGAGTTCGAATCTCGCATGCAACGAATGTTCCAGCGCCGCGCCGCATCGATCGCGGCCGTGGGAATGATCGGAGGTTTGTTGAGCAGCCTGTGCGTTTGGTACGCGATGGATTCGATGGAAGCCGCGCCGGCAGATCATGTTTGGGGACCGTTTCAAGTCGACGAAGCATGGTTGAGTTGGTTGAGGTCCCTTGTTCATGTGTTGGCGGTGGCAACGATAGCGAATTTGGTTTTGGTCGCCGTGCTCTTTCGATCACGGACCCAGGTCATGAGATGGGGATGGGTGACCTTGGTCGCTTGTGATTTGTTGATTGCCCATTGGAACTTGGTTCCCACGATCAACCGCAACGCGGAACGCGTCGCTTGGCAGGAACTCAGCCACACCGCATCGGAGGCCGAGGACACAACACGCTGGATCCGTACGGCGGGCGGTGGCGAATACCCAGCGGAATGGACGACCACGCCGGATCGGCAGCGTTTACTCGCAATGGAAGTTCACGACCGTCGACGGTGGTACGGTCGCTGGCACTTGGTGCAGGACGAAGCCGTTTTCAACAGCATCGTTTCGATCCGTCCTTGGGCGATCGATCAGTTTTGGACCGCGACTCGCCAACATCCCACGCCGATGGATTGGCAACGGACGGCGGCTTGGTTGGGAGTGGGCGGTTCTCGATCACCAAATGGCCAGAGGCATGTTTGGTCGACACAAATGATACGAATGCATCGTCGCGACCAAGTGATGCTGGATCGACAATCTCCATGGTCGAAACGGGTTGAGATGGCATCCCAACGCGGGGACCAAGCCGATGCGATTGTTGTTCGCGCCGCAGCCTTGTCAGCGCCTCGAACCGGTGAGACCTTTGTGTCGCGGCGTGTTTACCAAGACGGTGGATGGCGGGCCGAACTGCATTCTCAGAACTCGTCGCTCAATCCGTTCCCGGTCTCGGTGTTTTCCGCCGATGGCATCGGACAAGGCGTTTGGTGTCCGCCCGGTGAGTGGACGATTCGTTGGATCTATCAACCACCGTGGCACAGGGGTTCGGTGATCGTTTGGGTTCTGGGTTGGCTGGTGATGGGAATGGTTTGGGTTGGGTCGATCAGTCGTGGACGCGACTGGTCACCGTTCTGAGCAGGCCACTACTGATCAGGCCAGGCCGGTACGCAGGTGTCTTCGGGTATGTGAGCCGTTTGGCGTTAGCCTGGGCTGTTCAATCTTTGGTGTTGACACAGCGTCTTCGTGGACAGTTTCTTGCCTGTTACCTCTCCCCCGACGAAGTTGGGGGAGAGGTCGGAGCGAGCGTTCAGCGAGATCCGGGTGAGGGGGCACGCGATGTGTGAAACGAGGCCAAAAAGGCGGTTTGCTGTGAATCGCCCCCTCACCCGAAGAGGGCCTCCATCGGCCTGTTCGACCTCTCCCCCAGCAAAGCTGAGGGAGAGGTGACTTGTCGATGTGAGACAGAAACTTGCGCACACCAGAAACGCTGCAACCCCAAAGATTGAACAGCCCAGCGTTAGCCCCGGTTGTCCGTCAGAACAGTGGCGTTTGCCAAAACAGATCCAATACCGAGTGACTCGTGCCGACCCGCTTATGAATCGTTATGCACTGCTTTTTGCCGCAGCGGTTTTGAGCCTGCCCGGTTGCGATTCTCAAGTGTCAAACCGCTTGGAATGGGACTTTGATGGGATTGTCCATGGCTTTGCCAGTGTCCCAAACAGCGAGGTGGATGTTCGCCGGTTAGTTGACAACGCCTTGGTATCGAGACGGTCGGTGATGTTCATTGATGTCGACTGGGCGATCACAGAAATCTATCACCGGCGATATGCAGAGTTTTTGGTTGCGTACCACACCCAGCATCCCAACGACTCGCTGATGTTTCATTTCGTTGACTGCAGTTCCGTGTCGCAGGATTATGGTCCGTTGCGAGAGATTCCGGGTTGGCAACAGTTGATGGTCGATGCTGGCACTGCGATGATTCATGGGAATGGAGAAATCGCGTGGATCGAGAACGGTCGAGTGTTGCATGTCCAGTCGATTCGAGCATTCAACACGGCTTCAGAACTGGTGGAATTTACCGAGACGCTGATGCCTACCAGCCGAGGTCATTGAATTGCGAAAGTCACATACCGAACTCCGCAAAGAGACCGAAAAGATGCGAGACGAGTTCGAAGCGTTCCGAAAACAGGAAGCGGCTGACTCGGAGGGCCTCAACGACGCACCCTCGAAAAAGGACGACGCGAACAAGGAATGAAGGTTTCCATCGGCTCACGCCGACGGCTAAAACCTGTCGCCACTTCGTGGCTATCTCAGTCCCAACGGGACGGCACATTGTCGCCACGGGCGCGAGCCCGTGGATTTGAAATCGCGAGCAGCACCAAAGACCTGAAAGGGTGACAGTGCGACCTGCCGTCCCTTCGGGACTTCCCGGAAACGTTGCTCACGGTTTCCATCGGCTCACGCCGACGGCTAAAACCTGTCGCCACTTCGTGGCTATCTCAGTCCCAACGGGACGGCACATTGTCGCCACGGGCGCGAGCCCGTGGATTCGAAATCGCGAGCAGCACCAAAGCCCTGAAGGGGTGACAGGAGTCGTGTGCGACCTGCCGTCCCTTCGGGACTTCCCGGAAACGTTGCTCACGGTTTCCACCGGCTCACGCCGACGGCGACAATCTGTCGCCACTTCATGGCTACCACAGTCCCAACGGGACGGCAGGTTGTCGCCACGGGCGCGAGCCCGTGGATTTGAAATCGCGAGCAGCACCAAAGGCCTGAAGGGGTGACAGGAGGCGTGTGCGACCTGCCGTCCCTTCGGGACTTCCCGGAAACGTTGCTCACGGTTTCCCTCGGCTCACGCCGACGGCTACAATCTGTCGCCACTTCGTGGCTATCTCAGTCCCAGTGGATTCCTGGGCGGTCACGGGAATCTATCACCGGCGATATGCAACCTGTTTGATCGTCTCTTCCAATCATCATCGTTGTCCGGTTGAAACTCATGGATCCTGAGCTGAACTCGCCGTACACCCCGCCACTCACCACCGACAGTGTTGCCCCATCGCGATTCCGGCGTCTTGCGAGATGGAGAACGATTCCGGTGGTCGTGTTCGGCTTGGGTGGGTTAGCGGGAATCGCCAGTGGGTTATGGTTGACAGCCTATTTCTGGTACACCGCGTTCGCTTGGGACGCACCGCTGATTTACCCCGACAATTACAGGGCCCTGGTTCGCTGGCCGATCTTCACCGTTCTCTCCGTGATCTGCTTTTGGGGAGCGATCAAAATCTGGCGTGGCGGTTTCAAGGTGGGACTCTTGGCTTCCATTGGGGCATACTGTGCCGCACGACTAGTATTCATCCTGATCAACGACCTGTGGTGATTGTTTCCCCAAACAGTTCAACTGCCGAAAGACTGCTGCTGACCTGATTGGCGATGAGTGATCGGAATGGTGTTTCAGTTGGGGCGTTCGTCGTGGCGGGAGCCTCCCAAACATTGCATTCCCAGGCAGGAGCCTGGGAACGAGTGGGGCAGAGGCGTCCGGGCATACAAAAAGCCTGGCCAAAATTGCTTTTGAACAGGCTTGGGAAGGCATCCAAGTGGGCGATGCAAAGTTCGAATCTGTGACCTCTGCCGTGTGAAATCGAATTTTCGCCCTTACGCAAATCACGTTTTTCGCGTGAAAACCCCCACTTTCGTGGCGTTTTTCATCATATCAGGTGCAAAACAAATTGCAACCAACGGCGTTGATTGCGGTACTATTCGCGGTATTTTACCGATAAACGGTAGTCGTACCGCAAACGATCCGCGTCTGACCGGCCTCCGAGTAGCCGGATCAGCACCGATCTCAGTGGCCTCCGATTGGAGCCCAGCACCGCGGTCGGCCGCTCCTCCAAACGATGCACGGAGGAGCGAGATCGAACGGAGAACCAACAGCCACACCCGAGGCGTCAATCAAGGCACTCGTCTGCTCCGTCTCACCCAAGTCCGACGCGGCCTTCGCAACCAGCATTCGTTCGCTGGGCATGTAGTGTTGCCCCATCATGACCGCCATCTCTTGTCCGACTTCAAACACAGTGTGGATCATGGAGCGGCGGTTTGCTGACTCTGATCTGTTGCATGCTGTGATCCTCCATGATTGCTGCGTCCGCGAAGAGTGTGAGTGATGCGTCGGTGATTGCGATGGCAGTGAGATTGCGGGCAGCCCAGATCACATCGTGCCGATTGGTCGATTTGCAACCACCGCATAGGCTCAGCAAACCGCACAATTGGACCCCCTCTCCGAAAATGGGTTCGAGATAGTCCGATGCAAAGATACCCCATGCAGGTATCTTGCCGATCTGAAAGGCAAGCCGAGATGCCGCTGCTCAGATCAAAGGAGTCACTTCAGTGCGATCGTTTTTGTTCAAGTCCGGACTATCAGTCATTGCGACTGCCGGAATGTTTTGTACCGCCGCCAGTGCTCAAATGCCTTCGGTGGATAGCCCGGCTTCGGCAATTGGTCGCACGTTCACGCCTCCACCGCCAATGCCATCGGCACCTTATGGACTGGAGCAGCTCGATCCCAGCGGGCCGTTGTTCCCCGGTGCTCGCATCGACGGCAGTGACTTTGGTGGCACACCGGCTCCCGTCTACGTTGACGGAGAAATGATCGCCGAACAGTTCTCAATGGAAACCGAAGTCCAAGGGTATCGGCTAGAAGATTTCTTGACACTGGCGGCTCAGAACAATCCCACGATCCGTCAAGCTCGACTGCAGATCTCAGCACAGACCGCCAAGGCATTGCAGGCTGGTTTGTACCCCAACCCGACGCTGAACTACATCGGCGAACAGATCGGAGTTGATGTCGAAGGCGACAAGGATTCCCCCGGCGAGTTTCAGGGAATGACGGTAACACAACGTTTCGTCACTGCCGGCAAGTTGAAGCTGAGTCGTGAGAAATACATGCGTCGTGCTCATGTCTCCGAACACCTCGCGATGGCTCAACAGTTCCGTGTCTGCAATGACGTTCGTATCCACTTCTTTCGCGCATTGGCCGCTCGCGAGATCGTTGAGCTCCGAAAGGAACTGCTCAAGACAGCCGAAGACAGTGCTGTCACTGCTCGCGAGCTTTACAACCAAGGCCAAGCAACACGACCACAAGTCCGCAAGTCGAGCATTGCACTACAGCGGGCGAGGCTGGACGTGCTGTCCGCAGAGAATCACTACCGAGAATCGTTTCGGCGGTTGGTTGCGATCGTGGGTGTCGACTTGACCGACGGTGTCGTATCTGGCGACCTGATGCCACAAGGTGAACCGCTTTCTTATCAAGAGGCGATGTCTTTGGTGCTGACGGAAAGCCCAGAACTTGCTGCCGCCCGGGCGAAGTTGGCAGCGGATCGCGTCACGCTAAGCCGCGAACAAGTTGAGTGGGTTCCCGATATCGTTGCCGAGGGCGGAGCGGGATACAACTTCGAGGCGAAAGAAACAACCGCTGCCGCGGGCGTGTCGATCGAGCTGCCCGTGTTCGATCGCAACCAAGGCACGATTCGGCAAGCCCAGTTGGACTATCGCCGGCAACAGGAAGAGATTCGCCGCACGGAGTTGATGCTAGGGCAGCAGATGGCCAACGTCTACCAACAGTATCTGACGGCATTGCAAATCGCGACCGAATACGATCGCGTCATCATCCCCGAGGCAAGATTGGCTTATCAAGAGTTGCTCGAAAGCTACAAGGCAAACCGCGTTGATTGGCCGACCGTGTTGGACGCACAGATGGACTACTTCGACTCGCGTCTCACTCGTGTGCAGCATCTTGAGCAAGTCCGCACCAACGAAGTACTCGTCCGAGGCTACCTACTGCACGGCGGATTGATGGCGGCACCTGGTCCAACTCCGCCGGGGCACATCGACGCGGTTGCGAAGCCGAGGTGAGAAAGTTGGGAGATGGGGAGTCAGGGAGAAGAGGAGTCGCGTGGCTTTCGCTTCATGGCTAATCGGAACACGATCAATTTGTTGAGAGAACTTGAACATGTCGAACACCGAACAACGACGCGGATTCTTGAAAGCTGGCTCCATTGCCGCAGCGACGGGCTTCGTCTCCAACCTGCTCGGCGGCAACGCCGCCGCACAGCACCCCATTCTCAACTCCCCGTCTCCCACTCTCCCTGACTCCCCCACCCTCAACTCCGAATACGACGGATTCTCGCGGTTCAAACCCAGTCGCGGACTTGATCCGGATTCGGATTACTACATCGGCAAGCTGGTTCCGGGTTTTCGCAAGGCTTCCGATGGCCCTGCACCGTTTGAGGCTCCCGACGTTCCGAAGATGCCGTACAAGATGGACGGCGGGGTGAAGGTGTTTGAACTCGTGCCGATGGCGGTTGAACAAGAGTTTCATCCCGGCGTGAAGATGAACGTTTACGGCTACAACGGCAGCATGCCCGGCCCGACGATCGAAGTCACTCAAGGCGATCGTGTGCGCATCATCGTGACCAACGAGTTGCCCGAAGATACCTTCATGCATTGGCATGGTTTCGAGCTTCCCGTTCAGTATGACGGTGCCGCCACACTGACTCAGAATCCCATCAAGCCGGGCAAGACGAAGGTTTTTGAGTTTGACATCCATGAAGAGGGCACGTTCTTCTATCACTCGCACGTAGCGATGCAAGAAGCGTTTGGACAGGTCGGTTGGTTCATTGTCCATCCCAAGAAAGTCTTCGGCCCGCCCGTCGATCGCGATTTCGGATTGCTGTTTCAGAACTTTCACATTCCACCGACACACACGATCAGCGATTCGTGGGCAATGGACTGGAACTGGCACACGATCAACGGCAAGAGTGGCCCCTACACGACGCCGCTGGTCTGCAAACACGGCGAACGTGTCCGTGTGCGACTGTTGAATTTCTCCCCGATGCAACACCACCCAGTCCACTTGCACGGACACACCTTTTGGGTGACCGGTCACGAAGGGGCTCGCATTCCCAAAAGTGCCTGGGTTCCCCGCAACAACGAATTGGTCGGTGTCGCCCAAGCCTCATGCTTCGAGCTCATCGCCAACAATCCCGGCGACTGGATCTTTCATTGCCACATGGTCCATCACATGATGAACCACATGGTCAAACAGGTCGGACCGCGAATTCGAGATGACGCATCGGTCGATCAGTACCTCGCGAATCTCAGCAGCCGCCCCCAAGTCGACGCTTCTCGCTCGGCCAAGTTCGACGTTCCGGGCTATCCGCAAAAAATGCAAGGCATGGAAATGTCCAGTGACTTCATGAAGGCCATCTGGAGTCGCAAGGAAGTTCGGGGGATGCGAGCGAACTACCCGATGAGTGTGAAAGGATTGATGACGGTCCTGCGTGTTCTGCCCGATGACCTCTACGACTTGGTGATGAACAGCGACCAAGACGTTGAAAAGGGAGCCGTGTTTGCTGAGATTGTTCGGCGATTCGGGGATCCGTCGAAGTATGAAGCCGCGCCGAAAATGATGATGTGAAGCAGACTGACGTTGATGGCGATCGCCCGCTAAAATTGGCGAACTATCGCGGCAAGCCCAACCGAAGTCTCCACGAATGCTCTCCGAAGACGAGAAAAAGAAGCTCGCCCACCGACTCCGCCGGATTGCCGGTCAGGTAGCGGCGGTCGAGCGAATGATCGACGAAGACGCTGATTGCGTCGACACCCTGATGCAAATCTCGGCGGCGACCGGTGCGCTCGACAAGGTCGGCCACTTGGTCCTCGAGAACCATCTGAAGACTTGCGTTCGGAATGTGATGACCACCGGCGACGCGACCGAAGTGGATGCGAAACTGGAGGAGCTGATGACTGTCTTTCAAAAGTACAGTCGATAGTCTCTCTGCTTATCCCTCAAGTTCCGCGATCAACTGTTTCATCTCGGCGATTTCTTTTCTCTGTGCTTCGATGATTTCGTCAGCCAGTTTGCGAACACGTGGGTCTGAGATGTTCGCCCGCTCACTGGTCAGGATTGCGATGGAGTGATGCGGGATCATTGTCTTCATCCAAGACACGTCGTCCACCGTTTGCTGACTGCGGACGAGAAACAACGACGTCGCGAATACGATCGCGCTGCCAACAAAAATGCCGATGTTCGCTTTCTTGTTTTTGTACATCCCAAACATGAACGCAAGCATGACAGTTGCCATCGTCGCTCCCATTAAAATCGCCATGTAAAAACGAGTTTCGCTCCAGAAGATGTGATCCAGCGAGTAGGTGTTCAGGTACATGAGCCCGAGCATTACGACGGAGGAGGTCGCAATCATGGCAGCAAAGGTTCGGTATTTCATTGTTTTGTCGAAGTAGGGAAAGAAGGCAGGGGTGGCGTGCCGCTTCAACTCTGCCAAAGGCAACGCATCGGACAGGACACCACCCCCGCGTGGATTGAAACTGGGATTGAGTTGGGAGTTGCTTTGCTCCCAGATTCCTTCCCTTCGCTCAGCGAATCGCTGGAGCATCGACTCCTTGCGATTTCAGAACAGCCAGATACTTCTGCGGCTCTGCGGCGATCTTTTTCGCGCAACCTGGACAGCAGATGTAGATTGCTTTGCCATCGGCGTTGACTTTGTAGGGGCCACCCATAGCGTCGAGTGGTTCGTCCATGACGGGGCATTTTTTCTGTGCCGCAATGAACGGCTTATCCGCATCGGACACTTTAAACACGTCTGGTCGGACCGCGTCAGTGCCTGCTGGTACGACGTTTCCCCTGACTCTCTCACTCCCCTTCTCCCCATCTCGATAGACCATCGCCAGATACTTTTCAGGTTCGGATTGAACCTTCTTGATGCAGCCTTTGCAGCACAGGAACAACGGTTTTCCACCGACCAAGAGTTTGATCGGTTGGCCCATTCCGCCGAGCGGTTCGTCCATCACGGGGCAGACCGCTTGCTTGGTGATGAGTGCCGCGTCTGATTCGGTGAACTTGACGACTTCGACTTTCGGCCTGGCTTGGGTGAACTTTTCAGGATTGGCTTTCAAGGCGTCAACGCATCCAGCACAGCAAACGAACAATCGTTGCCCTGCGACTTGCACGGCGACGGGATTGCCCATGCTACCGAGTGGCTTCCCGCTGACGACGCAGACCTTTTGTCGTGTGATCGCGACCGCATCCAGTTCGGATTGCGCCGGCGAAAGAACCGTCACATCTTGGTAAGCGAGGGTGTCGGGGGCTGCACCGACAAGTTGAACGTCGACCGTTAGTTGCCGACCAACGACGCGGGACAGATCAACATCAGCTTTGAGTGCGTTGTCCTCGCTGGGGAACAAGTCGTAACGATACCGTTTGGCGTTGCCTTCAACAGAGAGACGAGCCACACCGCGACTCTGTTGAACAGAAACGGGTTGGCCGCCAAGATCATAGAGGTAGACCTTCAATCCGGCAGGGGTGACAAGCGTTTCTGCTTGAAGGTTGCCGACCGCTTTGAGGGGCCCTTTGTGCGGACCAGTGGTCGACGTCTGATGTTGCGCGTGTTGGTGGTTGCCCGCATGCGGTACTGCTTGCTGGGCAATCAGGGTCGTCGGAAGACTAGCCAACGCTAGCAGTACCACCAACGTTGGATGGGCCAGCAATGGAAAGGTAGTTGCGTTCATTCTTGCTCTCCTGAAGCAGAAAGATTTGGCACACGTCCGTCGTGTGCCAGGAATGCGAATTGATTCAATGAATTACGCTGCATGAGAAATCTCTTCCCGAGGCGTGTCTTCGGTGCCCGCCCAATGATGATCAGCTAGACCGAAATTCATCTTGAACTCTTTGAAGCCGCAGTAGACGACGGGCACCACAAACAGAGTGACGATTTCGACCGCCATGCCACCGAAAACGGGCAGAGCCATCGCTCGGGCGACGTCAGCACCTCGGCCGGTCGCCATCAGAACGGGAACGAGTGCGACCAGCGTGGTTGCGGTGGTCATCAAGCACGGCCGAATTCGCCTGACGCCCGCGTCAATCGTTGCGGCTCGAATGTCAGCGACTGTGTTCAGTCGTCGTCGCGTGAAGACTTGATCGAGATAGGTGGCGATCACGACGCCGTCGTCAACTGCGATGCCGAAGAGGGCGATAAACCCAACCCAAATCGCGGTGTTCATTTCGGCTCCGTAGATCGCCAGAAGAATCATGCCGCCGCCAAAAGCGACCGGGATTCCAGCGAACACGGCCAGCGTGATCGGAACGTGACGAAATTGCAGGTAGATGACCAACAAGTTGATAACGATGACCAGTGGCACCAACCACATCAGCCGATTGTTGGCTTCGATTTGATTGCGGAAACTTCCGACGGCTTCGAGTGAGTAGCCGGGCGGGAGCGAAAGGCGATTGGCGTTTCCCTCGGGCAACGCCTGAGCTTCGAGCAATGTTTGTTCAATAGCGGCGACGGATTCCAAATCTCCGGTCGCCCCGTTAGAGGAAAAGGAAACGTGAGCGATCAAACGAGCGTTCTCGCTGTTGATCGCACCCGGTCCCCACGTCGTTTCTAGCTTGGCCAATTCACCCAGTGGAACCACGGCTCCACTATGCGTAACCACTGGCAAACGATCGAGTTGTTCGACTCGCTCACGCAGATCGCGGTTGTAACGCAAGCGGACGGGATAACGCTCTCGCCCTTCGACCGTATTGATCAGGTTCATCCCGCCGAGTGCAGTCTCGATGACTTGGTTCACCATCTGAGCCGACATGCCGTACCGCGACGCGGCTTCACGATCGACGGTGAATTCGATGTACGGCTTCCCAAGAACGATGTCGGGATTGACCGTTCCTGAGTTGATGTAAGGCGATTGCTTGAGATGTTCGGATACTTGCATCGCTGCATCGGCGAGTGTTTGCAGATCGTCGCCGTAGATACGAATCGCCATCGGGGCTTTGATGCCGCTTTGCAACATCACGACGCGGCCCTCGATGGGTTGAAGTGGCGAAGCGGGCGTCACTCCCGGCAGCGTGGCAACGCGGTTGATTTCATCCCAGACATCACGAGCCGTCACTCCGGGCCGCCATTGTTCGCGGGGTTGAAGCATGACGTAGGTTTCGATCATCGCGGCGGGGGCAGGATCGAGGGCCGAATCAATTCGACCGATCTTGCCCAGAACGTCCTTGACCTCTGGGATTTGGCCGATCAACACGTCCTGCGTTTGCAGCATCTGCATCGACTGACTGAAGCTGGCCGCCGGGTAGAGCGTTGGCATGTAGAACCAACTGCCCTCGTCCAGTGCGATCCAGTCGTCGGTCTGAAGCCCGGTGAACGTGTGCTTGAGGTCGACGTAGCCGGGCAATTCGTTGGGGCGAACGCCGAGTTTCTGGACGACTCGCTCAAACGGAGCGACCACAAATGGAAGCCCGAACCATCCGCCAAGTCCCATTAGGACGATGAACGATGGCAATAGCAAAAAGGCGAATTTGTGCCGCAGGAACAGCGAGAGCGTTGGTCGATAGACCCAAACGATCGACCGACTGACAATGTTTTCATCCGTTGGTCGGACGCGTTCACGAGTCAACATCCAACCCGCTACCGCGCCGAGCATTGCTGCCGTTGCTGTGACTGCCGATAGCGGCAAATCAAACTCATCGACGACGTGATGCCCCCAGACAAAAAAGGCGGTCAGGCCGAACAATGCGGCACCCGCAATCGCCGCTATCAACGCGGTTTGCTTTCGATAGTTCGCACTGCGAAGCAGCAATTGGCAAAGCGTGGGAACGATCGTCACAGCCGCAATCAACGCCGCTGATATGGCAAACGTCTTGGTCATCGCCAGTGGCGCGAACAGCTTGTAGTCTCGCCCCGTTAGGAAAAACACAGGCAGGAAGCTGACGATGGTTGTCGTGACAGCGGTAAGCACGGCGGGCGCAACTTCCACCGCCGCATCGTAGATGACATCAGAACGTTCACGCTCTGTGTCTGCCTCGGCTTCCCATTCCGCCAAGTGTTGATAGATGTTCTCGCTGACGATGATTGCCATGTCGACCATCGTCCCAATCGCGATTGCAATTCCCGCCAGAGACATGATGTTCGCCCCAACGCCAAACACGTTCATCGCGATGAACGACAGCAAGACGGCAATCGGAAGCGTGACCGCGACGATGAAGCTGCTGCGGATGTGCAACAGGAACAGCAAAATGACGACCGCCGTGATCAGGATTTCATCCCGCAGTGCGGTGGAAAGTGTCGCCACCGTTTCGTCGATCAGGCTGGTGCGATCGTAGATGCCCTTGATGGTGACGCCTTCGAGCGACGGTTCGATTTGAGTGATCTTTTCTTTCACTCGTTCGATGACCGCTCGTGGATTCTCGCCGTATCGCATCACGACGACGCCACCGACCGCCTCGGCTCCGTTGTAATCGAGTGCCCCACGGCGAAAGTCTGGCCCGAGTTGCACGGCAGCAATGTCGCGAACTCTGACTGGCACGCCTTCTCGCTGCAGAATGACGGCTTGCTCGATGTCTCGGATGGCCTTTTCGGTGTCACCGTCGCTGCCGAGAAACCCCTTGCCGCGAACGATGAATTCCATACCGCCGGTTTCGACGGTCTTGGCTCCGACATCGAGATTGCTTCCGCGTATGGCCGTCACGACTTGGTCGAGCGGGATGCCATGAAAACGAAGTTTGTCTGGGTCGACTTCAATTTGATATTGGCGAACGTAACCTCCGATGGAAGCGACTTCGCTGACACCCTCGACGGCCTGCAAGTCGTACTTGATAACGAAATCCTGCAGACTCCGTAGGTCAGCCAGACTCATGCCATCCTTGGGCGGCACCAAGACGTAGTAGAAGACTTGTCCAAGCCCGGTCGCGTCGGGCCCAAGCTGGGGCACAACGCCGTCTGGAAGCTGCGAGGCGGCGGAGCCGAGTTGTTCGGAAACCCGGCTGCGTGCCCAGTAGAAGTCGACACTGTCCTTGAACGTGACTTGAACGAAGCTGTATCCGAACATGCTCTTGCCGCGAACCGATTCGGCTCCCGGCACCGCCAGCAGCGAAACGCTTAGCGGGTAGGTGACTTGATCTTCGATGTCTTTCGGCGAACGTCCCGGCCAAGGTGTCAGCACGATGACTTGGTTCTCGCCAATGTTTGGAATCGCGTCAATCGGAACACGGTTGTAGCTGATCCAACCAAAGACAGTGACGCCGATCGTCAGCAGGACGACCAACCAAGGCTCTTTGACGCAAAAGCGAATGATGCGAGACAACATGGCTAACGCCTCTCGCCTTTCGCCTGCGGCTCAACTGCCATGTCGGCAACCGTTTCACCACAGGAAAGCATTTCGCTGCCCCAATACGGATTGACCAGCTCGTCTTCAGGTTGCATCCAATCGCCACCACCACCGGGAACCATCGGGCAGTACATGTGAACCAACTTCGTTGCTGTCTGCTTGCCGCGAGCGATGGTCGCCGCACGGAGGAGCGAATGGCTGAGCGGCCGGAAGGATTTCCGGACCTGCTCCAGCGAACCTTGCATTCGTGCTAGGGATCGCTTGGCACTTTGCAGATGACTTTGCGCCTCATCGGGAACGTCCGCCAATCTCGTCAGCATGCCCAGCGATTCATCGAGCTTGTTCATCTCCAGCGGCGGAGGACTTTGGTCGGCGGCCAGAGCTTTCTGAATTGCAAAGTAGGCGGCATAAGCTCGGTCAAATTGCTCGGCACTCTCGCCGGTCAATGCGATCGGTTCGTTGTCAGGCAGTTCCAGAGGTCCAGGCGGATAGCTGGCCGCTTTGCTTGGGTCCATCAGCGAAGGATTCCCGGCGAGCTGCATCTGCGAATCAATCAGGAAGTTGCCATTCGTTGCAACCGTTTCGCCCGACGACATGCCTTCCAAGATGACCGCCCGATCGTCCGTCATCGGTCCCACCGTCACTCGGCGAATTTCAAAACGACCAGGATCCGTTTCGACATACACGACACTGTTCTCGCCCGTCATCAACACGGCATCGCGGGGAACCGTGACAACTTGCTGTTTCGGCAATGGCTCGCTGGCATAACCGAGCTTCGACGTGGGAATCAAATCCATGCCACAGATGGGGCAATCGCCCGGTTGCTCGCGGATGACCTGTGGGTGCATTGGGCTGATGTACTTTCCTGCGAGCACCGGATCGTAGATTCGATCTTGTCGAATGGCTGGAACGTAGACGCGTGCGGTCGCGTAGTCGCCCGGCTTTAGTTCCGCATCCGGGTTCAGCATTTCGACCCGAATTTGAACGGTGCGGGTCTTGGAATTCACGGTCGGGTCGATGAAGGCAACCCGTCCCGTGAAGACTTCGCCGGGTAACGATGAGACTTCCGCTTCAACCTGTTGTCCGAAACGAATGCGAGCGGCATCGTCCGGAAATAGATCGAGCATCAACCACACCGTCGACAGATTGGCGATGCGATAGATCTTGTCGCCCGTCTTGATATAGTCACCCTCAACGGCGTGCTTCTCGATCACGGTGCCTTTAATCGGCGAGCGAACACGAATCCGGCTTTCAGCTTTCCCGCGTGAACGAAGCTCGGCGACTTGGTCCTCAGTCAAACCAAGTTCGATCAGCTTTTGTTTCGAGAGTTCACCCATGTTGGATGAACCACCCAGTCGTTTCAGTTCGCTTCCTTGCACAGCGGTCAGGTATTCAACTTGGGCTGAATACAAATCGGGACTGTAGATCAACGCGAGGTCATCGTTCTCTTCAACCGGCACACCGACGTAGTTGGCGTAGAGCTTCTCGATGCGACCACCTACGTAGGCGGAGATCGTTGCCAACTTGCTCTCGTCATAGTCGACTGATCCGATCGTGCGAATGGTTTGCGAGACGGGACCGAGTTCGGCGGTTGCGGTTTGAATTCCAATCAAGCGGCGAGCGGCCGGTTCGATCGTCACTGACAATCCATCGCCGCCACCACCGCCGGTTGCTTTGACCAGCTCCATTGCGCAAACCGGACAACGTCCCGGTTCACTTGATGGCGGAGTACACATCATCGGACAAATATAGCGGTCATCCCCGGCGTCGGCGTTCGCGACAGAGGGCTTCGCCGAGTCAGCAACCGGCACCAACTTCATCGCACAAATCGGGCAATTTCCCGGCTCGTCCTGCCGAATCTGCGGATGCATTGGACACGTATATATCGTTTCTCCATTGTTGGAACCGGCATCGTCGCTTGTCGCGACCATATCGCCGTTGCGAATCCAGCCCTGCCTCTGGGCCAAGCCAACAAGTGCAATGCCCAACACGAACACAGCCAACAAGACACCGGCATGCGTAACCGTCCGGCCAAGCCATTTGAGGGCGGATAGGCGGTCGCGAAGTCGCACCTTGGACGCAACATCAATGCTCGCCTTTGGCGATGTTTCGTCGCTGCCGACTCGTTCGGACGCACCGGTTGCGGACGCTTCCGCCAGTGGCGTTTCGGTATGTTTGGATTTGTTTTCACTCATGGATCACTCCACCTAGCGAAGCAGCCGACGACAGCATGCGAGAAGCGATGCTGCCGTCGGTTTTGTCCGCGGGCTGCGTGAGAAGCCTGACTATTCGGAGGCGTGTTCTGAGTGATCGTGCCCTTCGGCATCGTGGTCGTGCCCGGCGTGAGCGTCGACTTTGGCGAACTTCTCCGCCTTCTCTTCGTCGCTCAACGCAGCCCACTTTTCCGGGCAACCTTCGCAGCAGAATCCGATCGTTTTGCCGTCGTATTCGGCCGTCAGTTCTTCGGTCGGCTCGCCGCCCATGATGGGGCATTCGGAATTGGCAAAGCTCATCGGCGTCGCCTCAACTGGGGCCGTCACCGACGGTGCCGTTGTGGTCTGGTCCGTTTCAGCACAACCCGTAATGGTTGCAGTAAGAAGCAGAATCAGAGCTGCAGGAATTGCATGATAGCGCATGGAAGTTCTCTCTGTAGGACGACGGAAACAGTTCCGTCAGAAGGTTTGGGGGGTCGTTGAAGATTCGTTTTGGTGAGCGCGCACGCTCCCCAACGAACTTCGTTAGATCCGCCAAACGCAGAGAAAACGCTGAGAGAAATCAGCCCGACTTCCGAAAGAATCGTCGATCGCTTGAGGCCGATCGAACGCCAGGGGCGTTTCGTCTAGGACGACAAAGTCCAGCACCGAAAGACGATTCACGAGCTCGCGAACGATTTGTTCGCGGTGATCCGTTCGGTCCATCGGTGGCGTGGATACACCGCAGGTGCATTGCGATACCGTCGGATAAGCCCCCGCTGCCACCAGAGCTTCGATGCTCTTTTCGGGCTGCCGTTTATGCTTCTCGGAGGGCTTTGTTTCATGCGTGCAGCAACAGCAGCGATCGCTCGCTGATTGCACCTCACAGCAGCCACAACCCGGACAGTTCTGCGTTTGCTCGCAAACCTTGTCCGCACAGTCGCCAGACATCGCCAGCGCAGCCATCGGCTGAATCGTCGTGCTGACGATCAGGCAAGCTGTAACGGCAATGTGGATTGTTGCGAGATTCATTCGGAACGACCGGAGGAAACATACCCTAATAAGGTATGCACATTATCGCTCGATGCCGAAAAGAGTGCAAGAGGAAACATCGTTACCAACGGAATCTTGGGTGCAACACGAATGGGCCAGCGTCGGACAACAGCAGCGGAACTGGCTCGGCGCAGGAACCGAAAGTTGCTGGTCGCCCTGTTGCTCACACTGCCTGGGTGCCGAACGGCACGCGAATCCATTGTATCCAAACCCGCCCTGCCGACGCCGAACTCGTATGCTTCGATCGAGTCCCGCGATAAAGGCGACTTCATTCAGGAAATTTCGGGGCGTGATCAGGGCGTTGAGAAAGGCACCGATGCAACATTGGTGGGATTCAGAATCCATCAGGATGATTCCGAATTGGATGATCAGGACGCAGTCGTGTCATCTGAGCAAAGCAACAATGATGACATCGAGTTTCGAAACGGCGACGAGCAGTCGGACGTAGCGACTGAATACACCTTCGCAGGGTTTTTGGATGGCGTCGAAGTCGAATCAACGGAGCCGGGAACTCCCGTGACGCTCGACGAACTGATCGCCACGGCCGTTGCATCTCATCCGTCAATCGCCGCTGCTCGACAAAAGGTCGCCGCCGCATCGCATCGCATTCCTCAAGCCACCTCGCTCGAAGATCCCGTCGTGGGCAACACGTTCTGGCCCATTCATGACCAAGCCCTTCAAACGGCGGGCGGACGCATAGGTCATCAGTTCTCACTCAGCCAAAAGGTTCCCTGGCCGGAGAAGCTAGACGCTCGTGGGCAGGTCGCATACCGCGAAGTCCAAGTTGCTCGCGCAGAAGTCGCACGACGGCAAATCGAAATCACCGAAGCCGTTCGCTTGGCTTACTACGAACTTTGGCTCGCCGCCGAATTGTTGCGGATCGTCGATGACAACACCGAGATCGTCGAAGACCTCATCGCGGTATCCGAAGCCCGCTACCGAACAGGTGGCAGTCAACAGGATGTGCTTCGTGCGGAACTCGAAGGCGATCGTCTGGCCGAACAACTGATTGCTCTACGCCGACAACGCGAACAAGCCCGAGCCGATCTTGGTGCCCTCGTTCGGATGCCAATGAACTACATGCCTGTGGCGGCCGATGAACTCGAGGTCGATGAAGCGGCCCCGCAAATCGAACAACTTGTCGCCCAAGCGGAGCAATGCAATCCAACTCTGCAAGGACTTGCCGCCGAAATCGCCCGCGACCGAGCCAAAGAGTCCCTCGCCTGTTTGCAGCAGTACCCCGACTTTCAACTTGGTCTTGGATACTCGATTGTCAGCGACGATCACAACGTCCTCAGCCCCGTTGCGAATGGCCACGACAACATCAACTTCTCGATCGGCGTGACGCTTCCGATTTGGCGAGACAAGATCAACGCGGGCATCAGTGAAGCAGCCCATAACCGCAGCAGCACGACGCTACGCCGAGAAGCTGAACGCGACCGTCTGCGTGGAACGCTCCGCCGCCAAGTCGCCGCCGCCTACGCCGCGATCGAACAACTTGAACTGTTGCGTACACGGCTGATTCCACGGACCGAACAAACACTCACGATCAGCACGGCCGACTATCAGAACGAGAAAGCCGACTTCACCGACCTGGTCGCTACCTACCGCGAATTGCTCGCCCTGCAAGTCCAAGTGGCCCGCACCAAAGCCACCCTTGCCAGCACCCTCGCTCAAATCGAACGAACCGTCGGCTGCCCAACCTGAACGACGAACAACCATCCAGAGCGTCTGACGCAAGGCTTGATTAGTACCTGCTCTGCCCACACTCGCGATCAAACCAGTCGCTGCCGCCGGCAAGTAGCAGGCTCCATCAACAAGCCCTCGTTTTAGTTGGTAAACCGACGACAATTACGCGATTTTACGGTGAAACCTGCGGGCCAAAACGGAACCATGCTCCGATCGTCAGCGTTGCCAATACGACGCCCAGACCAAAGCTTGGCCAGAACGATAGTCCTGTTTTTGAGGACATTGCCAGCGGCACAAAAAACGGCAATCCGAGTGGCACCAGCACCAACGTCTCGCGAGCGAGTTTGCTGATCGCGATCATGTCGTGGTCTTTGTTCCAAGCCATGATGAACGCGAGAATGCTGATGATCGGCAGTGTCAGCAATAACGCACCCAAACGAGGCAGCCGAGACGACAACTCGGCCACGGCGACTATCACCGCAGCTGAAATCAACGCTTTGACGATCAACCACATTCGCTTAGTCCTGGTTGAAAGAGTGCAGCCTATTCATGGTCGTGAGCTTCTTCTTTGAAGTCGCCTGAGTACGGCGTGCCATCAATCACACCTGTCATGCTTCCTTCGTACTCTTGAACGACAACAAGCTTTTCATGCGTGCCGATGAATCGTGACGCTTTGCCGTTGGGGTCGTTTTCTTCCGGCGAAGCATTCAGGGTCACCGTCATTTCTGGATTGACAATATTCAGCTCGATGGTTTCTGCGTCAATTGGGACGGGTGTCTTTTCATCGCCACCTAACACATACACCGTTGCTTGAGTCTTGTCGTGATCGACTGTGAATTCGACGTGGAATTTCCCGCCGCCCCAGTCGGCGATCGTGCCGTCGTGAGGGCCAGTGCCATGGCCATGACCGGTAACACTGTGATCCATTTCATCGCCTTCGGCGTGTTCGTGTCCGTGGTCCTCTGTTTCGACACTTGGCGTTGGTGTTGTTGATGCGGTTTCTTGCTTGCAGCCGACGAAGCCAAAAAGACAAGCGACGGTGAACAGTGAGGTGAACGTGTTTTGAATCTTCATGGAATAGTTCCTTTGGATAGGAAGTGAGAGTTTTGTCGTACCAGTCGGGTGTGTGGATCAAATCATTGCCAGTTCGTCCTCCTCTGTTTCTTGCTCGGCAAGCCTTGCGGCGTCTCGGCCGCTGAACTTCCAAAACAGTCCGGGGTGAATCAGGAATTCGCAAAACGTTGACGTGGTCAATCCACCAAGGATGACCGTTGCCACCGGGTACAGAATCTCACGTCCAGGTTCTTGACCACCTAGAACCAATGGGATCAGTCCAATGCCGGCGGTAAGTGCCGTCATCAACACGGGTGCGAGTCGTTCGAGACTTCCGCGAATGATCATCGCTTGCGAGAAGTCTTCGTTTTCCTCTTTCATCAAGTGGAAATAGTGCGTTACCAAAAGGATCCCATTGCGAACCGCGATCCCACCAAGCGAGATGAAGCCAACCAAGCTGGCGACCGTGAGGCTTTGCTGCGTGATGACCAAAGCCAGCACACCGCCGACAAAAGCAGTCGGCAGGGCGTTGAGAACTTGCAGGACGATCCGAACCGATGGGAACAGCAGCATTAGCACCACGAACATGCCAACGATGGAGATGCCAGCCAGCACGACGATTAGCTGAGTCGCACGCTGCTGGCTTTCAAACTGCCCGCCATACTCGATGAAGTAGCCGACCGGCATTTGCACTTCATCGCCGACTCGTTGTTTGATTTCACCCACCGCACTGGCAAGATCGCGGCCCTGCGTGTTGCAGCGGATTACGATCCGTCGGCGGGCGTTTTCCCGATTGACGGAGTTTGGCCCGGTGCCTTCACCGATGTCTGCGACCTCTCGCAGTGCAATCTGCCCGCGTTCGGTTTCGTCGGCTTGATGCGGCAAGTCAATGCGAAGACGCCCGAGATTGGCATAGTCCGCCCGATACTCCTCTTCCAAGCGAACAAGCAGATCAAAGCGCCGTTGGCCTTCGAGTACTTGCGAGACCACCTCGCCTTGCAAAGCCGTTTGCAACACGTTGGCGACATACTCTCGCGACAATCCGTGCAGGGCCAAGTCGTCCGCACGCAATTCGATATGCAACTCAGCCGTTTCGCGAATTGGCTCGACAATCGGCGGCGTGATGCCAGGAATGTCTTGGATCGAGTTTTTGACTTGCTCGGCGACTCGGCCAAGAGTGTCGAGATCATCCCCGTGAATTTTGATCGCAATTTGAGCGTAGACCCCCGAAACCATGTGGCTGATCAAGTGGGCAAGCGGTTGTTCGACTTCAATGTCCACGCCCGGTGCTTCATCGCTGATCTTCTCCAACAACTCGGCCAGGATGTCTTCGCGATTGGTCTCGGAATCCGGATTCATGCTGAGAATGTATTCGCCGAAATTCACTGGCGACGCATGTTCGTCCATCTCGGCCCGACCGGTTCGACGAACGAAATACAGAATCTCTCCGTCGGGCCTTTCATCGGTCTTTTGCATCGACTGAAAGACCGCGTCGATCGAACGCGAAACTTGGTTCGACGCATCCAGCGACGAACCAGGCGGAAGCGTCACGTTCACTTGGATGCTGCCTTCGTCAAAAGGCGGCAAGAAGTTTCTGCCCAATTTGGACATTTGCCAAGCCGCGAGCGCAACGGCGATCCAGGTCAGGAGCAGCAGCGTGCGAGGCATCGCCATGCTAAGTCGTATCAGCGGCGTGACGAGGTTCTTTAGCCCGCGTAGCAAGAACCCATCGCCTTCACGGTGGGTCGCACCTGACTTGGGCAGCAAGTAATACGAAAGCACCGGCGTGACGGTCATCGACACGACGAACGATGCTAGTATCGAAACGATGTACGCAAACCCGAGTGGTGTGAACAAACGGCCTTCCACGCCCGAGAGTGCGAAGAGCGGCAGAAACGAAAGGATGACAACCGCGGTGCCGAAAACGATCGAGCTGCGAATCTCTCTGCTAGCTTCAAAGACAATGACAATCGACGGCTTTTGCCCTTCGGTTGGTAGGGTGTTGTTCTGCTTAAGACGTCGGAAAATATTTTCAACATCGACAATCGCGTCGTCGACCAATTCACCCATGGCAACGGCGATACCGCCGAGCGTCATGACGTTGATCGACAGTTCGCTGCCGCTGAGGATTCCGACCAGACGGAAGACGAGCGTGGTCAACACAAGCGACAGCGGAATGGCGGTGAGCGTGATGAACGTCGTACGAAAGTTCAGCAGGAATAGAAACAAGACGATGATGACCAGCACCGCACCGATCACAAGTGCTTCCGCAACGTTGAAGATTCCACGGTCAATGAAGTTCTTCAAACGAAACAATTCGCTGTTGACGATGATGTCGGCTGGCAGCGACGCTTCGACCTCCGCAAACGCCGCCGCAACGTCGTCGGTCAGTTTTCGCGTATCAACATGCGGTTGCTTGACCGTCGTGAACACGATCCCTGGCCGTCCGTTGACGCTTCCGTCGCCACGCTTCAATTGAGGTCCCTCGGTGACTCGAGCGACCTGTTCGAGCAACACGGAGCGTTTGGGGTTGCTGCCGACGGGAACCTTTTTGAGGTCTTCAATGACGACTCTCGGTTGCGGCCCGAGTCGCCCAAGCACACGAATCGGACGCTCCGTCTCGCCCGTCACGGCGAATCCGCCGCTCGTGTTGATGTTGCTTTCCCGCAGTGCTTTCTCGACATTCTGCACCGTGATGTCGTATTCCAGCAGTGCAGTGGGATCGATCAGGATTTGATACTGTTTTCGATCGCCGCCCTGCATGAAGACTTCCGCGACGCCGGTTGTTTTTAATAGGCGAGGCCGGATGATCCAATCGGCGATCGTACGCAGTTCAAGTTGTTGCTTGGCGTCGGAATAAAAGTTGGCTTCATAAGTTCGTCCGTCGATCTCAATCGTCGCCGTCCCGACGTTCGGTTCCTCTGCCGCCGACCAGTCAACCGATTTCGGCGCAAGTTTCTCCCACGTTGCAAAATCGTGTCGATCGCCTGGTCGCCAAACTTCGATGTGCGGCGTTTGACCATCGGCCACGGTCATTTCCGCCATCAGATTGGTCGTTCCGACTTGAGCAAGCTTTCCGCCATCGGGACCGTCTTGTCGATAGATGCCTGCGACGACGATCTGGCCCATGATCGAGGAGGGCGGTGTCATCTGAGGCTGAATTCCCGCTGGCAAGATTCCTTCGAGTGTTGTCAGTCGTTCTTGCACGGTTTGGCGAGCTGCACGGATCTCGGTCGACCAATCGAACTCGACAAAGATGATGTTCAAACCTGATGTCGACTGACTGCGAACGGCTTGCACTCCGTTGGCACCCATCAATGCGATTTCGATCGGCTGAGTGACCAGCGTTTCGACTTCTTCGGTCGCCAAGCCCGGTGCTTCGGTGATGATGACTACGCGAGGCCGGTCGAGGTCTGGGAAGACGTCGATCGACATTTGCGTCGCAAGGTACGAGCCGTAGACCAGCACGACCAAACTGACCACGACGACCAGCATGCGGTAACGCAATGAGAACCTAATAATAGAATCGAGCATGTTGAATTCTCAGTGTGCGGCGTGAACAGTGCCGTCCGGATGGACGTGGAGGCCGGGCTGCTCGCCGCTGGCTGTTTGCGATTTCAAGACTCGGTTCAACGATGCGGCGGAACTCTGGGCCAAGTAGCTCCCACGTGGAATGCTGCCGTCGTTGGCGATCACTATTGACTGACGGTCTTCGTGCAGGACATGAACCGGAAACCGTTTGAAGAGGTCGCCGTTTTGACGGAACACATACGCCTCAGGGCCTTCCCGAACCACGGCTTCAGCGGGCACAACGATGACATTTTCAAATTGTTCCACCGGAACGCGAATCCTTGCTCGTTGGCCAGGACGGAATCGCCAAACCAAGAACTGATTGCCCGATTTCGTGTAGGCGTGCGACTGATTCGACAAAGGGACAAAGAAGTCAAAGGTGCGGCTAGCAGGATCGATCGAATTCGATAGATGCCGAATATGAAACGTTTGCTCGATCATGGGCCAATCGCCGGCTTTATCCTCCGCAAACTCGATCTCCACGGGACGATTCTCCGCCGCCGCCTTCTCCAAAAACGACGCTTCGCGTTTGAAGGCGTGTCCGACCACGTACAGCGATTGATGGTTCGATAACTTGGCAAGCAACTGGCCGGCCTGCACCTGCTGACCCATCTCCACGCTCAACTCTTGAACCTCATAGGCAATTTCGCTCGGTGAGACGGAATCTGTGATCAGACTCGCTTGCTGAACGGGGTTACTGGGTTCGCCGGTTGAAGCGACTTGTCCAGCCAATGGTGGAGGAGCGGTGACTTCGATCGTTGAGACGAACTGCCCTTGTTGTTGAACGAGATCAATCTGCTCAGGACGCAGGCCTCGCGTCAGCAAATCCTGCCGAGAGGATTGAATGATCGCTTGTTGACGGCTCATGTCTGCTTGCAGTTCGATCATCTTCGCCTTGGACACCGCACCAGTGCGAACGGCTCCAGACAAGCGGTCGATCTGTTCCTGGATGATGCCCGTTTCTTGATTCGCCTTGAAGAGCTGCGTCTGCGTGCTCTGCAAGTATTCGCTGAACAATCGAAGCGTGAACAAGGCATCGCCCGGCCCCATCGTATCGCCCGGAAACGCGTGAATCGCGGTCACAATGCCAACAGCGGGCGATGTCACACCACGATCCGACAAACCCGGCCGATCCGCCACGACACCAGGAATCGTGACTGATCGCCAGTACGCTTGCGGCTTCGCGGGAGCGGACGACAAGCCAAGGTTTTTCCTTGCTTGCTCGCTGATCTCAAGCACCGTTTGCTTCTCGGCAGACTCGCCCGACGAGCTAGCAGTCGGCGTTTCGCTCAACTCTCTACTACCGAACAATTCTGCTCGGAAGAACCAAATCGCGGCGACAACAGCGATGATGATCCCTGGCCCGACCAGGGCTTTCAGAACGGATGTGATGTGTTTCATTGTGGGGTTCGTTCTCGACGGATTCTCAGCGGGCAGCACAGACCGGCAGCGAAAATCCGGAGAGACTTTCGGCTGGGCCGACGTGGTGGATCGAAACTCTCAGTGAGTTTCGCTATGGAGAGGCGGGGGCAACACAGTCAACGAGTGTGTGCAGGCGTCCGCTACAGCCGAAGAGAGGCCGTGAGAAGATAGATTGGCAGCGTCCGATAGCGATCCGGCGGATCACTGGTGCGCCATCTTGGTCGAAGGGCGACGGGAAGCGGATCTGAAAACGCGACCCAGTCTACCGAGTGGAACTCAAGCCCGATCACCCCCGAAGCTCGCGTCAGCGAATGACCCGAAGCAGCCAAATAGACGGCATCCGAATCGTGTTCGGCAGCTAGCGAAAGCAAGTCGTTTGGCGATGCCGTATCGCCTTCACCGTCATGCTCATGATGGTCGTCATGGGCGTGACCGTGCATATGCACATGCGGCCGCAAAGTATGACCGTCCGATTCAGCCACGCCGCTACCCGCGTGCGAATGAGGCAAGCATTGCCCGAGCACGAAAAGGGGAATCAGCAGTAGTGAAAGAACACGGTTCATGCAAACAGCTTAACTGCCAATTCGAAGATTCGCTATAGCGACCAAGCAAGTACCTAGTGACGGAAAACCCCGACACGGCCAACGTCAACCCTCAGGACTTGATCGAGCGTCATTGACATGATTCGCTGCCGATGCGAAATCGCCAACCAGTTTCATCCGTTGACAACCCCATGCAACCACGGATGACGAACATCATTGGGCTGTGAACGATTGTCAAATTGAACCTGCGATAGCTCGCAATAGACAGAATCCCCGTGGCAATACTTGCCAGTTCAAGTGGTTGCATCCAACTCCGACGGCAGGATCGAATGCGAAATGTCAACTTTCGCCGCTTCTGCGACGTCGTGTTGATCGTCCGCGACTCGCGGGCCTCCCCAAAATGCATCGCTTGAATGGGCGCTGCTTGCTTGCAGCATCGTGTGAATTCGGCTTGGGAAGAAAAGCCGACACCTCAATCGGCCCAGCGTTTGCTACTTGGTCCTGGAAAACGAGATCTCTTGGGCAACGCAATCTGCTGCTCAAGCAACCGATCCCCATTCCACAAGGATTCACTGATGGCCACGCAAGCATACACCTACACCGACGACGACCTCAGCACTTGGGAACGCGTCAAGAAGGCGTTCGCTAATGACTGGGAACAAACCAAAGCGGACTTTGGCTCCGACTCGTCACGCGACATGGACCAAGATGTCGATGACACGCTGAAACAAATGTCTGGCTCGGACGATGCCTTTGAAAACCGGGAACAAGCCTTCCGGTTTGGCTACACGGCCCAGCACCGTTTGGGCGCTGAGCATCCCAATTGGAACGACAACGTCGATCGACATCTACGCGAGGAGTACGACGGCGACTACGCAGCCGATCGAGCCTACATCCAACATGCCTATGGCTATCGCGCCCGAAGCTAATCGCCAGGATCGCGGGCAAGATCGGAACGACCCCATGAGTGACCGAGGCGTTGCCCCGGTGACTCGTGTGGGTGGAGGCGAGTGCAAAGCACGGAACGCTCTCAGGGGAACTTCACGCCGGTTTCTGGAGTGCCCATCAAGCGGAATCGGCGATCTCTTCCCTAGGACCGTGCCCACTGCAACTGGATCTCCATGCCAGTGCAGGAAGACAAAGATGCCACCATGAAAGTTGAACCGGTGACCGCATGGTCGCTTCTATTGGGCCTGATCTTTCTGCTCGCTGCGTTGGGCCGAGGGCCGCTGCGACGTTGGCCGGTGTCGATGCCCGCGATCTTCCTGTTGATCGGTGCCGCGATCGGACCGTGGGGACTGGGATTGCTCGATTTCGAGTTGATCAAACATGTCAAAGTGGTGGAATCAGTGACCGAAGTCGCTGTCTTGATCAGTTTGCTCACCGCCGGATTGCAACTCAAGCCACAGTGGAAGCACTACCTAAGGGCACCCATTCCACTGGCATCCGTGACAATGATCGTCACGATCACCGGAGTCGCCATCGTGGGAACGATGTTGCTGGACTTGCCCTTGGGAGCCGCCATCTTGCTGGGAGCCGTTCTCGCACCGACGGATCCAGTCCTGGCCAGTGACGTGCAAGTCAAAGATCATCAAGACACCGATCGACTGCGATACGCACTCACCGGAGAAGCGGGGCTCAATGATGGTGCCGCTTTTCCATTCATCATGCTTGGCCTGGGATTGCTTGGGCACCATGAACTCGGCGAATATGGTTGGCGATGGATCACGGTGGATCTTTTGTGGGCAACCACAGCAGGACTCGGTGTGGGTTGGATAAGCGGTTACTCGGTCAGCCGCGCGGCAGTGTGGATCAAACGGCAAGCCAACTCGCCCGCCGCCTGCGAAGAAGCGTTGACGCTGGGACTGATCGGACTGAGCTATGGAGCAGCACTGTTGCTCCACGCCTATGGATTCCTGGCGGTCTTTGCTGCGGGCGTTGCGATGCGACGGTACGCGGACCGGCAATCTGATGACGAGCAGCCTGACAAGCTGATGCACACGGTGACCGAAGTGAACGACCAGTTCGGACACATCATCGAAGTCGCCGTTGTTGTGCTGGTGGGCGCCCTCGCGACTTCCCACTGGACCATGGCGAGCGATTGGTGGATCGCGATGCTCGTGTTTTTCCTGTTCCGACCAATCGGCGTGCTGCTCGCACTGGCGCTCAAAGACATCCGCTTCTCGCAAAAGATCCTGATCTCTCTGTTTGGCATTCGCGGAATCGGATCACTCTACTACCTGAGCTACGCGATCAGTCATGGACTGGAGGATCCCATCGCCAATCGACTCGCTGGAATCGTCCTCACCACCATCACACTTTCGATCATGATCCACAGCAATGTCGCATCGCTGATGATGCGAAGGTACGCCGAAGAAAAGGATGCCAAAACAACGCCCGCCACTTCATGATCGTGCTCCGATGCGACGATGATGGCCAGTCCGTACGTCAATCAATCCTCGCAGACTTTTCGAATCGCTTCCTCAATTCGATCTCGGGCGGATTGAGACAAGCGTGCCAGACCGATACTGCGAGCCAATGCGATAGCGGGATCGTCTTCCGCCAAGAGCTCTCGCTGCTGATGGATCAATCCGGAAAGCTCGGCAATGGAGATTTCATCGACGCTGCGTCGGTCATCGTCTGATTGAGCGAACCGAAAATTCACGACCGTCTGTGGCTCTTCGCTGGACCAGAGGAAGCGGCCGGTCGATTCGTCGGTTGCGACCACGTCCCCGAGCAGTTCCAGGATGCGGTTTCGGATGTTGGCTCCCGTTCTTGCGAATCCATGTGCGCGGGCAATCTGTTTGGCGAGAACATCATCGCGAATGGGGGCTTCTTGTTTCAAGACTTCCATCGCCATCTGCTTCAGTTCGTCATCGTAGGACGCGTCGTAAAACCGATCTTGGTTGCCAGATGTGTCCGGTAACTGGACGCGAGCATAGTTGGCATTGGAATCGTTGTTCGCGGCGGAGCTTGCCGATGACTCTTCATCGGCCTGGGCCGGCTGGGAGGGGGCGTTAGCAGGTTCTGCTTCGTCAGGCACTGCTTGTGGGGTTTCGATTTCTGGCTTGGAAATCCCGGATTCTTCGCTTCGCGACTGTTCCAACAACTCAGACAATTGTTGGTCAAGCGTTTCTGTTGCCGATTTCGCGTCGTACCACCAATCGGGCGACCAAACTCGCAAGATGTTCCAACCAAGGTTCTCCAGCACCAACTGCCGAGTCTTGTCTCGGTCGCGGGCCACCGCACTGCGATGATAAGTCGCTCCATCGCACTCGACGCCGGATAGAAACGCTCCTGGTTTGTCGGGATGTCGAATACCCAGGTCGACGCGAAATCCAGACACGCCGACTTGCGGCACGACTTGCCATCCCCTGTCTTGCAACGCCTCCGCAACAGCCTCCTCGAAGGGCGAATCGAATCCACCGACACTCCCTTCGATCCGTGCCGCGATTGCTTCGGGACCTTTCTCGGCGTATTCCAGGAACGCTTTCAGGTCGCTCACGCCTCGAGCTTTGGATCGTTCCGCATTGAGTTCGTCAGCCTTGAAGGACGAGAAGACGACCAGTTCCTGTCGTGCCCTTGTAACAGCCACGTTCAATCGCCTCTCGCCACCGTCACGATTCAACGCACCAAAGGTCAGGGGGATGCTCTTGCCGGAGATGTCGCGACCAAACGTGATCGAAAACAACATCACATCACGCTCGTCGCCTTGGACGTTCTCGAGATTCTTCACCACGGTCGGCTCAATCCGTTCGTCGGCAAAGTACCAATCCAACTCGGGGCAATCTCGCTGGGCTTGATCGAACAAGTCTTGGATCAGCGACTGTTGCTGAGAGTTGAACGTGATCACACCAAACGTCAATCGCTTCTCTTCCGGCAGACTGAGATTGCGTTTCATCCTCTCGACGGCATCGCGAACAATCGCTTCTGCTTCTTTGCGATTGGTGCGGCTCTTGCCACGATCGTAGACCGCATCGGGAAGGTGGACGAACGAGACGCCCCGATCCTCCGATTCCGCCGCGGGAAACGTGACCAAGTTGTTGCCGTAGTAGTTCCAGTTCGAAAACGCGATCAAGGATTCATGGCGACTGCGGTAGTGCCAGTTCAACTGGAGTGTTGGCAGTCCCGATGCCTTCGCTTCGTCCAGGATGCTTTCGAGGTCTTTCTCGTGATCTTCGATATCGTCATTGGTTTCATCATCGTCGGTTCGACCAAAGAAGTTTGTCGGCGGCAGTTGCTTGGGGTCGCCCACGATGATCGTTTGTCGGCCGCGAGCGATCGCACCGATCGCGTCCCACGTCGTGATCTGGGACGCTTCATCAAAGATGACGACGTCAAACAAGGCCTGGTCCGACGGCAGGTACTGTGCGATCGAAAGCGGGGACATGAGCAAACACGGCGCAAGCTTTCCGAACGCCTCCGGCATCGCACTAATCACCTCGCGAATCGACTTGCTGGGACGAGTCAATCCGATTTGATGACGTAGCAGCCCTAGTTCACTTTTCTTGGGAATGCCTTCGACAGGCAAGTTGTGCGAAATCGCCTGTTTGGCACGCGTCGATGCTGCCGCTCGGGCCTGCTCATCCAATTCCCGAAAGTCAGCGATCGCATCTTCATGCTTGAAGCGTTGGAACGAGCGCAGGACATCGTCCCGGTCGATCACGCCCCGAATCCACCACTTCGCGTAGGCCAGCCGAAAACGGTCGACTAAGTCGGACGCGTTCAATTCGCCTTGCTCCAGGGCGGTTACGAAAGAAGCGAGCCCCGCTGTCTTCGCCTCCTTCTTTACCTCACACCACGACGTCCAACGTTGCAGGCCACTTCGATTCGTTTCAACGCCCTGCGCGGCGGCGATCGCGGCTTCGACGATTCCCGAGGTCTCTTTTGACAGAGGCATCGCCCCGGAGGCATCTGAAAACGCTTTGATACCAACTAGAAATGCTTGCGTCGCTTTCTGGAATTGCGCGGCAGCCACGAACGGAGGTGCTTCAACGTTCTCTCCATTGATAGACGGATGAACTGCTTTTGAAATCTCGTTCGTCGCGTTCAGCAGTTTTCCGATGGCGACAATCGAAGAGCGAAGTTCGCTGGCCTTTGCCACCTGAGTTTCTAGCTTGGACGTGTCGGTTTCGGTGCCATTCCAGTGGCTTGTCTGATGAGCGAGCGGACTGGCCGCGATGGTCGTCAATTGCTGTCGGACCGATCGAACGCCCGCGATATCCGTTTCCGGATTGGCGACACCACTCGATGCGTATGTCTGCAACAGACGAGTCACCTTTCGCTTGGCGAACCATGACATCGGAAAGAATGCTGAAACCGCTTGACGCCAGCTTTGGTCGATCTCCTCAATCGGAATTGTGTCGAGCGAATCAGCGTAGTCCGCGTCCATGGACTGCATCGCGTCACGGTAGGCGTCGATCGCGGATGCCAATTCGGCTTTGGCCGCGGGGAATTTCGCAAATTGCTTGTGGAACAGCATGCGAACATCCTCGCCGGCACAATCGACCAAGGACCTTGCCAACCGATTTAAACCATCCATTTCCGCCAACGAACAATCCAGCTTCGGGCCAATGCCGATCGCTTTGGCAAAGACTTGCAATGCGTCTCTCAAATCACTCGCGACACTCTGCAACTGCCCACACTGAGCAAGCAGCGTTTGCTCCCATGAGGCTGACCACTGCGTCTTCTTCACCATCGGCAACGCGGATGCGGGATCGATCGCGCCGTAGGTGAGCGCCAGTGAATCGACGATGCGGGCTAGGTTTTGATAGGCGTCGCGATCGTGCTGCACGTTGTCGGCCCAATCCAAAGGCGGCGTTGGTTGGTCGCCACTTTTCACACATGTGCCCATCGCCTCGAATGCGGACCAGCCGTTGGGATGCGTCTGGTGAATGGAGGCAACGTAGGCGTTCAATTCGTCTCGGCGGATTTTCAGACGCTCACTGATGGTGAGCCAATCGTTCTCGTCGACTCGCCGGTTGTTTTGCCATGCCGAATTCAATTGGTCGAGGAATTTCCGGCGTTCGGCCTTGTTGCTATGCAGCTCAAGACAGCAATCGCCCAACCCATGTTCTTTCAGCCTTCTGTAAACCACATCGAGGGCGGCTGTCTTCTCCGCAACGAACAACACGGTTTTGCCAACTGCCAAGCACTGCGAAATGACGTTGGCGATTGTCTGGCTTTTTCCCGTTCCCGGCGGTCCTACCAGAACAAAGTCCTGCCCCTCGGAGGCTGCCATCACGGCGGCCAACTGCGACGAATCGGCTGGGAGCGGGTGATAGATGTCTTTGGGAGCAAACCGAACGTCGATCTCCCCAGGATTTGGGATCGAACCCGACGCGGATTCAAACGCCTGGTCGGGGCTGTCGATCAAGTGGCGGACGACTCGGTTTTGCTTCAGCGCTTCGATGCGATCAACCAAGTCCTTCCACATCAAATACTTCGCGAACGAGAACGTTCCCAATGCCGATTCATCGACGACTTCAAAGCCGGGAATATCGCGAACTTCTCGACGCATCGTGGCAAGGATCTTCGGAACATCGACGCCGCTCTCGTCGCGAGGAAGATCTGACTCAAAGAACGACAAATCTCGATCGAAGTCCTTTTTCAGCAACTGAATCAAGGTCGCGTTGAACCGGACATCGTCTTCGTGCAACGCGAGGTAATACGGCGACAACGCACTTTTTCGAGTCAGTTTGACGGGCACCAGCAGCAACGGTGCCCGGTAGGTCTTGGACTCTTCCGGTTTCTGCTTCCATCGCAAGAATCCAACTGCCAAAAACAGCGTGTTCGAACCTCCTTCGGAGAGATCGTTCCGGACGTTGCGATAGAGCGTGGTCAGTCGTTTCGACAGTTCATCCTCGGTGAGGGAGCAAGATACTTCGTCACGATTCAAAGCCTGGCGTGCAAACTCGACGTCCAGATCCTGGCTGGTTCGCTGACGATGCGTTTCCGCGTCACGTTCGCCGAGCGGGTTTTGCTTCGGCAGCGAAAGCAACCGCAGCTTCTTGCCATCTGCCAAGCGATCCTCGAGCAAAGAGATGTCAGGGCAAAGGATTGGTACCGATTGCTTGTTCGGCTTGAAATTCAACAGCCGATTGCGAAGCGAGAGGTCCAGTAATTTGCGTTGCCAACGGTCTATGCGACCTTCAGGCGTGGCAGGCGTCTCATCCGCCACCTCCATTGCGAGATCGGCGATTGCGGGAGCGGCGGGCAAAGGAAGCGGTCCACGTTCTTCTTGAGGTTCTTCCGCGTTGTTCGCCGCGGCTTGATGCGAAGCGAGCGGACGAATTTGGCTCATTCGCGCACGCCCGATGTCGATTGTCGCGAGGTAAGCGTCTTCTTTTGCCTCGCTGGTCGCTGCCGTTGCTGTTTTGACCGCATCTTCAAATCGGGCTGGCGGACGTCCGGTAACGAGCGTGGTCTCAAAGGTGATCAGTTCGCGAGCGGCGATTGCTTTTCGGATCTCACTGCAATCTCGCTCGATCACATGCCCAAGTGTTTTCTCGATCAGCCACGCGCCGACGAAACAGTGACCTTCCACCATCACCACGACGGGATTCAATCCGACCGCTTCAATCGCGGCGGCGAACAGCAGCGTGCTGTCCAAGCATGTGGCCAAGCCATCCGTCATCACCGTGGCGGGACGACGAGTTTTCTGGCCAACCAATTCGAAACTTCGTGGCGGGTTCGCATAAGTCAACGAGCGAGACGCGACCGCCGACCACAGGGACGCGACAAGCATGTATGCACGTCGTGGGTCACGGCTCTGGTAACCATCGAGTGCTGAGTCGTAGCCGTGTTTCGCTAGCACATCGCTGGCAATCTTCAGCACCTTCGCGATGGCGGGATCGTTCGGCATCACAAACGCCGCCAGCAACTCGCCTCCTGAATTCAAGCCTCCCCACTCGTCTCGGGCCAAAACGCGAATTGCTTTCTCCGCCGTCCCAATGACTTTCTCACCATGACAGAGCGTGAACCTCAGGACACCGCGTTCGGCTTCGTTCAGACCGTTCAAGTAGTCTGCATCCAATTGCACATCGCGATCACGAAGCACGTTTTCGGAATTGGCATCCAGTCGATCAAGCACCCACTGCTTGGGGCGGATAAAGCTCGGTGACGAAGCGACCGACAGTCTGACATCTTGAATCGCTTCGCCTGTTCGGTTTCGGACCTGCAATGACTTCACCAGCGGGACCGAATTCTGCCAAGACGCATAGTTCAAGCAATCAACCGATTCCACTTGGATGCAAACAGGTTCCGAAGTCACGTTCAATTCGTCAGTCATGATGTCAAGCCAGCCCAATGTTCCTATCTGAAAGCGGGATGAGATTGTAGATGGCTGCGAGCCAATCAACATCTCGCAAAGATGCGCGGAGCCGAATCGGAATTTTCGATGAAACGAACATGCCGGTTACGTTGACTTTGTCACTCAACAACAGAACGTTGTGGTGTTATCAAACGATGGGAATCACCATTCTCACCACGAGCGACAAACCAGCTCAAAGCAGGACGTGTTGAACTGCGTCGTATGCGAGGCATGCACGGGGATTGCGTTTGGACAATCCCGCTGCCCCAAACTGATCACGACAAGGTGATCACCGGAAGTGAGCACACGATCTCTGTCACCAATCAGGCGAAGTGAATGCCTGCACTCGGCAAATTCTTGAACAGGCGGACTGGCTGCGGGCAGTTGTCTCGGTGGGCAATCGCATGGGATGGTGTCGCATCGACAATCGTGATCGAAATACCAAACCGTCACGAACCCTTCGGGCGCTTCTGCTGTCTCGTTTCGTCGTCGGTCCCCGCCTGTTTTGTTTCCGCCGAAAATGTGTCAAACCAATCCTTGGATCAACTCGAACCCTCCAGCGACGATCTGCTGCGAATTGTCTTTTCAAACGTGGATGAATCAATGCTTCGTGAGATCGCCGCCGCGGACTACGGAGAGGTTTTTGATGAGCACCTTGAACAGCTTGCGGTGATCAAGAGCGGCAAAATCCTCGCCCCAATGCAGTGGGAACCGAAAGAGGTTCTCGAGCTGATCCGGTGGTCGGAACCGGAAGATCCAAGTTGGTCGCCTGGATCGACTGGCGATCGAGGCCATTGGATGCGTCTGTTCGCGTGCGTAGGCAGGTCCGCAGGAATGATCGGGCATCACCGTGTGAGCCGTTTGGGCGTTAGCCCCGGTTGTACGTGGAAGCAACCACGCTTGCCAAGACATTTCAAATGCCGAAAGACTCCTGCCGACCTGCGTAGCGTTGCTTCGCGCAGCGAGCGAACCCGCGAACCAAGGCTATTTTACCGGGGAAGATTCGACGATCATTCAGCTCGTTGAAAGTGCGATGAAACTTGGCGACAAGACTTCGCACGCGGCGCTGAAGTTTCTTTGCTGGTGCATGCAAACACGCCCACCCGAAGAGACGGAGCGTCCGTACTTTGCGATCGGGACACTGATCCTGCTCGTTCGGCTCGACAAGCTAGAGCCGGGGATTTTTGACGCTCTCCAGCCCGCAACCAAACCGTCTGGCTTGTATCCAACAAGGTTGTTCAAGGACTGCCAGACGTCCAAAACTTGGCACCGGCTTGTCACGGAAGTGCTGATCGAATCAAACCATTCCAGTCAAGACGTCCGAGATTTCGCGGGCAGTCTCCTCCAGGACAGTGACGCGGACGCAGGGGCGTGAAAGAGGCACGCGATGGATTACAGTGTCTGTCGCTACCTGACTGCACCGTTCCGCAAGCAGAACGAATCGATTCCTTGTCCAGGGATCCGTTTTCTTCGCGGCCAGTTCGATCACCTTCAAGACCGGAAGCACTTCATCTTGTCAAACTCGGGCGTCTACTTCATCACCAGCGAGTTCCTCGGCAGACGATTCGTGAAGATCGGCCGATCCACCAACATCGCACGACGACGAAATCAACTGCAGTCGGGATGCCCATTCCGCTTGAAGGTGGAACACATCGAAGTGATGTCCGAGTCCGAAGCCGTCGCGAAAGAGAAGAAGTGGCGTGCAATGTTCCAGGACATGCGAAAACGATGCGAGTGGTTCAACGCCAACACGAATGAAGTGAACACCCAACTCATGTTCCATTGGTTCCCCTACGAGAACGAAATCGAAGCGTTCATCGAAAACCGAATAGCACAAGACGCAACCACCGAGTTCAACGACGAAGTCGCCCCAGCTCACCAAGAACAACTCTTGTTTTGATGGCCAGGAGCGTTTCGCAGCGAACCACAGCCTATTCAACTCATCGGCTCACCATTAAATCGATCTCACGGATGCCCCTTTCAACCTTCGGCAGGCGTCGGGTTGGTATGAACCAACCTTGGCGATCCGCACGCCTCGCAGTCGCGATAGAAGCAGGGCCCTTTCTTGCGAAGCTTCGCCTTCGCATCACACACCTCGCACTTCTGCGGCGAATTTTGCGTTTGATTGCAAGCTCGGCACCGAAGGTAATAGCCATAGCGACCTGAGAGGTTCTCGACATCCGACTCGCCGCCCGCTTCGCACTTCATCCCAGCATCCGACGGACTGGCATCCGCACGGGGGCGTCACCAACCAACTCCATCGCCACGATCCAACTCAGTCCCAACGGGACGACACGTTGTCGCCACGGGCGCAAGCCCGTGGATCCCAAATCGAAAGCAAAAAAAAGCCCTGAAGGGGCGACACGACTCGCTGCAGGGATTCACGCAACGCTTGCCGCACACCTACTCCGCCTCATCCAAATCCGACGTCACTTTCGCGATCAGCAATCGCTCACTGGGCACGTAGCGTTGCCCCATCGTGAACGCAGTCGGCTTGCCGGACTTCGAACGTTTGTCGTTTGGGATGGGCTGGTCCAACGTGATCGTGTCGGGCGAATCCGGTGCCGACAGCATCATGACTTTGAATCGTTCCCCTTCGGGCCGATGCCCTTCGTCCACCAAAGTGTTGACCAATTGCCCCAAGGCTCCCGCGTGGGAGTTCTTCTCCATCACCACATCATCGAACGACGCCGTGATCCGCGGGATCAACGGATAGATCACGCCCTGAGAATAGAAACCCATCCGATGCACGATTTGAAAGGAGCGATTCGGTTGGCAGACGTACGCATGCAACTCCTGGTATTCCGGCCAAGCATTCCGAGCGGCCACGACCACCGTGTCATTCAGGCTGGCCGTCAGTCCCTCCGTCTCCAGCATCGACTGCAATTCACGCAGCAAAAACGCCTCGCGTTCCGACACAACCTCCTTGGGATCTTCCAAGAGTTCATTGATCGCTTGATCCAGCGTCGTGAACGAAGTCCAAGCGACACGATCATCGTTGACCTCATCCAGTGTTTTCGGACGCACATCATCCGGCGTCAGCATCAGCAGCGTCAGGTTGGTTTCGCTGGCTTCATCCAGAAGAGCCAGATGGCGAATGACCTGGTCCTTTCGGACCGTATTCCGCTGAGTCTTGGTCTCGATCAGCAGTCGCAAACTGCTTTGGATGATTGCATCGGGAATGCCTGCACCACCCTTGGACGGTTGGTTCTCAAAGCGAATCAACTGGAACTCTGATTGCTCCAACAGAGCCCCGATCAACCGCTCCATCCGATCAATCGAAAGCGATCGAAGAACGGCAAGGCAAGAAGCCGTGACCCGATTCTCACCGGTCGAATAGGTCGAGAAGATGCTGGTCATTTTGGTTTTAGCTTGCGGAGATAGCGGACAACTCGTTTCGGCAAGCTTCCAAATGTGGTCGCAGTGCCGCTTCAAGCTTTATCATGTTATCAACCATTTGCTGTTGAATAGCAGGCCAGGATGATTCGTCGCTTCTGTAGCCTCCGATCCCAATGTTGGCTGCAATTCGACAGCTCCGTTTTTGATCAAGTCGCTGCCATGAAAGAGGTCCGCCGAATTGCAGCTCAATGGCTTTTTTTCTAGCTAACAGCCAATCAAATATCTGCTTGTTGGCCTCGAGATGGCCAGCTCCTCGATCGATATACAGTTCCGCAGTCGCCTCATCCTTTCTAATGACATAGTTAAATCCTAAGCCACGGATTCCAGAACCAGCGCCAATCCATGAGTGTTCGCCAGGTGAAATGTTGGCGTGCAACTGGGTGCACGCCAAAGACCGCCGAAGCATTTGCTGCCAAAATTTGTAGCGGATGCCATACCGTTCTGCACGCTCTTGACGACCGCGTTGCTCTTTTTCGCGGACTTGAACCTGGTACTCAGTTGCTTCTGGAAGTGGGATCACCTGCTGAACATCGAGAAGCAAACGATTGCCATCCTGATAGGGGCGCATTCGGACGCAGCGAATGTCCACCCCTCGCTCGCCCAGCCAGATCACCGCCGTGGTTAGTTCTTTTGAGAATTCAGCGGAAGCCAGGACAATTCGGACATCCTGCGCGAAAGCTTCCTCATCGACTGATTCCCAATCGAGGAACTCAAGCAGGCTTGCTTTTGGATCCAGGTCTTCACCAATGCGTTGCAGGTAGCGTTCGTAGATTTCAACGACCTTGTTGAATGTCATTGTTGAAATCATGGCGGCATATCGAATCGCCTGCAGCTCCATGTGTCCGCCATCTTCCGTGCGTTTGAGTTCGATCACAACCAAGTTTGCGTCTCGATCGATGGCAAGAAGGTCGATCCGACGTCGGGAGTCTTCCCAATCTCCAAACTCTTCGCTGACAACAAGTGTATCGGGGGCTATTACATCGACTTGACGACGGAGTAATCGCTGCAAATCGCCTCGTTCAGTCACGCCCGCAGTGCTGAAAGTGGTCTCAGTGATTTTCCGAATCGTGTCGTCGCTGAGTTCGTAGATGGCCATCAGTTTTCCGGAGGTTCTTGCTGTGCATCAGGTGTTGGCGTCGACAACAGACTCGATCGCGTCAAGCGACTGCTTATCCATCGCTGCCAACTTCCGAAACAACTCCGGCCGCTGCCGGATCCGCTTGCGAATTGACACCGGAACCTTGTCGGCCAATAGCAGCAATTCGTCCTCATCCGCTTTTAGCTCACCGGCCAGCTTATGGATGAATTTCTCTGATGGATAATCGCCGAAATGCAAGCGGTCATTCTCGACCTTGCTGATGTACGAAACGCTGACGCCGGTTTGATCAGCGACCTGCTGCTGCGTAAGTGAAGCAGCCATTCTTAGCTGTCGCACTCGCTCGCCGAAGTCACGAGATTTTCGATCGTTGGATTTGCGATTCATGCTGACCGGGTCCTCTAATTGTGAACGCCCTGCTGAGAAGGTATGCTTCCGAGACTTTTTGGTCAACAAGCTACCGGCAGAACCAACGCGACCTCGCTCGATGTCATCCTTACAACCAACCACATTGACGCCTTACCATGCGAAGTACTACGCGCATGATCTGACGCGACAGGGGACGGCCGGATTGGATCGGCTTTCGATGTCTTTGTTCGACGCCGCGGTTGACCTGAACCCGCACCAGATCGAAGCCGCATTATTCGCGTTGCAGTCGCCGCTATCCAAAGGCGTGATTCTGGCCGATGAAGTGGGTCTCGGGAAAACGATCGAGGCCGGCATTGTCTTGTGTCAGTTTTGGGCCGAACGCAAACGCCGCCTCCTAGTCATTGGTCCTGCCTCCATTCGCAAGCAGTGGGCGATGGAGCTGGCCGAGAAGTTCCATCTGCCTACGCTCGTGCTGGATGCAAAGGCCGCTCGCGATTTGAAACGAGCCGGCCGCGATCCATTGGCCGAGAAAGCCGTCTTGGTGATGTCGTTCAACTACGCGAATCGCATCCGCGACGAGTTGAAAACGATCGCATGGGATTTGGTCGTCATCGACGAAGCCCACAAACTGCGTAACGCGTATCGAACCAGCAACAAAGTCGGTCAAGGCATTCGATGGGGGACCGAAGGCTGTCGCAAACTACTGCTGACCGCGACACCGCTACAGAATTCATTGCTGGAACTGTTTGGTCTTTCGACCTTGATCGACGAACACCTATTCGGTGACGTCAATTCGTTTCGGTCCCAATACGCGTCCGCCGGAAGCAATCTTGACGCCCTTCGCGGTCGGCTTGCCTCGTTCTGCAAACGAACGCTGCGGAGCGACGTGACCGAATACATCCGATACACCCAACGACTACCTATCACGCGGCCGTTTCGACCCAGTGACGACGAACACTCGCTTTACGAAGCCGTTTCGGAGTTTCTGCAGCGAGAAAATAGTTACGCCCTGCCGGCACGCCAACGCCACCTGACCGCACTGATCCTTCGCAAACTACTCGCATCTTCCTCTCAAGCCATCGCCGCCACTCTGACGACGCTGAAAACACGCTTGGAAACGCTGCGAGACGAAAAACTCGGCAATGACCCGGAAGTCGTCGAAAACCTGGTTGCCGACGAAGAGCTCGAAGACGAGCTGTTGGACGAGATTCTTGGTGAGGACGAAGACGGCGACGCGGATACCGAGAGCGAAGCTGAACCCATCAACCGAAAACAGCTTGCCGAAGAGATCGCCGATCTCGATCGCTTGGCCACATGGGCCGCCGGCATCGGTGTCGATACCAAAACACGCACGTTGCTGACGGCGTTGGAAATGGGCTTCGAGAAGATGGCCGAGCTGGGGGCGGCTCGCAAAGCATTAATCTTCACGGAATCTCGACGCACCCAGGATCACCTCAAGTCGTTCCTCGAAAGCAACGGTTACGCCGGCCAAGTCGTTCTATTCAACGGAACCAACAGCGGTCCCGAGGCAAACGAAATCTATAAGAGCTGGGTGGCGAGAAACCGATCCGACGGTCGCGAGAGCGGATCCAGAGCCGTGGACGCTCGCACCGCCATCATCGAACACTTCCGCGACAAAGGCACAATCCTGATCGCGACCGAGGCTGCCGCCGAAGGCATCAACCTGCAATTCTGTTCTTTGGTTGTCAATTATGACTTGCCATGGAACCCGCAACGGATCGAACAACGGATTGGACGCTGCCATCGGTACGGTCAAAAGCACGATGTCGTCGTCATCAACTTCTTGAACGAACGCAACGCTGCCGACCAGCGTGTGTTGGAATTGCTTTCCGAGAAGTTTCAGTTGTTCAACGGCGTCTTCGGTGCATCCGACGATGTCCTTGGCTCCATTGAATCCGGCGTCGACTTTGAAAAGCGAATCCTGTCGATTTATCAGCAATGCCGCTCGCCCGAAGAGATCGACGGAGCCTTCAAAGAACTGCAATCGGAGATGGAGGAACAAATCGCCTCGCGGATGCAGGACACTCAGCAGACGCTGTTCGACTATTTCGACGAAGACGTTCATCAGCGATTGCGGTTGCGTTTGGCCGATACCAAAGCCCAGCTCGATCGCGTCAGCAAGCGTTTTTGGACGGTGACCAAATTTGTCCTCGACCAGCACGCACGTTTCAACGACGATCGACTGACGTTTGACCTGCACGCCCCACCATGCGAATCGGTTCCGAGTGGTCGGTACCACTTGATCTCAAAAGCCGCTCCCGAGCCCGACAGAGACGAGAAAGACGAAAAGGCAACTCTCTCAACCTTGTCCGATGTCGCGCCTTCCGACGATTCGCCTGCTCTCGTCGCGGAGCCAGGAGTCGCGAACGCCTACGATGCCGACCAATATCTGTACCGATTGTCTCATCCGCTTGGCGAACACGTTGTCGGGACCGCCAAGCAAGCGCCTACACCAGTCGCGTCGATCGAATTCGATGTCACCGGTCATGCGACTCGCATTCATGTGATCGAAAATTTGAAAGGACGCAGCGGTTATGCCGCCCTGATCCATCAAACGATCCAGTCCTACGAGACCGAGGAATACCTGCTGTTCTCAGGCTTTGATGACGACGGTCGCTCGGTCGATCAAGAAACCATGGAAAAGCTGTTTCAGTGCGGTGGTACGGTACGGGAACTGTCTCTCATTCCCGAAGACGTTCGCACACGGATTGAAACCGAATCCGCAGTTCACACCAAAGCCAACGTCAGCCGATCGTTGGAGTCCAACAGCAAGCACTTCCAGGCCGCTCGAGAAAAGCTTGAAAGCTGGGCCGACGACATGGTCCTGGCCGCCGAAAAGTCGCTGCGTGACACCAAAGAACGCATCAAAGTCAAACAACGCGAAGCCCGACAGGCGACCACGATGGCCGAGCAACACGCGATCCAGGAAGAGATACAGAAGCTGGAAAAGGCTAAACGTCGTCAGCGACAAGAGATCTTCAAAGTCGAAGACGAGATCATGGACAAGCGTGACTCACTGGTCGACGGCCTGGAAAAACGACTCGCTCAGAAAACCGCCAGCGAACAACTCTTTTTCATTCGTTGGACCGTCGTTTGACCAGACGTGTCAAACCGAACTGATAGACACATACCATTCAAACCAACCTGATTGCACGGCCACCGATTGGCAGGGAAAGCAAAACAAGCGATGAGTAAAAAGTACGAGAAACTAAAGGGCCTGCTCAAGGAACTATTCCAGCTCGATCAACCCGATCTGGACTTCGGCTTGTACCGAATCATGCACGCCAAGAGTGCCGAGATCACTCAGTTTCTGGACAAGGACCTACTGCCGCAAGTGAAGGCGGAGTTTGCTCGCCATGAATCGGGCGAAACAGCGGAGCTGCAGAAACAGCTCCAAGAACGCATCGAACTGCGGCAAAAGCTTGGCGATGATCCCGACCAGGATTCCGAGGTGCAACGATTGCGTGCCGAGATCGCCAGTAGTGGTTCGTCGCCGGAGCAATTGGAATCGGAAGTCTACGATCACCTGTTCGGTTTCTTTCGGCGTTATTACTCCGACGGTGACTTCCTGTCCAAACGGGTCTACAAGCCCGGCGTGTACGCGATTCCTTACGAGGGCGAAGAAGTCAAATTGCACTGGGCCAACGCGGACCAGTACTACATCAAGACCAGCGAGTACTTGCGTGACTACGCATTTCGTTTGCGAGTCGATAACGACGAAAATCCGATGCGCGTCCACTTCCGGCTGGCCGACGTCGTCGAAGGCGAGCACGGCAATGTCAAAGCCGCCGAGGGCAAAGACCGCGTCTTCATCCTCGCACCCGAATACGATCGGAATGAGTCGACGGCGCAAGCTGCGGGTTCCGACGATGGTGATGAAGATGAAACCAAGGCTTCCCCCGAGCGACACAACTTCATCGAAGAAGAACCCGGCGAGCAAGGCGAAGAACTCGTCATCCGTTTCGAGTACCGGCAAGCGACCACCAACGACTGGCCCGAATCCAACCGCAAAGGACAAAAGAAGCCTCCCAGCCAAAAAGACCTGCTTGAGATCGCGGAATCTCGAATTGCGGCATTCTTCGCTGAAAACGAAGGTCTGAAAAATGAAAACTGGCACGAAACGTTAGCGAGTGCCCACACCAAGGCCAACGGCGAGAAGGCAGACTACTCAAGGTTGCGTGCCCACCTCAACCGCTACGTCGCCCGCAACACGTTCGACTACTTCATCCACAAAGACCTGGGCGGATTCCTCAGTCGCGAGCTGGACTTCTACATCAAGAACGAAGTCATGCACCTGGACGACATCGAGAATGAGACCGTCCCGAGAGTCGAACAGTATTTGTCGAAGATCAAAGTCATCCGCCGAGTCGCTGGAAAGATCATCAGTTTTCTTGCGCAGCTCGAAGATTTCCAGAAAAAGTTGTGGTTGAAGAAAAAGTTTGTCGTGCAAACGGGGTATTGCATAAGTCTAAATCATATTCCGGACGTGTTTTTAAACGAGATAGTGGAAAACGAATTGCAGCTGGATCAATGGATTGAACTATTTGCGATTGATGAGATCGAAGAAGATCCCAGCACGCCGTTGCTTAAAGACCAGCAAGTGCCGTATTCCAAACCACTAACGCCAGCATTTCTTAAGCAAAACAAGGGACTTATCGTAGATACAACTCTATTCGATGACTCGTTTACTGAGCGGATTCTGAACGCCATTGATGGAGTTGACTCTTTTAGTGACGGCACATTGGTTCATGGTGAAAATTTTCAAGCTCTAAGCTTAGTGGAACGTAAGATGCGTGAGCAATCGCAATGTGTATATATCGACCCACCGTACAACACGGCGAGCAGTCGAATACCGTATAAGAACGACTATCAGCACTCGACCTTTGCTTCACTTATGCACGATCGAGTCCAGCTCTTGCATCGACTGCTGACATCAGACGGTGCAATATTCGTGAGCATCGACAAAACAGAGCGACAGGTAGTCGAGCATGTTCTCGAGAATGTGTTTGGAAGTTCAAATAAAGTCGAAGAGCTCGTTTGGGTCATGAACACAAACAACAGTCAGGCTCCAAATTACTCAACAAATCATGAATACGTAATTGTCTTCGCCAGAGACAAAGCGATTGCTGAATCCAAGGCCGGGATGTTTCGTGAACCAAAGCCCGGATACGAAGAGGTGATGGAATTAATTGCTCCTTTGAATGCCAAGTTTGCAACAATCGCGGAGATTGAGTCTGCGGTAAAGGCACTGTACCAAGAGCGGCGGATAAGCTACCGCGATGACATTGAAGCACAAGGACTTGATTATGAAAAAGAAAAGTCAAATGACCCTTGGAAAGGTATCTTCAATTACACACATGCAGAATATCGAGACGCTTGCGGGCGATTGGTGGACGAATCAGAAGCTGAGTCCAAGAATGCAAAGATATGGATTTGGCAGGAAGATAACATGTCGATGCCTGCATCAAAGCAAGCAGCATCGACCAAAGATGAGGATCATCCGAACTTTCGGTTTTACAATCCGCCACATCCTGTAACCGGAAAGCCATGCCCACGTCCAAAGCGAGGGTGGAACTGTGCGTACGCCCTCGATGCGAACGATCCATCGAGGCGTAGTTTTCAGATGCTAGACGCTGATGGACGCGTCGCCTGGGGCGAGGATGAGAATAAAGTTCCTCGCATCAAACGTATGCTGCACGAAGTCGAAACCAACGTTGCGAAGAGCGTTTTTTCTGATTACTCAGATGGGGAAAAGCAGACATCTGCAATGTTCGGAAAGACGGGAATGTTTCTCGCGCCGAAACACGCGTCGTTTGTTTCGCGTTTCATAATGCACTCATCGGACTCGCAAGGTCTTGTAGTCGACTGTTTTGGTGGCTCAGGTAGTACCGGTCATGCGGTTGTGTCACTGAACAGATCTGATAGGGGGAGTCGGCAGTTTCTGCTGGTGGAGATGGCCGAGTACTTTGATCGCGTGCTGAAACCTCGTACGCTGAAGTCCATGTACGCTTCAGACTGGCGTGATGGTAAACCGAAATCTCGACTTGCTGAACGTCATATCGTCAAAGTTGTTCGCCTGGAGTCCTATGAAGACTCGCTCAATAACCTCCAGACCAGACAGTCGGGACAACAGACTCTTGCTCTCGAAACCAACGACGAGATGCGTGAGCAGTACATGCTGCGTTACATGCTCGACGTCGAAACGGCGGGGAGTCCTTCGCTTCTGAACGTGGCTTCCTTCATCGACCCGACGGCTTACAAGCTGAAGGTCAAACGCCCCGGATCGGATGAGACCCGCGAAACTAATGTCGATCTGATCGAGACGTTCAACTGGCTGATCGGATTGACCGTTCATCACCTTGCCGCCCCGCAATGCTTCGAGGCCAAGTTCCAGCGGGACAAGGAAAAGCGAATGAAACTGAACGGACGCTTGAAGTCGAAAGACGACGCCCCGCATTGGTTCCGAACTGTCACCGGCACGACGCCGGACGGTCGCAAGACACTGGTGATCTGGCGAAAGCGACCCGGCGGCGAAGATCCCGAAGGCGTCGAGCAAGACAACTTGGTGCTGGATGAGTGGTTCACCAAGAGCGGCTACAGCAGCAAGGACAGCGAGTTTGACCTGATCTACGTCAACGGGACCAACAACCTAGAAAACCTTCGTACCGCCACGGACACCTGGAAGGTCCGCCTGATCGAAGAGGATTTTCATCGACTGATGTTCGAGGACACGGAATAGTCATGGCCAAAAAACGCAAAGCAAAGAAGAAGCCAGTCGTTCCGTTCCCCTACAAGCTCATCCTGAACCAGTGGCTGTTATCACGCTTCGGTGTCGACTCGCTGGAGAAACTGGCCGAGTACCTGAAGAACGAAGCTCTGGAAGGGCTGGACGAAAACAACGTCCATCATCTCCATCACGCGTTGACCGAACAGTTGTTCAACCTGACGGAGATGACGACCGAAACGCTGCTGGAATACGACCAAAACATCGTTCGGCACACACTGCAACTGAACGAACCACGAATCACTCGTGGCGACGAACCGTTAGTGTGGAAGTACTTTCAGTATCTCTCGCTGTTGTTTACGGAAATCTATCTGGACGAGTATTTCCGCGATCCCGAGGGACTGCGCCGCAGCATCAATGCGCAGGTCGCAAAGTACAACGAGGACAAAGATGATCCGGACAAGATCACTCCGCTCGATGAATCGGTCGAGGCTTGGCCGCAACTGAACAAGCTGGCGTTCTGGATGGCCACCGGTAGCGGTAAGACGTTGCTGATGCACGCGAACATTTTGCAGTTTCAGTTTTACCTGGACAAACACGGTCACCGGCGTGATTTGAATCGGATCTTGTTGCTAACGCCCAATGAAGGATTGAGCCAGCAGCACAAGAAGGAGTTTGACGCGGCCGGCATCTACTCTGCGATGTTCTCCAAGGACAGCAAACCGCTGTTTGAAGGCAAGGCGATCGAGATCATCGAGATGACTCGATTACGTGACGAGATGGGTGACAAAACGGTCGCCATCGACGCGTTTGAAGGCAACAACTTGGTGCTGGTCGATGAAGGCCACCGAGGGGCCAGTGGCGGCGCGGATGGGACGTGGATGCGGGCACGTAATGCGTTGTGCGAGAAAGGGTTTTCGTTCGAGTATTCGGCGACGTTCCAGCAAGCGATCACGGGCAACGCTGATCTGACGGACCTATACGCCAAGAACATACTGTTCAATTATTCGTACCGCTATTTCTACGGCGACGGGTTCGGCAAGGATTATCAAATCCTGAACCTGGACGATCAAACGCAAGAAAACCACCTGGAACTGTATTTGACAGCTTGCTTGCTGACCTTCTTTCAACAGCAACGATTGTTCAAGGAGAACGGCGAGCATTTTCGACCGTTTAACATCGAGAAACCGCTTTGGATCTTTGTCGGCGGCAGCGTGACCAAGACGCTCGCGAAGCAAGACGCGTCGGACATTGTCGAGATCTTGAAATTTTTGTCTCGTTTCGTGTCGCAGCGGAGTGAAAGCGTCAAGCGTATCGAACGAGTGTTGAATCAGGGTTTGGTGACGACGGATAAGAAGAATCTGTTCTCAGGGCGATTCGCCTACCTGAACACGCTTGGTTTGACGCCCAAGCAGATATTTGACGAAGTTCTCGCCACGCTGTTCAACGCTTCCGGGGGTGGTCAGCTTTACGTCGAGAACCTGAAAGGCGCGACCGGCGAAGTCGCATTGCGAATTGGTGCCGAGAATGAACCATTCGGCGTCATCAACGTGGGCGATGATGCCAAGTTGGTCAAATTGTGCGAACAACACGATCTGCAAACCGGTGAATTGGAGTTCTCCGGATCGCTGTTCCACCAGATCAATGACGACGATTCGACGGTCAACGTGCTGATCGGATCAAAGAAGTTCACCGAGGGGTGGAGTAGCTGGCGTGTGAGCACGATGGGCTTGATGAATGTCGGCCAGGGCGAGGGCGCTCAGATCATCCAGTTATTCGGACGCGGTGTGCGGTTGAAGGGCTACGACATGAGCCTGAAACGCAGCAATAAAACGCAACTGCCCGATGGCGTTGAGCGCCCCAAGCACATCTCGACCCTGGAAACGCTAGGCATCTTCGGCATCCGCGCCGACTACATGGCCGAGTTCCGCAAGCACCTGAAGGAAGAGGGACTGCCAACGAACGAGGAACGAGTGGAGTTTCTGTTGCCGGTGATCAAAAACCTGGGCACGGTACCGCTAAAGACCATCCGCTTGCAAAAGAAGATCAACGGCGTCAGTACCGAATTCGGTGACGCGTTCCGCAAGCTCGGGCCGATCCCCACCGTGGCGGCACCCGATCCGAGTACTGATAAAGACACCGAGTACTTGCAAAAGAACCAGGTGGTCGTGAACTGGTATCCAAAGATCAAGGCGATCAAGTCCGAAGGCGTCAAAGGCGGCGATGCGGACGAGCAACCCAATCGCACACATTTCCAAAAGGGACACACAGCGTTCTTGGACGTCGACAAGCTGTACTTCGAGCTAGAGCGTTTTAAGGCCGAACGTGGTTGGTTCAACTTAAACCTCACACGAGACGGCATTGTCGAACTGCTGGCTGATTCTTCGTGGTATGAGTTGTTGATTCCACCAGAAGAACTGGCATTCGATTCGTTTGAAAAGGTCAAGTTGTGGCAAGAGATCGCGCTGTCGCTTTTGCGAAAGTACACCGAGCGTTATTACACGTTCCGCAAACGCCAATGGGAAATGCCGTACTTGGAATACCAAGAACTTGGACATAGCGATCCAAATATGCTTGGCATCGGTGAATCTGAGGATGACGACTATTACCGGATCATGCTGGATGAATCGCAAGTCGAAATCATCGCCAAGTTGAAAGAGCTGAAGAAGGTTATCAAGAGCGGCAAGATGAAGGATCTCGACTTCGCCGGTTTGAAGACGCTCTGGTTTGGCCGGCACCTGTACCAGCCGCTGCTGTGCCTGAAAGAGAAGATCGTCGAGATCAGCCCCACGCCACTGAACAAGGGCGAGCGGAGATTCATCGAAGACTTGTCCGCATTTCACACGACCGAAGAAGCCAAGTCGAAGGGTTTTTTCAACGGCAAGGAACTGTACCTGCTGCGGAACCTAAGCCGCGGCAAGGGCGTCGGCTTCTTCGAGGCCGGCAACTTCCACCCGGACTTCATCCTGTGGCTCTTGGTCGGCAAAAAGCAACACATCATCTTCGTCGACCCCAAGGGCATCCGTCAGATCGGCGTCACCGATCCAAAGGTGCAGTTCTTCGACACGATCAAAGAAATCGAAACCCGTCTGGGCGACAAGAACACGCACTTGCATTCGTTCCTCGTCTCCGGCACCGCCTCTCACGTCATGCGAGGAATGTGGGGTTTAGAAAAATCCCAGATGGAAGAGCGAAACATTGTTTTCCAAGAGGAAGACAAAGACACGTACATCGAACAGATGCTTTGCACTGCGGTTGCGAATACACGCACCCAGCTTGCATCGACGTAGACAATAGCAGACATTTTCTTTCGAAGTGAAGCAACACCATCATGACGATCCCAAGACAATTACTAACAAACATAAACTCGGGCAAGTGTTTTGCACTAGTAGGATCAGGTTTCTCGACTGCACTTCGCTACCCTTCGTGGAAGCGAATGGCACAAGACGCCGTTGCTCGAGCAAAGCTCGATGCAACTGAATTGGATATTCTCCAGAATTTGATAAAGAATGAGGATTTCCCAGAAGTGTTCGAGCGATTGGTCGAACCCGCTGGCGGGATGAAAGCTCTCTGCGATGAGATATCAGCATCATTTAGTCCAGGTTCTGGCTTCGGCGATGCCTATCGCTTCATAACGAAATGGCCAATTCGTTGTTACCTGACTACGAACTACGAGGATGAGATTGCCAGGCATCTCGATGAAGTTGGTGTTCACTTCACAACACTGTTGAACTCGCAAGCCGATTTCGCTCAAGTAATAGCAAGCACACAGAATCGGATCGTTAAGATTCATGGCGATCTAACAACGCCGGAAGACATCGTGCTCACAACAAGCCAATATTCTGAATTCAGCTCGGGAGGTGCGCGACAGTATTTCCGGTCTAAGCTAACAAGTATTCTCCAAATGGTCCCCGTGCTTGTTGTAGGTCATAGCATGGCTGATCGTGACCTCCAATTCATTCTCGAGCTTGCCAAGGAGTCTGCATCGGCGACGAACCCAATTTTCATGATCGTTGCCGATGCTGACCGAGGACAATCAGAAAAGCTCTTGAAGCAATACAACATACGAATCATTTCATATTCGAACGCTGACGGTGATCATCGAAACTTGGCCAAGCTGCTTCGACAAATCGACCGTTTTGTCGTTCCGCGGTCTGGCAGTCGGCGAGTTCCGCTCGATTTTCCTGATTCTCGCGAATCTGAAACCGCAGTTTCACTCTACGTGCATTCATCTCTTGGGTTTGGCGGCCATGAGGGAATGCTGCAGCGAGCAATTCAACCTCAAGTCCTGTCCGTAGTTGTGAGCGAGCCTTCCGGCATCGAAATTGGGGAAATTCCATCGCACTTGCTTCCGGTTGAAATCCAAAAACTGTCTACATTCGATGCCGAGCTCCAAGCATCAGTCAACGAGCTAGTGTCAATGCAACAAGTAGTCGAAGACAAAGGAATTGTGGAGGCAACAGACTCCGGCAGAGCTGAACTCGCGATTATGCAGGGCAAACGCAGCTCCGACGAAGATCAGTTTTACGGAGCACTTGAAAAAAGGCTTCGCAGATGCAAGGACAGCGACGATGTTCAAGTCCTTATCCAGGGATTCAAGAAGGCGATCGTTGAAGTTTTTCGAAAGCGAGGTCTCGCGACTGCTGAGATGCTCTTTAAAGGTAATTCCTTTGAGCCAGCCGATATGCCGGAGCTCTTCGAGTCCGTTTTCCCACCAGCGGCTGAAGTTGAGGATTTTGATCTTCGAACAGAATATTGCAACGCAATCATGGATATCCTCACGGATCCAAACGAAGACCAACAGCGATATCTCGCTCATTTAAGTCAAGGTTTCTTCGCGTTCCACATGTTTGGACTTGATCCAACTGGCCAAGAAATTCGCAAAAAGATCGCGCAAGACACTTTGTGGATTCTGGACTCCAACATTCTCATGCCTATTCTCGCTAAGCAATCATCGCAACATGAGTTCATGGTTTCGCTTGTCAATAAGCTGAAAGAGCTTGGGATTCGATTCATAACAACGCCCAAGATCGCAAAGGAGATACATATCGCATGGAATTGGATGCAGCAACAACTACGCAATGTGCCAAATGGCGGAGAGCGAGTGGCTTTGCTACAGACGATTCAAAGTGATTCTTATACTGAAAATCCGTTTGTCGATGGCTTTATCAACGGTGCGGTCGTTGCGGATTGGCGTGGGCTAGATGAGTACCGGTTGAGTATCGGCTTTAATCCAACGTCGGGTTTCATAGACGCACTTGAGAGATTAGGAGTCGCGATAGTTGAAGTCGATGCAGTTGACCCAAGCGTTGACTCGAATGAAATCCAGTTACTGAGCGACGAGATTTATTCAAAACGAGAGGATGCTGGCACTCTTCGAGCCGGTGCGACGCAGACAACAGCCGAAGCTGAGGTCATCTACCTGATTCGACATTTGCGAACAGAAAAGACTTTTCGTGGCGAAGCGGTTAGTGAGGCATTTTTTGTCAGTACCAGCAGATTGTTGGATCACATGTACCAAAAAACAGATGGTTTGATCACGTGGTATCCCGACAGTCTTCATAACCATTTGAGCTACCTGCATGGCGGTGCGATTGATCCCGAAGCGGCGTTCGACGCCATTACTACAAGCTTTTATGCCGCGGGTGTTTCCGTAGTCGACAAGGGGGTGTACCAACGTTACTTCGCCCCTGCAGTTTCAGAAGCAAGTGCAACCCTGGGCAAGGAAATCGACAACTATGCGGCGGCCGTGTCATCCACAGTAGCAGAGGTTCAGCAAGACAAAGAACGGGTTCAGAGTCAATTCGCACGGCTGCCTGAACTCGAGAAACCAATGTTTGTCGAACAATTGGGATGGGAAGCTGCACGTCGAAACGAGCAACGTGCGAATGCCGCAGAGGCCGCAAAGCAGGAATCCGACCGACTTCGAAAAATCGAAATTGAAAATATCAAGAATCAATATGATCGAAAAGGTTCCGAGAGAGCCAGGCATGAAGCAGGAAGGCAAAAGAATCTTTCAAATCCAAAGCATCAACGTAAGCTTGAGCGACAAAAAAAGAAGCGAAAAAAGAAACGCTAAGTCAACACGGCAATTCAACCCGTATTAGATCAACGCGTTTTTTTGTACTGAAGGGTTCGCATCCTGGATGTATCCTCAATTTTCCGCAACGATTCCTGCTAGCTGCGTTTATCGACCGAATGCGCGGAATCTTCTTGAATCAGTTTCTTGGGTGCAGGTCAGCCTCAAGCGGCGGTTACGCGAAGATGCGATCTTCACAACAGTGTTCATGCCAAATTCCCGATCCTCTACCTAGAGAGAACGAGTGTATTGGCATCAAATTCAATCAATTCCAATGATTTCGCGGCACTTCGGGTAGTTGGTGCAGGCCCAGAAGCGTTTGCCAGCGTGTGCGCCTTTCGATGCTTTGCGTTGGACCATTGCGGTGTGGCATTTTAGGCAGGAGGGTTCGCTTGATTCCGCTTGCAATGGCGGTGGGGCTGACATGTTGGATGCGGTTTCGGGAAGAACGCTCGCGATTTGGTGCCCAACTTCGGCGATTGAATAGGTGCGAGCGGCTTTGATGTGCAGGATGGCCAGGCCGGCGGCGGTGAGGGCTTGGTCGAGGAAGGCGTCGCGTTCTTGCCGGTCTTTGCGGTTGTGGCTGGCGTCGTCGAGCTCGATCGCGAGGATCGGCTGCATCGTGCTGGGGTCGCAAAGCAGGAAGTCGATGTGCTTGCTGCTGATCTTGTTTTCGTACGTGCGGCTGTCTTCTCGTCGCGGGACGCACAACACGTCCCACAGTCGCACCTTGTTGTTGATCGAGTAGGTTTCCCCGACCGCTTGCTCAAGGACGCGGTAGAACGCCAACTCGGCGGCCGACAGGAAGTTGTCGCGTAGACGGTACGGGAGGTCGTTCCGTCCTTTTCCCGATCCGGCACCAGGACCGATGCCCAACAGTTTCAGAAAGAAACCGAGACAGCCACTTCGCTCTGGATTATTGTCCATTACTCGGCTTCCTGCTCTGGATGGATTGCAAAAATCTCTTCGTCGCCGAGCGATACCGAGTAGTCTTTGGTGATGAAAGTTCCGATCGAAATGACCTGCTTATAATTCTCGCTTCGGATCCAGAATATGGACTGAGATGCTGGAGGCCGACCTACTGCGCCCCACTTCCCGTCTTGGAAGGAGAGCGTTCCGCAGAACACAAGAGGTTTCCGAGTTTGCAACGCACCGGCTTCCCCTCGCGACATTGGGATCACTATCGGCTGCGTTGTCGTGATATTAAAAGGCAGTCTCGCAGACGGCTTGTATTTGCGAATCGGCGAGTGTGTCTTTATCGTCGCTAGTTCGTTCCGCCAATCGACTGATTCGATTCTTGCGTCATACTGCAGAATGACGCCATCAAATTTGACATGGATTTCCTCACGCAACTTCTTGAGCGAGTCCTCTTGCTCCAACTTTTTATTTCCAACAGGGACGCGTCGAGCAAACAACTGCATCTCTTTGAAAAAGAGCTCGACAGGCATCACTACCGGATCGGCGGATGCGGAGGGCTCATCCGCCCTCGCGGTGTTGCCGCCAAGCAACAGCCCAAAGATGACTGAAACCATCGCCGAAACTACACCAAGATTTCCCATGCCCACGCTTTGCCCCTACCGAACGAAAAGTTAGTATTCTTTGCTTCGGCTCTGTTTTACCAGATCAGGCATAGATGCTAAATCGGGTAGCTTGATGAACCTACTTCCTCAGTGATACCGTCCTATGGTAAACCGGGTCTCGGATATTCGCATTGGCGCCTTGTCTACATCGAAAACGCATAAACAATCGAACGTAACTGCATGAAGATTTGGTTCATTTCAGACACGCATAACGAGCACCTTGGATTACAGGTTCCTGAGGTGCACTTGGTGATTCATTGCGGCGACGAGTCGACGCATGGCAATGCTTGGATGAATGAACCCGAGGCGAGACGGTTCTTTGATTGGTACGCAGACCTGGACATTGCAACCTAAGCACGTCGGCATGTGTGATTGGGTGAAATTGGCGTTTGATTTGCAACGTTGAGTCAGTGGGAACCCTTTGGATTTGCTAGCAAAACGCCTGGTGGTCAGGCGGCAATGCACGGTGGATTTCTCCCGGCAATCAAGGGAGTCAAATCATGGCACGGCCTGCAAGCGTATTCGCAAAGATTCAGTCCAATCAACAACGCAGCGAATTGGCTGCTCTCTGGAAAGAGAACCCGCATCACCACACCCGAATGCGCGCTCATGCGATCATCCTCAGTGACGATCAATACGAAATTGAGCAGATCGTTGAAATCTTTGGAGTCAAACGGGATACGGTTCGTGATTGGATTCGACGATTTGAGCAGGGCGGCGTCGATGCACTTCGGGACGAAGATCGTCCGGGTGGCCCGAGGAAACTCAATGAAGAAGAGGAGTAAATTCCTCAAGACCTCTTGAGACGATATCCTTCCCGGCCAGCGACCGTCATCGCTCGCTTGCGGGCGAGAACGGGCAAGTCGATTGGACGAGACACACTACGACGATACGCCAAACGGTTTCCCTTGAGTTGGAAGCGTTTTCGTCGCAGCCTACGCAAAAAACGGGACGAAAAGGCGTTTCGACTGGCTCAAGATGAACTTGCCGAGTTGCTCAAAGAACCGGAACTCGATGTTGTGTACTTCGACGAGGCGGGATTTTCGCTCAAGGGCGTCGTCCCCTACGGATGGCTTCCAGTAGGCAAGCGGAGGGATGTGCCCGTGACCGGTGCTCACGGATCGAATGTTCAAGCCATCGGATTTGAGCATCAAGATGGTCACACTCAAACTTACCTTCACAAGGGCTATGTCTCGACTGATACGGTGATCCAAATCATGGATGACTTCTGTGAGACGATCGAGCAGACGACCGTCGTGGTGCTCGACAATGCTTCGTGCCATACGAGTCACGCTTTCAAAGCCTGTGTGGAGCGCTGGGCGGCTCGTGGTCTGCTGGTCTACCATCTTCCACCCTACAGTCCCGAGCTAAATTCGATTGAACGACTCTGGAAGAAACTGAAATACCAATTGATGCCCGCCGAGGCCTGGGAGAAGTTCTCAACGTTACTCAATACTTTGACGAGCAAGCTCTGCGACATTGGCGAAGTCATCTTCATGCCGTCATTGGAGAGTTGTGCCCAATGACTCCTGCAGACGTGCTTAGGTGTTCGTGCCGGGCAATCACTCGACTGCCGTGGAACAGGGACTGATCCACGCCGAAGAGTATCCCGGTATTCGGTTCCTGGTCCATGAGTCGATGCAGTGGAACGGGCTGAAGTTGTTCGGCTCGCCATACACGCCTCGTTTTCACGATTGGGCGTATATGAAGAAGTGAGGGCAGCTTGATCTCGTTTGGCAATCGGTTCCCGATGATGTGGACATCCTGATCACGCATGGTCCGCCAAAGGGCGTCTTGGATATCACGCATGATATCGAGTCAAAGGAACTCGTTCAGGTCGGATGTGCAGCTTTGCGAAGACACATTGAAGAGCGAATCAAGCCGAAGATTCACGCTTTCGGTCATTTGCACGACGAGAAAGGTATCAGCAACTTCGGGATGTTCACTCGTGGTGTGACGCAGTACATCAATTGTTCATGCTGCAATCTCGCAGCAAAGTTGAAGAACAATGGGTTTGTTATCGAGTTGTAAATGATGAAGCAAAAAACGCCCGCGGGGGATTGCTGCTCCGCGGGCGTTTCAGTTTTGTTCGTCTTTCGACTTGCAGTTCAATGGATTCGACTTCGCGTACGAAGCGTGATGCGTCGCTTTCTAGGAACGATGAGACGACGTTGAACACGGAGTCACTGAAGCCACCGATGTTCAGGATGTTGTCTCGCTCGGGTGCTTGCGTGGTTCCGTAGGGTTGAATGTCGATGCAGAGGAATCCAGATTTCGCAGTTCCCTTTGTCGCAATTCTGTGAGTTACGGAGCGAAGTCCTCGCGTCGACAATGCTGTTGACCACCGCCGCTTGCCGGCCGGTGTTCTGCAGTAGGATTGCTTCCTTGATCTCGACCGCCTTCGGCACGAACGGCGTCGTTTGTCGCGAGTGGTACGCGATGAACTTCACCGCGATCCACGCTGTCGGCACTTCCTGCTCGCTGCCCGCGTCATCGCCACCGTCAACCGAGATGTCCGCTAACATCATCAACCATCACGTCTCTTCGCCATTGCATCGATCGCACGAATGCCATTCTCCATCTTCGTCCGTGCTGACACCTTTGCCGAGTGGACAAGCATCGCCGGCGGAACAAATCCGTGCAACGCGACCTGTTATTCGATCCAAAGGACAACGTCGTATCCCGTGCCGCGATCGTCATCGCCAAGATCGTGATCCAGGCTGAGATCGGTAACGATCCCGGTTTTCAACAACGCGATCGCTTCATCGGGCCAATACACGCGATGCCAACCATCAGGCGTCGTACGTTCATCGTCGAGGTAGACTTTCATTGTTTACCGAGCAAACGGAACTCCTCATCACTCAATTCAGATTCGCCGTCCAAGCGGGAAATAGCCAGTTTTCCGGGTTTTACAACGCTACCGAACACCTAATCGCATCAGATGTTGTTGATGTTCGAACGGTTCTAGCGAACGGTTTAACGGATCCGCATATCGGTGCATGTCACCAATGATGTCGTACGCCCACCATCTATTCGTCCACGCCATTCACTGTGGATGCTTTCTCGAGCGATTGTATTCGATCTCGAAAAACTCGGTCGAAACTAGTTAGCTGGTCAATCAGCCAATCGTATTGCGTCTGCCATTGGTCTCGATCGTCAAATGAAACGTCGTATCGAGTGATTCCAATACGCCATTCTTCCTCTTCAATGAAACCGGCGTCTTTGTGGAAGGCGGATTGGTCGATTATCCAATTGCCGATGTGTGCCGCAGCGTGTTCGTGACACAATTGCAGCTTGGCTTCTTCGATAGCGTCGGGTAATTCAACGAGTTGACTTCGGTAGCTTCCAATTCCAAGCGAAGGAATCCGTAGCTGAAAAACGCAGCTTCACGAATCGAGCCCCAGCCTGTGCTGCATAGCGAGATGGTCGTTTTCATCGAATGCAGGCAAGAACTCGAAGCCGTAGCGTTGGTATAGCTTTTGAGCGGCTGCATTCTCCCGATGGACTCGCAGAGTCAACAACTCGACATGTTTCTTGGGAGGCTTGTCTTCTTGAATTTGTTTGGCCGCGACTACTGCTTGGCCAAGCAAGTGTTCCATGATCTGGTTGGCATACCGGAACTCAGGCGATCGCGGCTTGCCCCGATACTTGTGGTCCAAACCAAGCTGTGGAATGTAGAGAAGACGCGAACGCTTCCCGTTTGGTGGAGGCCAACGCCACCAACCGGTCACGGTTAATGATGCGAAGCCCACAATCGAATCGTCGGCTTCGCTATTGCGATAGACCCAGACCTTGGTCTGCTGTGACTCGATCGAGTCGATGACTTCCGATCCATTGATCCACTCCATGGCCGCACGCGACCACGCTTCATCACCACAATGCAGATTAGCTAGGAACGGTGGATCGTTACGCGTGAACTCATCTGCAAAAAGCAACTTATCTTCGGGCTCAGGCAATTTCTATCGCCCTGGCCGGGAAGGCAGTTCACGCGTCTTGACCCGCGTGGGCGATCGCGAAAGAGCTTTGTCTAACGCTTCGGCTTGAGCGGCGGTGAGTTGTCGATCACTCGCGAACTCAGCAGTCGTGTCGAGGATCGAAGCGACTTCGAGGTCTGGCCACAGTGCGGTAGGTTCGACGTTGAGTGCAGTTGCCATTTTGAGGATTGTCTTTCGTTGCGGTCGCGATTTACGACTAAGCATTTTGGAGACCGCCGATTGAGTGCAGTCGATACGCTCCGCAAGTTCTTCTTGAGTGATGTTTTTTTGTTGTAAAAGCGTTTTGACACGATCGGCAAACGTGGCTTCCTGAGAATCCATTTGTTTCTGGCGATCGGCAATGATTGGTCGCCAAGCAGGATCGGGGTGTTTCGTCGCGATCTCGGTCTGCGATTTTCGGAAGTCGAGACCGTGGCCCTCTTGTGGGTTCAGATGCAAAGCGTCTGCGATGGTCGCAAAAGCACGATGCCGATCGTCGTCCGTCGTGTCCTCACTTTCAATGACCGCGAACATCGAACGAACAACCGATTGCACCTCGTCACTGCATTCCATGTACTTGTGAATGAAGTCGCGTTGCTCTGGGGTGATTCGCAGCACCGCGCGAAAAGCGTCGTTTGGTAGTTCGCTAAAGTTGGTTATCGACATTTTGTCACCTCAGTCGGCTCGCTCTCGAAGGATTGCTCTGCGACCTGAATAGATTGTGTGTTGTGAACCGTTGAACGGCTCGCCAGCTCGCATCCCGCCGATAATCCACAGCGTGGGAACAGACGGGGTGGGCGAATGCCTCGCAGAACAGCACGCGAACAGTGCCGACGACACCGTCATCGAGCCGCACCAGCAGTTCAGACAGGCCGTTGGGCTGTTCCAGCCATTTCCACTGCAAATCAATGACCAAAGGCTCATCGGGATTCCACCAGCGAAGTTTGGGAAGCTGTCGGTTCAGTTCGGAACGAACCGAATAGCGGGGCAAGAGGCGTTGGAAGTCCTGAAATGCGGGGCGGCAAATTCGCAACCGCCACTCCAAGCCCTCGGTTCCGATTATCGGTTCCCTCATCACAATACTATGACGTAATTATGACGTGGCAAGTTCGGCTGTTCTGATTCGGCGATCAGTTGAGGCGCAAGTGATTGATTTGTAAAGCTTTACGCAATTCCCTTTGCTTTTCCAAGCCGACGATGAATGTTCGGTTCCCGATGAAAAACGGCGGTTTTGTCTCAAACCTGCACCCCGAAGGGCTTGTCTTCGTCGGCGATGGGTCCAGGGCAAGACTGAGGTAGGGATCCGCTTTTGCATCCCGCTTAAGCTGCGCGATCTGTTTTCGAAACGGTCGGCGTCGTTGTTCGACGGCGGCGAAGGTCGCAGTGTCTCTGCTTGAACCGCTTCCGCCTGTTCTTCCGTTTGCTTCAGTTGTTCGGTGAGCATTGCAATGGGGGCTCGGCAATCAGTCTCAATCTGCTGTTGCTTGGCCTTGTTGAGCGTCGGCTTTCATGAGTTTGGTTGATTCTCGTGCTGTTCAGGGTTGAACCAGATACCTGATGGACTCCCGGAGTACGTGCGTGGTTGCGGGAGTGTCTTGAAGACGGTGGCTGAGCGAGTGGCTCGCCGATCGACTTTCAAGGCTCGCACGGGGGCTGAAAGTGCAAACGGAAATCGCGAGCACCGGTGGCCAACATCTCGTCAGCTTACGGACCGGTTAGAATTATCCAACTAAACTTCTCGACAACTTTGATCGCCTGAATACCGCGGAGATGATGACAAATGAAAGATGACTCTGAAACGCCATCGTCGCCCGAGCCTCACGATACAGAGACACTTGCCACACCGACGCTTGCCTACACCGCCAGCGGCAACTTGGAAGCTCACGCAATTGTCACTTGGCTGCAATCCAACGGTGTCCGTGCTCATGCGGTCGAAGACAACTCGGGTGTGAGCCTGTTTGCGTTCGGCACCATCAGCCAATTTCACAAGCCACAGGTGTTCGTTGAGAAGTCGGACCTCCAGCGTGCCGGAGATTTGCTGCGACAATTCGAGAGTCAACGAGATCGACGCCGAGCGGACTTGGACAACGCACCAGCAATCAAATCCGAGTGCGAAGAATGCGGTGTGACCAGCGAGTTTCCCGCGTCCCAAGACGGCACAACGCAAAATTGTCCTAAGTGCAACGCGTTTATGGATGTCGGAAAGTTTGACTGGCCCGACGACTTCGATTTCGGCGACGCCGATGAAGAGCCGGAACAAGAGCTGTCCGCCGACGATGCATTGGACGCTGCCTCGCGACTCCATCAACTCGGCGATTGGAACGAGGCGATTCAGGCTTACCAGCAAATCAAAGCACGTTGGCCAGAGCACGCAACCTACACGGCGAACTGCATTGCACAGATCCAGCAAAAGATTGACGCAGCAGCCGGAGGCTAGAGATCGCCACCCGTTCGTCGCAAACGACCCACACTGCAACAACTCCGGAAGCTTGAACCTTGTCGAACTCGGGCGTCTACTTCATCACCTGCGAGTTCCTCGGCAGACGATTCGTGAAGATCGGCCGATCCACCAACATCGCACGACGACGAAATCAACTGCAGTCGGGATGCCCATTCCGCTTGAAGGTGGAACACATCGAAGCAATGTCCGAGTCCGAAGCCGTCGCGAAAGAGAAGAAGTGGCGTGCAATGTTCCAGGACATGCGAAAACGATGCGAGTCGTTCAACGCCAACACGGATGACGTGAACACCCAGCTCATGTTCCACTGGTTCCCCTACGAGAACGACATCGAAGCGTTCATCGAACGCCGGAAAGCACGAGACTCAGCCACCGAGTTCGACGAAGAAGTCGCCCCAGTTCACCAAGAACAACTCTTGTTTTGATGGCCAGGAGCGTTTCGCAGCGAACCACAGCCTAGTCAACTCACCGGCTCACCATTGCCTCGATTGATCGAATCCCACTTTCAACCTTCCGCGGGCGTCGGGTTGGTATGGACCAGCCTTGGTGAGCCACACGCCTCGCAGTCGCGATAGAAGCAGGGCCCTTTCTTGCGAAGCTTCGCCTTCGCTGCACACACCTCACACTTCTGCGGCACGTTTTGCGTTTGATTGCAAACTCGGCACCGAAGGTAATAGCCATACCGACCGTAGAGAATCTCGACATCCGACTCGCCGCACGCTTCGCACTTCATCCCAGCATCCGACGGACTCGCGTCTGCCTTCGAAACGGGCGCCGCCGCTCGCTCCACGGCCGTTGGAGCCTTGGATTCAACCGTCGGTGGATTCGTTGTTCGCTGACGTTTGCGTTGGCTCAATAGAAACTCGCGGATGGACGCCAATTCTTGATCCGTGAACGGAGCGATATGATGATCTTCCATCCGCTTGGCTTGCTCCTTCCCCGCCTTCACGAACTTGACAAATCCCTTGATGCCTTGGGTTTCTTCGTAGGCGTTCGCCTTTTCGGTCAGTTCCGCGACCACTCGGTCCGCCTTCATCAACTCGGGCGGATTGGTGCCATTGCGTTCGATGACGCCCTGATCCGAGATCGCCACAAAGACCTGGAAACGTTCATCACCAAAGGATGGCTGAACCGTGCCCATCAACTTCTTGGGACGCAGCGATTCCTTCGCATCGTTGAGCAGGCCTTGTAGAAGCCGGGCCTGCAATCGAGCCTGTTCGATCGGCGACCGCATTCCAGAACGTCGCCCACGAGAGTTGCGAACGAATTCAAGATGCTCGTTCACTTCGACGGTGCCTGTGATGGACTTGCTTTCGACGATTGCGAAACCGAATCGGTGCATCACCAGATGATCGATCTGGGCTCGCTCGCCATTTCGTTCGAACGTGACGTCGTTGAACACAAAAACGTCGGACGCTTCTGCGAAGGCACGTCGCAGGAAGAACGCCATTTGCTTTTCAGCTTCAAACCCAGCTTTCCCCATCGGATCCTTCGGCCGCGGAGACTCTTTCTCTTGGACGATCACGGTGCACTCACAAAATTCAAATCGTTTGAACGGACATCAAACCCAGCAGATTAAAACCCCCAGAACGCCGCATCAATCCCGATTGAAAGGACAGCCGACATCCGCAAGCACCAGCCCGGCGTCCGCACGGGGGCGTCACCAACCAACTCCATCGCCACGATCCCATTCAGTCCCAACGGGACGGCATGCTGTCGCCACGGGCGCAAGCCCGTGGATCCCAAATCGAAAGCAAAAAAAAGTCCTGAAGGGGCGACATGAAAGAGTGCCGGGATGTCGCATGTGCGATTGAATCTCTCTCGCTCGGATACACAAACGATAGCAGCACATGGAAATGCTCTTGCCGCCGCCCTACGAATGCCAGAACACTCCCGCCTTTCGCCAGCCCGGTTGCACCTCGTCGCCGTAGGTGGCTCGGCGTTTGCGAACGGCTCCATCGTCGGAATCGTCAGCCGCGATCGTGGTGACACGGACGGCTTCGCGGACTCCGTGGAACTGATGGTATCCAGCGATCTTTTTGATCAGCGAGTCGCCATCGTCTTCAAACAGGACGAAGTACCGCATGTAATTCACAAACAGCTCAGGATCGAAGAAGCCGCGAACGACTTTCTCCAACTGGTATTCCAGCAGCGGCCGATCGTCTTCGTTCTTGATCGTGTTCCATGGCATGAACCGTTCTTTGTTGGCCGTCAGCGAACCGACTCGCGCCGTAATCCCATCGCTGATGACCAGTGCCACGTTGTAGGCCAGCAGGTCGGAGATTTCGTCCTTGTAAGTCTGCAGTTGCGAGTAAGCCTTCCACACATCGGCCGATTCATCCGCCGGGTTCTTCAGCTCGACGACTGCCAGCGGCAAACCATTGACAAAGACCACGACGTCGGGCCTGCGAGCCTGCTTGGTTCCCGCCACGCTGAACTGGTTGACGACCAGCAAGTCGTTGTTGTCCGGGTTTTGGAAGTCGATGATCTGAGCGTAGAGCGTTTCCTTTCCATCATCGGTGCTGTATTCGACTTTGACGCCGTTGGTGTAAAGCCTGTGCAGTTGTCGGTTGTTTTGTTCCAAGCTGGGATGATCGGGATTGGCGACGACGTGCACCACATCATCGACGGCCGATTGCGGAAGATCAGGATTCAGTCGAGCCACTGCCTCGGCCAAGCGATCTTTCAAGACGACAACTCGGTAGTCATCCCGCTCTGGATCGTCTCCGTCGGGCGAGATGTCCACACCGTTGGCGTAGTCCCAGCCCGTCTCACGGAACCAGTCGAGGGAAAGTTGTTCGAGTTGGTCTTCGGTAATCATGGCGCTCCGTCATTGCTGCTGTGGTGCGAGATGCCGAACACGAGTGGTGCAGTAGCTAATCGTTCATTTTGCCCCAATGCCAAGACCGCAGCCGTTTCCACCGCCGCTGCTTCTTCGGTAGACGTAGCCGCCGCCGAAAACGCCGACAACGATGGCGCCGAGCACGAAGATGACGAAGACCAGTGTGCGGCGATGGGGTCAGTCGGGTGCTGATGTCCCATTTGTCGAATGCGTGAGCGCGCAGAACCCATTGCTGCGCAGCACTTTATGGCGCGCGTACGCGCGACCGATCGCGTGATGTCCCATTTTTGTACCATTTCGTCTGTCGCGCCGTCTCGGCGCGATTTTCGGCCGGATAGCGCGAAATCGACAGAAATGGAGCTGCAATAGCGCCGTCGCGGCGCTTTTAGCGGCGCTATTAGCCAAAACTTGCCGAGAACAGGGGGGGATAGCGCCGTCGCGGCGCGTTTGGCGGCGCTATTACATGCTCGGCTCATTGCGCCACCACCCTGTATGTCGTTGACCTTCCACGTCCCGAACCCGCGACCTCGACAAGGCCGAGCTTCTTAAATTGCCCCAAGTGAGTGGTCGCCGTTCGATCGGCGATCTTCATTGCATCCGCATACTCGCCCCGTGTCACCGTGCTCCGTTTCGAGAGCCATTCCCAGCCTTTGCGTTGACTGTCCGTCAGTTCGCTCAGAACTTCTTCGTCCAAACTTGTCACGACCGCCTCGGTTGAGCGATAAATCGTCAACACAAGATACGGGTCGTCGAACGTGAACTTTGGCAGCGGTAGCCCGCTCGTCTCTGCCGCCTGCCTCATCGAAGTCAGCCCCAAGCCGCGTTCTTCTGCGAGTCCCATCCGGTTGAAGACGTAATGCAAAGTTGGGTTGCGACTTCGCATTGGAGCGTTCAATGAACGAAGTTGCTCCATCGTGACCAATGGGGAACCGGGGCTCATGATCGTGACCGAATCTTTGGTTACGATTACCTGTGTCTTCGATCCCGAAACGGTGTAGTCACGATGAACGATCGCGTTGACCACGCCTTCACGCACAAGCCGAAAAAACGCTTCATCTCGTTCTTTTCGCGTGGCATCGGTGCGATCGTTTGGATTGGGAACTTTGGCTTTGATCCAGTCCATAATCTCTTGAGGAGCCAAGACCTGCGGTCCGTCGAAATCCTTCGTTTCTTCAGAACCGTCTTCAAAACGAATTGTCCCTAACACGCCTGCATCAACAATTGTTTCGCGCGGTTCATTCCCAAACAAAATGATGCCGTTGATTGTTGGCTCCGACTCTGCATCAAGTACGTTGAGACGCGTTAGCCGATTTCTAAAATCCTCAGATGCAATTGCCTCGTTGAGGTTTGCCCACGAGATGAACTGAGATAGCGCGTCGGGTGAGAGATTGCCGAAGTTGACGTTCGCTGCGGATGCCTCCAGCATCGAAGCTGAATCTTCCGATTCCTCCGCCTTTTTCCTTTCGTTGGCATTCTCGATGAACTTCTTGTTGATCTCCTCGATTTGCTCCTGCAGGTCCCGGTCATACATCACGACATCAACGCCTTTGTTCTCAAGGTGTTTGATGCCTTTTCCGTCTACGGTCACGTCAGGATCAGTGATGCCAACGTACACGGTCTTGATACGCGCGTTCGTGATGCGTCGCGCGCACGGTACTTTCGGCGGGTTTCGCTTCATGCACGGTTCGAGTGTCGTAAACAGAATGCAGTCGTCAAGTTTTCGATTGGCGAGCTTTCGTTCGAGCAACGTGAACTCACCATGGTCCCCATCGCGAAGTTCACCTCGGTAGGCGACCATATACTCCTTTTCTTCCGGGAACCAAATGAGCGCGCCAACGGCGGGCGGCACTTTGTCGCCACGATCTTCCGGGATCGACAGCTTCATCACGTCGATAGACAGTTCCATCAGCTTGTGAGCATCGAATTTGCTCAGCTTGTGCACTTTGTTCGTATCAATGGTCACGCCAATGCCTCCTCGGTTGCGGTAAGGGCGGCGGGAACGGGAAGTTCGCCGGAGAGGAGTTGGGGAAGAAGCGTGTAGCGAAGCCTCGCAAGTTCCTGTGACTGAGCGCCGTGTCTCGCAATCATCTCATAGTATCCCGCAGCAACACGATCGAATTCCTGCATGACCTCCTCTGGCGGTGAAAGAAGCTGGTGCGTGCTCGCAAACAATTTGAACGCAAGATTCTTAATTCCTGTCGTGCCATTTTCGTACTGCAAGAACTCGTCGCGGTCGTAGAGCCACCGAAGCATTGTGTAGACGTAAAACGGTGAAACACTCTTTTTCAAACGAATGAAACGGCAAAAGTTGGAACAGGTTACGGGTGTGGGAATACGGTCTAAGAACGTCTGCGTGATGAGTACCGGGCGACCGGTTGACTGCGTAGGACTTCCACCAGAAATCTCAAAGGCAAGGCTGCCTGCCAACAGGGAGCGTTTCTTCAAACTATTTGATTTGATGAATCGAGTCGGCATCTTCCCGACGCCACCATCTTGAAGATCAGGTATATCAGCACCACGAATACACCGAACTTCCTCGACAAAATCATCTCTGAACGTTTCTTTGCCCCAGTCACCTCCGATAACAAAGTCGATGAGGTCGTCGAAAACACACGGTTCCCAACCCTCCGGTATTGGTCCGAGATCGGAGTCTTGGAAGGTGGAGGGGAAAAGGTCGAGAACCTTTGGGTCGTGTCCATCCTCAGGCATCTGGCCCGCGTTGATTTTGACCGGGTCGAAATCGACGAACCAACTCTTGAAGATCGCCCGCGCAAGAGACTCCAGCGTCGCATTCATCCGACGGTTCAACTCGATCTTGTCGTCCAACGCTCCAAGGATCGACGCGATCGTGTTCTGTGTCTCGATCGGCGGAAAAGTGAGGTCAAAGTTTCGTTGGTCAGCGAGACTTACATAGTCGGCAGCCATTGATCCATGCGTCATTACCGCATGCAATTCTGACTGAAACTCATGCGAGGTCATCAGATAGAAAAGGAAGCGGGGGTTGATTTCGTTGTAGTCCAAACTTCGCCAGTAGCAAACCTGCGGAGAAAAGACGACTTCCGGCTGTCCCGGACGCAACATTCCAACCCGTCCGACCGTACCCTTTGAGATGAATGCAACATCGAGAGGTCTGGCAAGTTTGGTCTGAACCCGTTCTGATAATTCAGGACGAATGTGATCTTCAACCACGGTCGAGATATCACCTGTACCAATATCGCCGCCACGCACAAAAGGTATACCAATCGGTCCGAGTTCGACTCTTCGTACGCGATAACCGTCGTCGATGCGTAGCGCGCCACTCTCAATCAGTGATGCGACTTTTCGCTTTGGCCAATGCACTGACTTAGACACAATTCGCCTCTTCGCCGACCGGAGCGACTTGCAACGATTTCGCCCGACTCATTCCCCCGCCTCCGGCAAGGCAAAGCCCAGCTTTTGCATGTTGTCGCGGATCGCCGACTGCAGTTTTTCCGACTCGTGAAATTGAGTGGCTAACTCGCGGGTCAAGCCCTCCATCTTTCCGGCGAAGGGGACGCCGTCGTCTTCCACCTCTTCGGCTCCTGCGTAGCGACGGAGCGTGAGCACGTAGCCATGTTCGGCGGTCTCGACCAACGTTGGGCTCCTGCAGAAGCCAGGGATGGTGCGGTTGTCGACTTGTCCAGCTTCCCCTCCCCTCGTCGTCGTTCCTCCTCCTCGACCCTCCCGGAGGGAGGGTGATATGACGGGGGCGTTCTTCCACTTGGGAAAAGTCCTGGCATGCCTTGTGGTGTCTTCCTTGTTGGCCTGGAGGAATCGGTCCATCATGCACGCCAGTTCGTGGGCGTCGATGAACAGCACTTCACGCGTCTGGTCTCGACATGCGACGGCTTCATCGTCTGCGTCATGTTTCGAATTGGGGTCGGCTGCCGTCCCAAGTTTTTTGGCGAGATCCTTGAGGAACTTCTGGCCATCCGCCTCTGACATAGGCTTGCTTCATTCATTGAAATTGCGAACACACATTGCCACGTGAATCCCTCACGTGGTTGCAAACTGAAGCCCATCATCCTATTGTGCCAGAGACGACGGGACAAGCAGGCAGGGGGTCTGCCGGGCTCCAGTAGGTGAACTCGCTGGTTCGACACGACACACGTTTGAGTAACGCATGGACCGCTCACCGTTCTTAAGCGTCAACGAAAAGGATTGGATCGCTTCGAACGAACTGGCGTTCGCGTTCCTCGATCGTTTTCCAGTGACACGCGGCCATGCATTGGTGGTGACTCGCCGCGTCGTGCCGACTTGGTTTGATGCGTCGCCAGAAGAACAAGCTGCGTTGATGAGCTTGGTCAACATGGTCAAGCAACGGCTGGATGAAACGCTGGCCCCCAAGCCCACTGGATACAACGTCGGTTTCAACTGCGGCGAAACCGCGGGCCAAACGGTCATGCATGTTCACGTTCATGTGATCCCTCGCTACCTCGGCGATGTACCGGATCCACGGGGCGGTGTTCGATACGTGATCCCCGAGAAAGCAAACTACCTGGTCGACGAGACATCGGTCCAGACAGCGGAGGCGACGCCTGGGAACACGACGAACGCTCCGCGTTTGGAACTGGCGACGGGGTACCCGGATTCCACTTTGTGGGAACGACTCTCGGATCGGATGGCTGATGCGAGGAAGATCGACGTGTTGGCTTCGTTTGTCCAGCCTTCAGGTCTCGCCGTGATCGAAGGTCGGCTGTTCGAAACTCTGCGAAGGGACGCCGCCGTTCGAATCCTCGTCAGCGATTACCTGTACATCTCGCATCCCAAAGCCTTGGCTCGATTGCTCGCGTGGCAGGATACAGTCGGAGACGATCAAGACTTGCGTGGTGAGCTGCAGGCGCGGCTGGTGAAATATAAGTCGCTCTCGGGTCAACCAGAATCATTCCATCCCAAGGCGTGGCGAATCATGGATGATCACGGTTCGCTGGTGGCGGTCGGAAGCAGCAACCTGTCAAAACCCGCTTTAGAAACCGGCGTCGAATGGAATCTGATCTGTTCTAGCCGTGGACACGATGGCGTGCCCGACGATTTTGTTCAGGCGTTTGATGAATTGTGGCGGGCCGCGGAGCCGCTGACTTCTGATTTGGTGGAGCAGTATCGGCTAGAAACAAAGGCCTTCCGCAAGGAACACTTCGAACCCCAAAGCATCGACAACACAACGATTCCCGAGCCTCGGCCGTGGCAATCGGCGGCGCTTAAATCGCTTGCAAGGCTGCGTGCCGACGGTTTTGCGAAGGCGTTGATCTCGGTCGCCACCGGGATGGGAAAGACTTGGCTGGCTGCGTTTGATGTGCGGCAAGTCGGGGATGCACTCGGACGCCGCCCGCGAGTGCTGGTGATTGCACACCGCTCGCACATTTTGACGCAAGCCGAAATTGTTTTGTCCCAGCTGCTGGACGACGCGTTCAAAGAGGGCGATTCGCTGGCATCGCGTACGTCGTGGTACCGCGGCTCATGCAGCAAACTGGACGGTGAGTTGGTGGTCGCCTCGATTCAGAAACTCGCTCGCCCCGAGGGCCTGGAGCGTCTGGCGAATGAACACTTCGACTACGTGATCATTGACGAAGTTCACCACGCTGAGGCCCCGACATACCGCCGCGTGCTAGCGAAGTTGGACGCTGACTTCATTCTGGGACTGACCGCGACTCCCGAACGCACCGATGGCGTCGATGTGGTCAGTGTCTTCGACGACAACTTGGCCTATCACGCCTCCATCGGAACGGGCATCGAAGAGGGAGCGTTGGTCCCGTTCCACTATGTCGGCATTCGAGACACGGTGGACTTCGAACAAGTCCCTTGGCGCAACGGCCGGTTCGATCCCGACGAACTGGAACAACGCGTCGCCACGAGCGAGCGGATGGAACGACTGTGGCAAGCGATCAACGAGCATCCCGGTGAGCGAACGATCGTCTTTTGTTGCTCCCGGCGTCATGCCGTGTTCGCGCGTGATTGGCTGCGTGGAAAAGGCGTCAGCTCGGCAGCGGTCTTCTCAGGAGGAGGCGGTGACAGCTACGGCGAGTCATTGGAACAGTTGCGTGATGGCTCGCTTGAAACACTCTGCGTGGTCGACATGTTCAATGAGGGGCTGAATGTCCCGGCGGTCGATCGCGTCGTGATGCTGCGGCCCACGGAGTCGAAGGTTGTCTTCCTTCAGCAGCTCGGCCGTGGATTGCGAGCCAGCATGGGCAAGACACGGTTGTTGGTGATCGACTTCGTCGGCAATCACCGCTTGTTTGCTCGGCGAATGCTCCACCTGTTGTCGCTGGGAAACCACGCGGCCCAGTGGGGTGATTTGCGGAAGTGGATCCAGGGGGCGTCCCCGGAGCTGCCCGAGGGCTGCTTGCTGGATGTTGAACTTGGAGCCAAGGATCTGCTGAAGCAATTCCTTCCAACGGGAGCCGCGGCCGGGGTCGAGGCGTATCGCGGGATGCGTGATGAACTGGGGCGTCGCCCGACTCCATCGGAATTGATCGCTCGCGGGTACATTCCAGGAACGATCAGTCGCAGTGCGGGAAGCTGGTTTGCGTTTGCCGATGAGGAAGGTGATCTGAACAATGCGGAACAGCAAACGCTTCGCTTGTTCGGTGATTGGTTCAAGACGGTCGAGACGACCAGCTTGAACAAGTCGTACAAGATGGTGGTGCTTCGCGTGCTGCTGGATCAATCGTCGTTCTTTGATCCGGTTGATTTGCCAGAGTTTGCCAAACGCTGTCGGACTCACATGCTGGAACACCCTGTTCTCCGGCGAGATCTGCTGGAGGGCAAGCACGCAATCGACCATCGTCATGCAAGCGACACGGAGTGGATGGCGTGGTGGATCAAATGGCCCATTGATCGATGGCTGGATAACCAAAACGGATCGCGATGGTTCAAGCGGACAGGTGATCAACTGCAGTTGGCAATTGATTGCCCACCTGAACTGCATGCTTCCCTTGAATCCATGACGGAAGAACTGGTCGAGGGACGTCTGGCTCGGTACATCCAATCGAAACGCCTGGCAGAGTCGCCCGAGACAGCGAATTCGTTCACGGGAAAGGTCTCGCATGCGAATGGAAAAGCAATCGTGTTCATCCCAACGGTGGAGAAAGAACCGGGGCGACCGGTGGGGCCAACCGAAGTGCAATTGCCCAATGGAGACCTTTGGACGTTCAAGTTTGTGAAAGTCGCCTGCAACGTCGCGTACCCGAAAGGTGAAAAGAAGAATCGTTTGTCGGAGTTGCTCCGCCAGTGGTTCGGGGAGGACGCGGGGCTGCCGGGAACGGATTTCCGTGTGCATTTTCAATTGAGTGAGGGGCGTTGGCATGTGCAGCCGACCGGCGTTGAGAACGCGGTTGCTGCTGATACTTCCGAACGTCCAATCGCGGATGCACTGACCGAACCGGATGAACCGGAATGGGCCATTGAGCCGTCGGTCAAAGACTCCGCGAAGTACGCGAGCCACGTGCCCGTGTACGACTTGGTTGCCGCGGCCGGAGGTTTTGGACCGGAAGGTGTTCCGGAAGAGATCGGATGGATCGAGGTTGCCGACCGCAAGCTCTCAACGGGAATGTTCGCCGCTCGGGTGATCGGTCGCTCCATGGAGCCGCGAATCACCAGTGGAAGCTTGTGTCTGTTTCGTCCCAGTTCGGCTGGTTCGCGACAGAACCGCTTGGTGCTCGTTCAGATCAACACGCATGCGGACCCGGTGGATGGTGGACGTTATACGGTGAAGCGATACCATTCCACCAAGGGCGGAGGCGAAGACGGTTGGCAACACCAAACGATCGAATTGCAGCCACTCAATCCCGAGTATTCGGCAATCCAAATCGACGAGGAAGCGGCAACGGACCTCAGGGTGCTCGGTGAATTTGTTGCGGTCTTGCACGAAGCAATCTCATACGATGAAAGCCGCTGATGCCAAAGACGACTCTCGTGATCGTTCCATGCGGTAGCAGCAAGGTTTGGTCGAAGAATCCAACGGCCGGACCAACGATTGCCCGCGATGCGTACGTGGGATCGCCGTTCAAGGTGAACCGCAAGTACGCGGAGTGCATCGGCGATCAATGGCTGATCCTCAGTGCGAAGCACGGTTTCATTGATCCGGACTTCGTGCTGCCGGGCCCCTACGAAGTCACCTTCAAAAAGAAGTCGTCGGGGCCGATTGACTTGGAAACGCTGTCGCAACAAGTCAAAGATCGCAGGCTGGCAACGTTCGATGCAGTGATCGGTTTGGGTGGGAAGGAATATCGGCACGCGATCGAGACTGCATTCGAGGGAACGGAGGTGGACCTTCAGTTCCCGTTCGCTGGCCTGCCAATCGGCAAAGCGATGCAGGCCGCCAAGCGAGCGGCCGAGAATGCGGTTACTGGCGATGGTTGATCCTTCGAGCAGAATGCCGCTCTAAGCAGTTCGAAGATTGATTGGCAGTACACGGTCAGCGTGATCGTTTGCTGGTGCTGTGGGCTGACGATTGCATGGGCTGTTCTCCTCGACTGAGGCGGTCGACTCGTTGGAGGATGCTTGGAAATCGGTGCGGGCCGTGCATTGCCGCGATGTTGTGGACGGCCTGCGCAATTGGGACTCCTGCTGCGGTGATGTACAGCGGTCGTGTGCTACCGCCACGTGTCAGTGCGGTTGCGTGTTCGGACCGCTTGAACGGATTCTTGGCGACGCCGATCACGGGGATGGATTCCGCAAGCGATCGGTGCAAGTGTGCGCCCAAGCCAGGATGGTCCAAGTCGTCCAGCCAGACGTAGCCATCGATGACAATGCAAGACGGCGTGTGAGAAAGCTCCGCCAATACGGCTTGGACGCACGGCAATTCTCGGCGGTAGAACTCACCGGGCTGGTAAGCTTGGACGTCGGTCAAATGGACGACGTGCTCGGACGATGACACGGCATCTCTCCAGTTGCCAATGATCACGCAGGCAGCGATCGCTCTCGTTGGCTTTGATTCAGACTCGGTGTAGCCGACGTCGATGCAGGCGATGTTCATGTTGCGATATCCATGCCCTCAAAGATAACGAATCCACCATCAAAGAACGCCCGCGGGGATCACAACGTCTCGCAATGAGCATCCGTCAATCCACTCGCAGATGACGTACGGGCCGCCGTGAGGTGATTTGCCGTAGCCCAGATAGCGGATGACGCCGGGGTGTTGGATCTGAGACGCAATGCCTATCTCTCGAACGAACGACAGTCGTGCGGCTTCGTTTTGCCAGAACGCTTTGCGAAGAAATTTGACTGCGACGGTGCTGGCGTCGGATTGCATGTTGGCGCGGTAGACCTTTCCGAAACCGCCGCTGCCGATCAGCTTGCCGAGCACAAACTGGTTGTCGTTCACTCGCGGCAATGCGTTCCCGAATGCCCGACCGAAGCGATCTTCTACGAGGACGACGTCCCGGACCAATGGAAAGGCTTCATCGAACTGAACGCCGCGAAGTCGGCGGAATGCCATCGGCTCACGAATGAAGGATGAGATCCATTTCCAATCACACCAGTCTTCTACTTCGCACTCAGCTTGGCCGCCAAATGCTCGCGTCCCAGCAGTCGGTGTACGTGGGCCAGGGCACTACGACGAGTTCGGTTGGGGTCGCTGGTGTCATCTTTGATGAATGAGGGGCGTGATGCCCGAATCGCTCGCAGAGCAAGCGTCGGGTGGAAATCGCTCAGGACGCGGAAGACGCGTGAATACTCTGCGATCCCGTGGAAAACATCGCACTCATTGCATTGATGCCGATTGACCAAGCCGACAATCTCCGACCATCGCAACTGTGAAAGCAGTCGATGGCTGATGGCGATGGAATCGACGTTGACTCCGATTGTGAACTTGTGCCTGACGCTCAATTCGTTTTCAAATTCATCCAGCAACGACTGTAGGAATTGGGGCTTTTCGCGAACACGTGTATTGGTTGCCAACTCAGTTACGCGGCGTTTCAAGAAATCTCTGCCTACCTCCTCCAACAACACAGGCAGCAGACTTGCGTCACCCCCGTCTTTCGTCAGCCTTGCGAGCAACCCGTCATCACCGAGCCAATTTGAATTCGTTTGCCAGGGCCCGTCATCGTACCAATCCTTCGCGACCAACTTGGAAACCTTGCCGCCAGTCGCGATTGAAGTCTGCATCTGCGAAGCAAGTTGCTCTGCAAATTGATCCACCGCTTCTGCGAAGCCATCTCGAGGATTGTGCGAGTAGCGATAGTAGGTGAGGACTTCGCCAGAATCATTCAACGCAAACAAGCAGCGGCCGATAACTTTCCCCGTATCCGTTTTTGCGTAAACGACGCGTTTGTTCAAATCGACCGCATTGGCAACGGTACTGAAAAAGTTGAACGAATCGGGCGACAAGCAGGTGTCGAAATGAAAACCCATCAGAAGGAAGTCGATGACATCGCGAGTGAAGGCCAATTGATAGGGGAAACCATCGGCGGTGGTTGCGGACTGTCTGACTTGATCGCTCAACCAAGGCTCCATCCGCACTCCCGTGGCTTCCATTCGCTGGCGAAACACCACGTTTCGGGGCTCTTCGTCAAAATTTCGAGTGGTTCGTTCCGAAGTCTCAAACAAGAGCCGAATGCCCAAGTCTTGCATGGGATTATCCAAGCCATTGATTTCGCGGAGCACGCGATCAAACGGCGGGCTGAGCCATTCATCCGGAAACGTCTTTAGGCTGAAACGTCGTTGCATCGCTGCGGCGGCGTGCGATCGAGACGTCGCTGCGTACTGTTGAAGAAGTTCAAGCTCCGTTCGCTTCCTCAACTTCTCGATCAGCTTTTTACACCGCGCCGTCGACACGGACGCCACTTGCATTCTCCTTCGCCGAAGGTTCGCCAGACGACCACGCATGCGGTCTTCGTTAATGGGCTGCGCAGTATCGGCCGGCTCCGCGGGTTGGTCCCGCTGCGCGGTGCCATTCCGCTTCGCCGCGTTTTCGGCAAGTTTCGATTCAAGAGCCTCGATTTGCTGGTTCAGTTTTTCTGGGGATGGAAACGCTTTGCCCAACACGCTTTCTGCGATTCGGGGTGCGTCATCGGCTGCTTGGCCGAGTGACTCGAGAGCCGAATGGAATTCGCTCGGATACCGATTCACCCAACCCGCAGCCTGATCAAACCGCTCGCACTTCGGGATTGGCTGTTTCAGGTTGCGGAGAATCGACGTCGTTGCAGCAATCCTCGATAGAACCTTCCCATCGTTGTCAGCCAAACGCCGTGCAATTATCCGTTTCAAATCTTGGTCGTCGGAAAGTGGCTTCAACTGAGTCGCCAACTCCGTCAGATCGGAATGGTTGTCCAACGAGAGCAAGACATCGGAGATAACCTCAACCGAATCGCCAAAGTGATACGCGAGTCGCAATTCAATCGCGGTGTAGGTCGTGTCGGGTTTTCCCGTCAAGTGCTCGATGAGTGAGCATGACAAGTCGTCGTTGTCGGTCGCTTGTGCGAATTCCACAAGTGACGAAATCAATTCGGATCCGATATCCATTTGAAGGTCATAGGCAACCTTTTCCAACAGACACACCGTGCGAATTTCCAGCTTGGGCTGATCCGCTAATTCGTCTGCTGTATCCACGACGAATTCGTTGTACGCACGTTTCTCGTCGACATGGTGGTACCAATGTTTCAGCATTGACTGTGGGATTCCACGTCGCTGAATCAATGCCGAAACCAATTTGATGACTCGAATGAAGTTCCTTCGATGATCTGCCTTGTAGTTCCAGCTGTGGCACCATTTGGCAATCAGACGTATCGATAGTGCGACATGGTCAGTCGGGAATCCAGTCAAGAAATCAATCCAAAGTCTCGATTCCGTCGAACTGAACGTCTTTTGCAACTGCAGGCAATTTCCCAGCGCAGTGATGGTCGTGATTCGAACGCGGTCGATCTCCGAAGTTGCTGCGACCTTGCGTTTTAAGTCACGGTAACTGAAATCTGGCTGCGGATCTTGGCCATGCCGAGGCTGAAGCCGCCGCAATAACTTCGACAATTCTTCTTCACTGGCGACGACCTTCGCCTGAGTCTCGGCGACGACGTCAACCAGCTCAGGCGTCAGGAGTTGATTGAGCAGGCCAAAACGGTCGCGTTGTTGTTTTGGACGATCGGCACAAACTTCGAGGAAAGTGGTCGTGACTAAATGGGCGAGTGATTCTTCGGACGAATCCTTCGGGAAAACGAACTCGACTTGTTTCGCTGCCTTCAGTGTGGTTTCGCACAACTGACGCAGCCGAGCGTCAGGTCGCTTCCACAGGCAGGTGCAAATCAATGGATCAGTCAAACACCGAACGAGAACATTCAACAATTCCGACGGGAGATTCTCTCGTACGGTCAGGATGCGAATCGGAAGTTGGAGTGGTTGTTCGCGGTTGACACTGCTGAGCAACGTGAGTTCGGCAGCATGCAGCTCAATCCACACCAATGACTCGAGATCGCAATTTCGCTGGTCGGATAGCGTTTGGAACGTGACCGCATCCAGCAGACTCGCGAGCTGTGGATGCGTGGATTTCATCCGGCCAGCTAAGTTCGTCCAACGCGCCGGCAATACTCCGCTTTGAAGAACATCGTCACTGCCGAAAGTCTGGCCGTGGTGAACGAACCCTTTCAGCAAGCCCAACAGAAAGTCGATGCGTCTTAGCCAATCATCGGCATCATCCACAATTTTCGGAAGCGCACGAGGAAACCGATGACGCAGCTTGGTGACCGTCATTTGAGCCCGCCGTAGGTGTTCCCCGTCAATCGACCAGCTCGTGGAATCGTTTTCAGACGTCATCGAATTGGATTGCCAGGGACAAGGATTTTCGGGTGCGCCTTCGATCTTTGTCATCCTCATCGGGTAGCCGGGCAACCAAGCCAAATCGCGTTTGAGGAGCAAACGCGCACGGGCGATCCCCGATTGAATCTTGGTGCGTTTGTTCTCAAGCGGTTGCATGGCGACTGTGAACTATTTGAAGTCCGAGTTGAGTTGGAGGTAGTTTGACCACTTGCACGACGATCGCGTGTTCAATGCAGCAACCTTCGCATCGCCGAGGCCACGCCGAGGGTAACTTCGGTCATGCGGGGGTAGTCGAGTGTTTCGGGGGTGTCGGTGGATTGGTGGTAGTTAGGATTGCGCAGGAAGCTGGTGTCGGTCAGCATCAAGGCCGGGTAGCCCTGGTCCCAAAACGAACTGTTGTCGCTGAGCCGGATCTCGTTGATCTTTTCGGGCAGGCAGATCGAGAACAACGGCATCCGGCGGGTGCCGCGTTTGAAGCCTCGACGGAATTGCCAGTTGAGTTTCCAGGACGGCATGTTGCCGACGGCGGCCAGGAAATTGCCGCGTTGCGGGAAGAAACGATGCAGGAACTTGGGGATCGTGGGTGGGACGATCTGCGAGCCTTTGTGCAACGCGTAGTAGCCCACCATTTCTAGGCACAACATGCCGACGATCTTGTCGCCGCGTTGGCGTGACCCGCGAGCATGGTGTTGGCTGCCCATCGCATCGACGTTGAAGTACGGCGGCTCCTCGCAAGCGAACGCGACGTAGCGTGCGGTCCGCCGGCCGGTGTGCTCGCGCAGCAACCGGCTGACTTCCAGGAGGACGGCCACGGCCGAGGCGTTGTCGTCGGCTCCGGGTGTGGTTGCGACCGTGTCATAGTGGGCACCGAGCAAAATGATTTCGTCAGCCCGTTTGCTTCCAGGTTGCTCGACGATCAGGTTGGTGGCTTCGTCGCCGAGTGCGTCGTAGCATTCGCGATCATTGGAATAGCCCATCTCGGACCACTGGCCTTCGATGTATCCGAGGGTCGCTTCGATCGTCTTCGGCTTTGTGAGCGTGCGCGGACCGATCAACCCGGCAAGTCGATCGACATGCAGGCGAAGGTTCGCTTCGATGGAATCGCGGTCGGGATTCATGGGCCCAAATTCTTCGTTTCAGTAAGGCGGTGCGAGTCGGCGGAAACCGTGGAAGAGGACGATGAGTAAGAAGAGCAGATTGCGAAACAACACCGCGATCGGATTGATACGTGGAGCTCTTGTAGTGGATCTTGTTATAGATCCTTCCACACTGGGATCTTTGACAAGATCCACTACGGCTAGGCTTTCACCAAGTGATCGCATCCAGGCGATGCTTCGTGGGTATTCCCAAATGCGGTTGATCCAATTGGACGGGATGCCGGCTTCCCCGACACCGGCACCCACGATCCCGCCCATGATTGCCGCGGTCGTATCGGCATCGCCGCCGCATTCGATGATGGCGGTGACCGCTTGTAGGAAGTCTTCCGAGTGCGACAACCAAGCGTGAATGACGACCGGGACGGTGTGGTACGTGTAGCCGGTGATGCCTTTGGATAGCCCAAGCGAATCTGCAAACGACTTGGTTGATTCGCCAGCCGAAACGCTATCGACGGATCGATGCAAGAGATTGGTCAACTCCGAAGCGTCGTCACCCACTGCGTTGACAACATCGGACAGCCACAGGTTCGCATCGACCTGTTTGTGAACGCGAGAGTGTCGAGCGGCAAACGCCACCGCGATCGCACCGAACTCCGCTTTGGGATCACTGTGTGTGACACGCGAGGAAACACGCACGAATTCGAGCATCTGCGGCACGTCGTCGATCGCCGCGCCGAAGATCGCGGCTCGCATCGCCGGTCCATTGCCTGCCGAGAAGACGCCGGAGGTAGCGGGCGTTGCACCCAACCAAAGCTTGATGCCCGCACGCGCCGTTGCTTTCCCGACGCCCGCCGGCAAAGCCAGAATCCACCATCGCAGTCGACTCGCGAAGAGACGTGCGAATCGATCCACATCGCCGTTAGCTTCGATCAGCGATTGAGCCACCATGCAGGTGTGTTCGGTATCGTCCGAGATCATGCCACGCCGGAAAAAGAACCGGTACCGGTCGGGCGGCCCAAGCAACTTTGGAGCACGCTGCGTGGAAACGCCTTCGTATGGCAAGCCGAGTGCGTCGCCAATAGCAATTCCCAGAATGCATCCGGTGATGGCGTTGCGGGTCATTGGACTTGCTCCAAGATGGATCTTTGAGTGGCGTTCAATTCGATTCCTGGCCTCACGGCTTGGACCATTGCGATCGCGTCGGACGCTGTTTGCGCTGCTCCTGACACGAGAAGCACCGCTGACGCTACCAAGCCTGTTCTTCCGTGGCCTTGGGCGCAATGAATCAGCACCGGTTTGGGCATTTGCTGAATTTCGTTGGCTAGCTCGCGGAGTTCTTTGGCGGTCGCACCCGTACCATCCAACATTGGCACGCACAGGTAGTTCTTGATGTTCCAAGCGGTGACCTCCGTCCATCAAACCGTTTCCTGAAGACACTTGGTGCTGAAAAGAGATACGCCGCGGCGACAACTCCGAATGAGAACGCGGGATAGAGCAGCACCCATGCCCACGGCCCGGCCCGCAACGCGGTGCCGGCGATTCCAATGGCCAGCAGAAGGAAGAGAAAACCGTACTTCACTCGACCATCCGTGAATCGCTGAAAAAAATTAACGCCTGGTCGAGTTCCGATCGGTCACCCTTCGAACGAACGACGACCGTCAATGCCAACGAGTCAAAGCGTCGTTCATTCGCGAGCGGAGACAATGCCTTGCCAAACTCAGCAATCGACATCGGGCCATAGCCAGTCGCGAGCGTTGGTGCGGAAACCGCCATGGCTCCCAGATCAACCGCCATGTCCAGTGCTTTGGTAAGTGTTCCTCGCACAAGGTCAACCGATGAATCATAGAACGGATCAATCGCAACCGCGTGTAGGATGCAACGAAACGGCAGTCCGCCGGACTGGCTCTGAACCACCGTTCCGGCGGGGACAGCAGACACGCCGAGGTTTTTCAGGTGCAAATGCAATTCGCCTTGAATGACTGGTCCAACCGCGGACAAGATCGCTCCGTTGACACCGCCCGACAGATTTAGCCATGGGTTCGCCGTGGAGATCAGAACGTCGGCGGGAGTCTGCAGCACATCACCGACCTGCGTTTTGATCTTCATGATTCAATCTCGTGATCGTTGGCTTGTTTGAAATTAGACGATGACGATACGACCAGTGAAGTTAGCGTCCGCCAGTTAATCCTTCATCGTAGCTAGCACCGCTTCTGACGACCCACGATTCGTGCCAAGCAATACGATTGTCGAGAACACTTGGGTACGAAACAACACTGGGTACGAAACACCGGACGACGCGGCTTAGGCGGATTCATTGGATGAACGTCAATGCTGATCGGGCGCGTCTGAAGTCACTGGGGCAAGGACGAAACGATGCCGGTGGAGAAATGGGCTATAGTGATCGATTGTCGCTAGCCCGTTATTTCTCGTTCAAGAGCCTGCTGATGCGTCTTCTCTGCTTCACTTCATGGTGTGTTTTCTGGGTCGGGTTTCTTGCGCCGGCGGTTTCCAGGAGTGACGATGCGATTGGTGTCGGTGCCCGGCCGATTGCGGGAGCAGAGCTGATCCTTGATGGGTCGCGAGAAATGCTGGACGAGAAATGGACTTACTGGGAAGGCCCTCGGTTCAGTTCTTCGCTGCCTATCAAATGGAAGGTGGTCGAAGATCCGGTGGACGATGGATCGACGATCATGACTGATGATCCAGCCGCCGCAGGGGGCAAGTACGGAACCGCCGATATCGTGACCCAACAGAAATTTCGTGACTTTCGATTGCACGTCGAGTTTTTGATTCCGAACGCGGGTGGCAATAGCGGCGTTTACCTGCAGAACCGCTACGAGATTCAGATTCTTGATGGCGACAAGACCAAGCATGGACTTGGTGCTGTGATCAACGAAACGCCCTCGCCCTATCATGCCTACAACGGGCTCGGCAAATGGAATGCTTACGACATCCAATTTCGGGCGGCTCGATTTGAACAGGGCAAGCTTTCCGAGAAGCCAATGGTGACGATGTACTTCAATGGTGAAAAGGTTCATCTCAATCAGCAGATCAACAAAGTTTGGGGCGGAGCCAATTCAGGAATTGACGGTGGCAACGACAACGGATTTGGAATCACGGACACTCCCGGTGGCATTAAATTGCAGTGTGAGGGTCACGAAGTGCTCTACCGAAACATCTGGATCAAGCCGATCGAACTGAGCGACCCTAGCACGGATTTTTAGAACGATGACGAACGGCCGCAGGACCGGCTCACGTTCAGCGTTGGTTCCAGCCAAGATCCATGTGAGACCACAAAGCCCTGGGTAGCCGGCTGATTCATCATGCAACATCAACCAGAACCCGAAAACGCCTGCACCGGATTGCTCCGACGCAGGCGTTTGGCTTGGCTTTGATCTCTCGACCCTATCAGATCGAGAAGGGCTCGGCTCGTGTCCACTCTTGACTCTTGACGAAGGCACTCGTGGCTGGAAGTGATGCGTAGACGATCTTGTCGCCGTCGCGGATCACTTGGCCGGTGAAGTGTTCCGAGGTTGCGGTGTCGATCGACACGTCGGCCCCAACCCGTCGGTCAGACACCGTTTCTTCGTATTGCAAGTCAAGTGGTTCGCCGAGTAGCTCGCGGACCGTTGATCGGGCTCGTTCGTCTTCTTGCGAAGCGATCTCGGCGATCAACGATTCCAGCTCGTCGAGCGATGCGATCTCGACCGGCAGTTGCACTCGCGGCGATCGGTCTGGTGCTCGATCTCCGTTTGCCTTTGCCGCTTCGATCGCCAACGATCCGTAGCACTCGCGAATCAGGCTTGGCCAAATGCTCAGCCAGTATTCGTGAGACGGTGTCCGCTCGATGCCGACAACGCGGTTATCGACCAAGACGATCGCACCGACTTGCCGCGGAACGCACTCGAACTCGGCGACGAACTCATCCAGTTCCTTCTTGAATGCCTTCAAGAAGTACTCGAGGTGACCTTGACCGTTCACTCCGAATCGCTGGTTGAACACCGAGATGTCGTCCCACAGCTTCTGGTAGTTCTTCTCGCCTCGCTTCTGCAACGCGTGCTCGCGCAACGCGTGCGGCAGAATCAACATGCGGTACGAACCCTTCTTGATGAATCCACCTTGCGATGCCTGGATGCAGGCCGCCGTGTCGTACCGGCGATCGCCAGCAGCAGCGACCACGCCGGCGTGCGCCATCGCGTGGTCCTGTGCGTGCTGCTTAACGACATAGCCGGCATGGCACGGAACGATCATCACCGAATCGCTCGAGTTGCGGAAGCCGAGCGTCCCGTAGCTGGTCGTGTAGACATCCGCATCGCACTGCACCGGCGATACGAATCGATCGTCGTTCAAATCGCTGACAAGCGGGATGACTTGCATGTAGCCAACGCTCTGCAGGCGGCCGGCCTCGCATCCGCGCAGGACCTCGCGGATGGTAGTCTTGAGTCGTGAGTCTCGAGTCTTGCGGAAGAATGGCATGGTGGTAGTCTCCGGTCTTGAGTCTTGAAGGGTGAGGCTTGAGCCTCAAGGGGGTGCGGAATGATAAATTGGATGTGCCTTCGTGTTTTGGAGTTGCAATACATTGCTATGGTATTGGGCATTACTCACGACTCACGACTCAGGACTATCCCAAATGAGAGATCACCGGAAGCTTCGTGCCTTTGAGCTTGCAGATGAACTTGTTTTGGCTGTCTATCGCGTGACCAAGACATTTCCGAAAGACGAAATGTTCGGTCTGACATCGCAAGTTCGAAGAGCCTCGGTGTCAGTCGCATCGAACATCGTCGAAGGATGCGCAAGGCAATCACAAGCAGATTTCGTTCGTTTTCTTGACATGGCATTCGGATCACTTCGCGAGGCGGAGTATCAACTGACCATCGCGGATCGACTCGGCTACACAGATCCCGATGAAAGCAAGCGGCTCGCCGGTGTTGCCGACGAAGCCGCTCGCGTTCTCGCGGGATTGATCAAGTCACTGAGGAAGTCGTAAGCGTCATCCTCGAGTCTCGCGACTCAAGACTCACGACTCTGAACAACGCCGCAACGCCACGGTCGACGTCGGACTCGATCAACGCCTTCAGCAATCCAAGTCCGATTGCCTCAGGCTTGCTGACCGGCATCGCAACCACGGAATCGCTCAGCGTGCGAACGCCTTGTGATTCGGCCGCGAAGACCGGCGTAAATTGGTGAATCGGTGTTTGAATTCCGATTCGTCGTACGGCCGCGACCGTTTCGCCGAAGCGTCCGGCCGGCGCGTTTTCGTAACCGTCCGACAGAACGAATACGACATCCGGATCGGACTTCAGCAACTGAACCAATCCTGCCGCCAGCGACGTGTCGCCCGAAGGTTCGGCCAATTCGTAGCTTTCGCATGGTCGGCCATCCGAAGTAATCGCAACCGCATCATCTGCAGTCGCTGACAACAAGTCGCGTAGCGCAAGTGCCGTGGCGATAGGACGACGAGCCTGCGTGTCATGACCGATCATCGATTGCGATGAGTCAATCAGCACACCCACTCGCTCGAACGCCACTGGCAGTCGTGCGGCGGCTGCTTCCGCCTTGTCGCGAAGGGTCTGACGAATTTCATCGGTCATGCCCATCTCGAACGCGTAAACGTACAGTCGAACTGCGTCGTACTTCGCTGGATCGAACTCGACCTCCACGCCCGACTGTTCCGCCTTGCGCTGGACGGCGATCTTTTGACCGGTCGTCAGCTGAGACTTCGTCAGTTCGAGTACTTCGGCGTTGGTACGATCCCTGTGATATCGGCTTCGCAGACCTTCCATCGTTTCCGGTGGCAGGACTGCTCCGCGATCGAAGTCGGACTTCGCGTCACGGTACGCCGCCAAACGATTCAGTGTCACGCCATCTTCATCACCGAGGACGAAACGAACGCATTGCTCGACTCGAGCGACAGACTGTGGCTTAGGCTTCCAGCCTGAGGATTGCGACTCGACAGGCAGGATGCCTATCCCACTTGTAAAACGCGTCACGTTCTGACGGACGATCTGTGATTCCTTGTCTGAACGATCTTCCGTCGACTTTGCCAACACGCTTCGCAGGATGCTCGCCGTTCGGCGTCCCCACGCGTGCGTCAGCGCAACCCGCAGCTTTACACGGTACTTGACCGCCCAGAACTCCAGACCGTCAGCACCGAGGATTTCGCTCAGGATCAATCGACGCGTTCGCGCGTTGTTGACGCGGTCACGACGTAGCATTCCGAACAACTTCAGCATCCGCTGCGTTGGCAGGCCACGGACCAGGTGAGTCATTGCCGCTGCTTCGAACTCGGCCGGCAGGATTCCGCCGTCGCGAGTCGTTTGCAGCAATCGACGCACACCGATCTGTCGACTGTAGTCCGTCACGCCCGGCAGCATCAGAGCTGCGGTGTAAACGTCACGGTCGATATCGAACAGGTCACGGTGGGCTGCTTCGACGGCTGCGGCTTGTTCTTCACGTGAGTTGTAGAACGTGCCGCGACCGGTAGCCGTTGCGACCGAGTCAAGGAAGGAACCGAATGAAAGCGGCAGCAATTCACGCTGCGAATCGGACAACGCATCAGTCGGCCGCAATGGCAGGCTTGCAGTCTTGATCAGATCCATTCGTGTAGCTCCTTCGTGTTCAGTTCAAAAACAAGACGAATTGAAAACACAACATCGGGGCAAGGTGCGGGACGCTTACAACTGTGTGTCTGCCAATTCCACCACTCCCGCGTGTGTGCAACGACCACGGAGGCCGTTGAAAGCGCAGGAGGAGGGATTCGAACCCTCAAGCGCTTTCGCGTACAGCCATTTTGATGGCTCTGTATCGACGCGCTAGTTCCCGATGCAATGTGTTCAGTGTTCCCTTGCAATTTGGTTGTGATGCAAAAGTGCCGGGGTAAGGTTCTGGTCAATGCCTTTGGTAAAGGTTTCTCAAACCCTCGCGTTGGTAACACGCACTGAATTGACGAGAGAGTCCCCGGCACGGAGTCGTGAGTCTCGAGTTGTGAGTCGTGAGTGAAGAAACTCAAGACTCAAGTCTCGCGACTCAAGACTGATCCAAGGTAGGTTGCCAGTCATGTTTCAAGCACGGGACTCGAACCCGTTACACTCAGATTAAGGATCTGATGCTCTAACCAAATGAGCTAGCTGTAATGACGTGCTAGTCCTCGAATCAGAAACGCTGGTGGGAGTCGAACCCACTTCGACCGGGTTGCAGCCGGTTGCCTGGCCATCTGGCTCCAGCGTCTTTGGAAGTTGGAAGTTGGAAGTTGGAAGTTGGAAGTTGGAAGTTGGAAGTTGGAAGTTGGAAGTTGGAAGTTGGAAGTTGGAAGTTGGAAGAGTGAAGAGTGAAGGGTGAAGGGTGAAGGGTGAAGGGTGAAGGGTGAAGGGTGAAGGGTGAAGGGTGAAGGGTGAAGGGTGAAGGGTGAAAATGATTGCGGTACACTGCGCCAATGAAGAGCGATCTACCTGACCGAACGTTCGCGTTTGCCGAGCGTGTTGTGAGACTCTGTTTGGTGCTAGAACAAAACGGACGCGTATCCGCCACGCTCGCAAACCAGTTGTTGCGTTCTGGGACGTCAATCGGCGCAAATGTCGAAGAAGGACAAGCGAGCCAAAGCAAAGCTGACTTCGTCAGCAAGTATTCGATCGCATGCAAGGAAGCTCGCGAAACGCACTATTGGCTGCGACTTCTCGCGTCAACCGAACTTGTCTCGGCCGACCGCCTCTCGCCGTTGACGGACGAGGCAAATGAGCTGATTGCCATTCTCACAGCGATCATCAAGAAGTCCCGCTCTTAATTTCACACTTCAAACTTCGCGTTTCACACTTCTTCAGTGTTCTCGCCAGGAATTGAACCTGGTCCGACAGCTTCGAAGACTGTCATGCTATCCGGCACACCCGCGAGTCATTTGATAGTTTTCCTTATTCATAGTCACAAGAGCCGACGACTGGGTTCGCACCAGCATGAGCGAGCCATGAAAGAAACACGACCAAGAGCGGTGCCTTTCTGCATCGAGCCGCGTCGGCTTGGAAAATGGCCCTGCACCGAAGTGCGGGACCGAACTTCAGTCGATGAATGCAACATGTCGCATTGCAATCGACTCGTTTTCAGTGTTCATCAGGACTTGGTGCCAGCCATCCAGCAAGATCGTCTTGTGATCCGGATGGCGAACTCGTCCGCGAACGAACACGCTTGGGTTTCTACGTTGAGCGACCCAGTGCAGGTGACGAAGTTCAGGGCGACGGCTAATCATTTGTCGACGCTGGATCTCGGTCACACCGGTTGGGTAACGGTTGCTGACGTAAACCAACTCGCCTCCTTGCCGCACGACTTCCTCGCACATGTGGGGCTTTCCGCCACCACGCGCGATCGGCTCGTTTCGCAGGACAAGACGCTCGTTGATGAACGAGTCATTCGGAACCGGCACGAAGAACCACTCGCCCTGACGGATGAACGCTTCATTGCGTCGACGATTCCGCTTTCGCGGCTTCACGCCGAGACGGTTCTCGAGTGCTCGTACCGCAACCGGCTTGAGCGCGTCGAAAGCTGTCTTCACAGATGAAACGGCTGCCCGTTCAGGAACAGCTGCGACGAACCAGTGTCGCTCGTCGTGACCGCACAAGAACTTGTGCTTTCCGTCGTCTTGTTGCGACATCAGCAACAGGTGCCGTAATGAAGGCTGGACGTCGATCACTTGCGTCTCGGCCAACTGTGGTGGCTGAATCGCGATATCGAAGAACTCGCCCTCGGCGTCGTTACCGATGTCGATTGAGACTTCAGGAGTCGTTCCCCAACGCCGAGCGATCGGCGGATGAACGTTTGCTCGAGCACCAATCCGTGTGAATTGACGCTCAATCTGATGCATGCTCATGACGTTGCCTTTCAAAAGCGTCAAACAAGCGAATGGATGCCGGCAGCCAACGTGACTGCGAATATCGGCAGCAGCTCGACCAGGAGTCGAACCCGGAACTTCTGGTTAGAAGGCAGAGAGGATGTCCGTTTCACCATCGAGCCGTTTTGCAAACAAGCGGAAGGCGAGGGAGTCGAACCCTCATCACCCGAAGGTGGCACGCGTTAGCAGTGCGGCCCGGCAAACCGTATCCGGCTGCCTTCCGTAAATCAAAACTGAGAGTGGACCGGAAGGGAATCGAATCCTTCCACCGACTTTGCAAAAGTCAGTCGCCTCCTTGGAACATGCCAGCCCATTTCACTCAGAGGTCCGTCCGGGAATTGAACCCGGTCTTCGTCCATACCACAGACGCGTGCTGCCGCAACACTTACAGACCTTGTCGTTTCAGTGATCACGGATGGAATCGAACCATCGGTCTCCTGCTTGTCACGCAGGCGTCTTCGCCGCTGGACCACGCGATCGTTGAGGAAGCGATTAGCTGTTAGCTTTTCCTCCTGAGCCAACAGCTAATTGCTAGTCGCTAAAAGCTATTTCAGTAGCGGGTTCGGGGGTCGCACCCGACGGTCCAGGCTTATGAGGCCCGGATGAGCCTGGCTCACCCGCATCGTTGTTTCACCTGCAAGAGTGAAAGTAGCCAAGGCGAGAGTTGAACTCGCATGCCGCCCCGTTTTCAGAATGCGGTGCACGACAGTCCGGTGCCTGCGTGTCTACCAATTCCACCACTTGACTATGTGTAGATCGAAGTACTGCGGGAGGGAGTCGAACCCTCAAACACGAACGTTTGAAATTCGCCGCTTTGCCGGTTTGCGTACCACAGCATGTTGAGTCAGTACTGAGGGCGGGAGTCGAACCCGCAAGCACTTGTTCCTAAGACAAGCGGCTCGCCGTTGGCCTACCTCAGCGTTTGCGAATGAGTGGAGCACCGGGGAATCGAACCCCGATTTTCTGCGTGCAAAACAGACGTCTTCCCGTTGGACGAGCGCCCCATGAATGAAGCAAGAAGAGTGATGAGTGGATAGCGAAAATGGTTCGCCTCGGGAGTTTCACTCTTCAAGCTTCCTTCCGTGCTACGCATGCAGTCGCGGAGCACTGTCGCCAGTCGACTTGCGGTGGTTCTTGATCGCCTTGTGCGAGTCAGGGATCTGATCGCCTTCGATGATCACATCGCCGACGAATTCGACTACCCAGCCGTCGACCCAACCAACGTTGTCGTCCCGAAGTCTCAGCACTCGGCCGACCTTGGCAAACTCTCGCGGGATGTACGATGTCGTTCGCACGGATCCGCCGGCGATGCTGCGTCTCATCGCACATTGCACGTACTTCACATTTCTGGACATCGTCGTTCTCCTTGGTTGTTTGCGGGCCAGCGTCACCGTGACGCCGGCAGTAGTCCCGGATGGAATCGAACCATCGTTTCCTGTGTGTAAAACAGGTGTCGTCGCCGTTGGACCACAGGACTGTGTTTGTCGATCCGGAGAGCACGTCCCCAAGGATTTGAACCCTGACTAACTGGTTTGGAATCAGCAGTGCTACCGTTACACCAGAGACGTGTGAAGCTTTTTAAAACAAGTGGGAACGCAAGGAATCGCACCTCTCGCCAACTACCACACAATTAAAGGCAGAAGATTTACAGTCTCCCGTGTGGAAACGCTCCCAAGATTTTGCGAAACATGCGGAAGCCCCAGAGTGGGATCTGCACTCGAACACATCGACGGTTTCGCCGCAGCTGTTTTCAAGACAGTGTCCTCATCCGGCCGGGTGACTTCCAGGAATAGCGTGTTAGCATTTAGCGGGTTAGTCGTTAAGCAGATACGCAGGTGTCATCGTGTATGTGAGCCGTTTGGCGTTAGCCACGGTTCCCACGCAAAACCGGGGCTAACGCCCAAACGGCTCACAAGGTGAAACCCAATCATTCCTGCGTGCCTGCTTGGCAAAACCCGGTGGCAGAAAGCTAATCGCTAATTGGCTAACAGCCAAAAGCTAGCCAAGTGACGTGAGCGGGAATCGAACCCGCGGACTCCTGGATGAAAACCAGACGATTCTGCCAACAGAATCTACCACGCCGTTTCGTTGCTTCGGTTGAAACGAGTACCGCATGGGAGTTTCGATCTCCCTCCTGCTGTTAGAAAGACAGCCGACCTAGCCAGTAGTCGAATGCGGCGAACTAAAAGCGATGGCAACGGGAGTCGAACCCGCAGCGACTTGATAGACAATCAAGCTTCCTTCCCAGAGGAAATTGCCACCGGAAATGTTCACGAGGGTGACCAACCGGAATTGAACCGGCGACAAACTCATTCACAGTGAGTCTCTGGAAACCAACACCAGATCTGGCCACAGTCGGGTATCAGTGAGTCGCACACTGTCCATGCGTGGTCCCAAACCACACCGCTTACTCCAAGCTATACCCGAAAACATCAGCACCGGAGACTGGAATCGAACCAATGAACGACCCCCTCGGCGGAAAACACTTCCAGAGTCAGGTGCAGCGACCAGCAACTGCTACTCCGGCGTTTGGTCTTCAATAAATCAGCACTCCGTCCGGGAATTGAACCCGATCTGCGAGCTTCAAAGGCTCACGTCGCGACGACGCGCCGGAGAGAGTTTTCAACGATGAAAGAGTGTCCTGCGGGAGTCGAACCCACCTAGCCGGATTGGAAGTCCGGAACCTTTGCCGCTCGGCCAAGGACACTGAATATGCGGAAGTTTGAAGGGCGAGGTGTGAAACGAAGCGAGCTATCTCACACTTCTCGCTTCACCCTTCAAACTTCGCGAAGCTCCGGCGGATGGACTCGAACCATCACTCGTCTCCTTAACAGGGAGCCGCCTTACCATTGGGCCACACCGGATTCTGCAAAGCGCCCAGTGGGAGTCGAACCCACACTTCCGCCATGGCAAGGCAGCAGGCTACCGCTACATCATGGGCGCAAAAATGCATCACTACCAAACTGTCAAAGATCAATACGCCGAAGCGTTCAAGAGCACCGAGCCGGAATCGAACCCGCATCACCTCGTTACGACGGAGGAGTCTTGCCGTTAGACCATCAGTGCTTGTTTCAAAATGTCTCAAGTGGGATCGGTGAGAATCGAACTCACATCGCTCGGGTTATGAGTCCGATGGATTACCTCGTCTGCCACAATCCCATGTGTCGTCGTTGTTTCGTTTCAGTCGGCGTGGCGGGAATTGAACCCGCGACCGTCGCCTTATAAGGACGCCAGCGGAAGTTTGAAATGTGAAGGGTGAAGTTTGAAAGCACACAGCGGCACAACCATTTCACTCTTCACCCTTCTCTCTTCAAACTTCCTGAGTGGTAGCCCCGAGGATCGAACTCGGCACAACCTCGTTATCAGCAAGGCCTGGACAACCAGCCCTCGACTACCAAGAGTAGCGGTTAGCTTTTAGCGACTAGCCTTTCGATTTCCTGTTCTTGCTAACCGCTAATCGCTAGCGGCTAAGAGCTATTTCCAGTGGGCCGGGAGGCGCTCGAATCCTCGTCTGCGGTTCTTCAGACCGCCGCCCGCGTTAGCCAATAGGGCAAGCCCGGCGTCTCAGCTACCAGCCCAAATTGGGTTCGTTGTTGGGGTTGCCCGTTCGATGCGGACACGAAAGAAGGCTCGATGCCTGCGTGACACCGAGCCTTCGTGAAGAAGTCGTTCGCTTATGAAAGCGAGTGTCACATCAGACGTGGATACGCCGGGGCATTGCTATTCGACGGCTCGCAATGGACTGCCAGCGAGGCGAAAAGACTGCCTTCGTGTTTCTGTTCGAGTCGACTGGAATGGATATTCGTTGACATCAGAAAGCTCTTTACTCGCTCGTCGATGGATGTGACTTGTGTGTTCGGAGAGATAGACGCATTGGCGTCACGAGGGTTCGCGCAAAAAAAGGATGATTCTTGCAGTGTCCCGCCATGCCACATCCGTTTGCTGGAAGCAAGACCCCGTGGAACCGGAACCCGCCATCCAGCAAAATCTGTTGACACGGCCAGATCCACTCAGCATCCGAAGCGTGACGAACTGCATGCGGTGGATCCGGTGTTCCCGTTTTTCAAGCCCCAAACCACCACTTGAGATATGCCCCTGAAAGTGAGCGAACGCGCTTCCAGATGGAAAGCAATGCTGAAAGAACCATCGCCGGTAAAAAAAATTGAGAACGCGCTCGACATTGCGTCTGACTCTTTTGCTCTTGTTGAAAGCCAACCAGCTTCGTCGGCAACACAGAAAGAAGTGATTGCCGACTTGCGATTTGCAATTGGCGACCACTCAACTGCGGCGAGTCTACTCGCGCTTGGAAGCTTGTCTACTGAGCTTCGTCGGTACATCTTGCAACTCGCAAGGAACACATTGGCCGCGACGCCACAAAATTCTCAAAAGCGGAGACGCTCTGGTCCCATATCAGCGGGGTTCTCATGGACCCACGTTCTGAAGCTGGGAAAATTAAAGCACTCCAAAACTCGGGAACTCAATTCTGCTCGTCGCATGCTACTCAAAAAGTCGGTTCGTGAAGGGTGGTCGAGCGCGGAGTTCAGCAGGGCCATCACCGCGTGGAACGCCGAGCAGTCCGATCGACCGGACACTCAAAAACAGATTCGACCGACACAGATGATCACCCAGGTGGTCCAAAACACATCATCCCTCACCGATTTGCTAACTGAATTTGCCGCTAAAGCACGTTCGTCTGATGCTGTTCGTATCAAAGCCCGTGATTTAGACAAAGCGGCTGAACAATGCGAACTCGCGATTGAGGATCTCAAGGCATTGACTAAGTCCGCAGGTGAAGCGTCCAAACGGATTCGCGAAATCCAGAGCGAGGTGAAACGACGACTTGATCCTTCCTAGGACCAACGGATTACGGATGCTTGAAGCCGGGGGCCAGTCCCGGGCGGAAGAGGGCCGGAATCGGCGCAGCCAAACCTACCAAACACACAACACTTATACCCGTGTATACGGAAGAGCACAAAAAACACACACAAACCGACCCTTTTCCCCGTCTTTTCCGCACCCAAACGCCCCTCGACTCCGTGTAAATCTTTTTCAGTGCTCTGACGGAGGGCAAAATGCTCAAAATTCAGTGAAATGGCAGTCCTAGCTGGGCGCCCAAAACGGCATCCCTGGCGTTCAATGACAGGACATCACTGCAACATTACACCATGCACTAAATTTGCAGACCATTTGCGCTACATAGAGGTGAAGGTGGCAGCGTTGCCACCAGCACTTTTGTACGCAGGGAGATTGACGCATGTCTCACGTGGTTCAGATTGCGACGCAGGTCCGGGACGCGGCAGCGGTCCGGAAGGCTTGCGATCGACTGGGATTGGACGATCCCGTCGAAGGAGAGGTGAAGCTGTTCAGCCAGACCGTCTCGGGTCTGGCAGTTCAGCTTGCCAAGTGGCGATACCCGGTCGTCTTTGACCTGACGACGGGCGAGTCGAAATTCGACAACTATCAGGGGCACTGGGGCAACCAGAAAGAGCTCGATCCGTTCTTGCAGGCTTACGCCGTCGAGAAGACCAAGCTGGTGGCTCGACGCAAGGGCTACTCCGTCACCGAGCGTTCGCTTGAGGGCGGAAACATCCAGCTATCCGTCAACGTGGGAGCTTGAGCGATGAAGATCATTCAAGTGGTTGTCAGTCCAGATGGAACGACGAAAGTCGAGACGAATGGCTTCTCCGGCAGTTCCTGTCGCCAAGCCAGTGAGTTTTTGGAACATGCCTTGGGTTCTCGGCAAAGCGAGCGTATGAAATCGGAGTTCCACCAAAGCCACGAATCCAACCTCAACACACAAGCCCGGCAGCACTGACGCTGATAGGGCCTTCTTTTTGTATCCACTCAACCCTTCAATCAGGAGCGACGCTCATGTCACTCACAACACGGATGCGAGAACTCGTTGACGCTTGTTTCAGCGGCACCTACATCCACTCGCACGAACACGAAGATGCAATCTCGGAACTGGCACGTCTCTGCGATGCAGAGGAATGGCGAATGTCAATCTGGGACGTTGATCGCGGGATGAGCCCTTCCATCCCTGATGGTGACGATCCGCTGGGGGCGATTCACGCGTTTCAAAGCAACGAACAGGAGGGGACGCATGTCTTGATCCTGCGGAACTTCCATCGGTTCCTCCAGTCCGCTGAGATCGTGCAAGCGGTCCATCATGCGGTGGTGGCTGGTAAGATGACTCGCAACTTGCTGGTAATCCTGTCGCCCGTCGTCGACTTGCCGGTGGAACTGGCGACACTTTTCATGGTTGTCGAGCATTCGAGGCCGTGCCGTCGCCAGCTCCACGACATCGCACGCGGTGTGGCGGTCGATGAGGCCGAACGTCCTGCGGATGACCAGATGTCCGCTGTCTTGGATGCCGCTTCCGGGCTGACACGACTCGAAGCTGAGAACGCGTTTTCGCTTTCTCTGGTGCGTCATCAGCGTTTGGAACCCGACGCGATCTGGGAGATCAAGACGCAGACACTCAAAAGCTCTGGGCTGCTGACGCTTCACCGAGGCGGCAACGGCTTCGATTCGCTTGGCGGACTCTCGTCGCTCAAAGCGTTCACTCGTCGAGCACTGATGCGTTCTGATTCCGAGGGGCGGGCTCGCGCTCGCGGCGTGATGCTGCTGTCTCCACCAGGCTGCGGCAAGTCGGAGTTTTGCAAGTGTCTCGGCACCGAAGTCGGACGACCGGTGCTGACCCTGGATGTTGGCAGCTTGATGGGCTCGCTTGTCGGCCAGTCCGAAGAACGGACTCGCCAGGCACTCCGAACCGTCGATGCCATGGCCCCCTGCGTGTTGATGATCGACGAAGTCGAAAAGGCATTCTCTGGAGCGACTGGATCAGCGAATGACAGCGGTGTGTCGTCCCGAATGATGGGGACGTTTCTGACTTGGCTGAATGACCACGAGTCCGATGTTTTCGTCGTTTGCACAGCCAACGACGTGAAGCGCCTGCCGCCCGAATTCAGCCGAGCCGAACGGTTTGACGGTGTGTTCTTCTTGGATCTCCCCGGGAGGACTCAGAAGGACGAGATCTGGCGACTGCATCGAACGCACTTCGGAATCGCTGACGACGAAACGATTCCCGTGGACGATCAGTGGACGGGTGCCGAGATCAAGTCTTGTTGCCGGCTCGCTGCGTTGCTGGACGTCTCTTTGATGGAAGCAGCCAAAAACGTGGTTCCCGTGGCGACGACGTCTTCTGATTCTGTGGAGCGACTGCGTCAGTGGGCCAACGGAAGGTGTTTGTCATCGGACCATTCGGGGTTGTTCCAGACAGCCACCAACCATTCAGCCCAAGGCCGTCGAGTGCGGACTGCACCTTCGGTCAACTGACTCTCCACGAGGCCGGGGACCGATCCCCGGCGAGAGTTGATTGAATTCAATTCCCTCAGCCAAAAAGGAATCTCTCGATGTTTCCAATCTTGATTGTTTGCTTACTGCTGTCACTTGCCCTCGCTATAGCATGTTTGCTTGTGCTCCGCCTTCGGCAGCAACTCGGCAGTTTGCAAGCCCTGTTTTTTCTTTTCTCACACCGGGATCATCAGCATGCGACGCCCTCGAAGCCAGATACGTTTTTGGATAACGCTTCCCCTGGTGATGAGTCTGTTTAATGCGTTCGTTGGATGCGGGCCGTCTGGTCGTGATTTGACTGATGCCCAATGGTTGAAACTGCAACAGGAGATGCAGACTGAACGCGCGGAAGTCGGACGACAACGCGACCAACTGGAGGCTGATCGCCGCGAATGGGATGAACGGGAACGTAAACACACACTGCTGGCATCTGCACTTGAAGCCTCCTCGTTGTTGCTGGCATGTGTCCTTCCATTGGTCGTTATCCTATTTCTGCTTTGGCCACGACCTGAACCAATCGGAAGCCAAGCTGTCTGCGAAGCATTGCTTGACGAAGCTTTTTCTCCACCGGAGGCGACCAGGGCAAAGATCGAGGATCCCAATCGATCGCCACGCAGCGAGCAAGCTGCACCTGGCATCTCCTGATCCAGTGCGTCCGTCCAAACTGGAGCATTTCTGAACTTTCGACACCCCATCGGCCATTTGGTCGGTGGGGTGTTTTCGTTTCATTTCATCCACACTTGAAGAGGAAGACCTCATGTCAATTTCGATGCAAACCCAACCAGTTGATTCCCAGCCAGTCTCGACCACCAACCCCATGGCCAGCGTCAGCGAACGCTTGCAAGCCGAGACCACGGCCGTGCGGTTGAGGATCCATTGGCCTAGCGTCCGCAAGACGCTGAGCAGCGATCAAACCCGGCAAGCGGCCGGAACGTTCGATGCCGATTCCAAATCGGTCTCCGCCTCGAAGAAGCTATTGGACACCAGTCACCCGGCGTTCCGTGCTGCGACCGCTGTCCGCAAGCAGGCCGCTGATCACTGGAAGGCCAACACGTTGCCTTACACCGAACCTGGCATGCGGTTGATCAAGCGAGTCGATGTGCCCACGTTCGACGTGTTCATGACTTCGGTGCGAGCCGAACTGAATGAAGCGGTCGAGCAACTGGAGCTGCACTTCGACGAACTGATCGATCAAGCTCGCGAGCGGTTGGGCGATCTGTTCGATCCAGCTGACTACGAGGTGAACCTGCATCGTCTGTTTGGGATTGAGTGGGATTACCCCAGCTGCAATCCACCGGAGTATCTGCTGCAGGTCAGCCCGCAGTTGTACTACAGCGAATGCAGCAGGGTGCAGCGTCGTTTCGATGAAGCAGTGAAGCTTGCCGAGCAAGCGTTCGCCGATGAACTCGAACAGCTGGTCACTCATCTCGGCGAAAGACTTCGTGGCGACGGCGAGGGTTCCCCCAAAGTGTTCCGTGACACCGCAGTGACCAACCTGACGGAGTTTCTGGACCGTTTCCAGCGATTGAACATTCGATCGGATAACCAACTGGACCGCCTGGTGGCGGATGCTCGTCGCATCGTCGGCGGCGTGATGCCTCAGCAGTTGCGAGAACAGTCGGAAATGCGTCAACGCGTTGCCAATGAGCTGTCGCGAGTGGAAGCGTCACTGGAGGGCTGGATGACCGAGCGTCCACGCCGAAGCATCCTGAGACGATCACGCTGATGCGAGCTTCCACCGAGATCGTCGTGGGGCGACAAGGTGAGCTGCGAATGATCTACGACGAGTCGTTGGATTTGCAGCAGTTAGGGCACGTTCATATTGAACGAGGCTCCCACGTCGAACCCACGAAGAATGGCCAGTGGACCGCGGACCTCTCACCGGTCGGCGGCCCTGTGCTCGGTCCCTTCGCGATCCGCTCGGACGCGATTGAGGCCGAGATCGAATGGCTGCATTGCCATTGGTTACTCCATCCCCAGAATTCTCATTCCAACCACAGGAACCTGCAATGACGACACGCATTGTTGTTGGCCTGACTCAAAAGATTGGGCAGCCAAACTTCGGAAGTTTGGGAGCAACTTGCCAGATCGAAGTCGACCTGACAGACAGGCCCGACTCAGCCAGGCTGACTGAACGCATTCGAAACTCTTTCACGCTTTGTCAGCGAGAAATCTCAAGGCAGCTGAATTTGCAAAGAGGCAATGATCCGTTGCTGCTTCCAGAGCCTGAGCCAGGCAGAAACGCGAGTTGCGGTACTCGCGAACCGTTGCCAAATCGAACGTCGCCTTCCCATCAGAGAAAGGCAACGGACGCACAGCTTCGAGCAATTCATGCGATCGCATCGAAAGCAAACGTCCGCTTGGGAACTCAGGTTCAAGCGGACTTTGGTGTTGATTCACCATCTCGGCTTTCGATTCGACAGGCCAGCGAACTCATCGAAAAACTCAAGCTTCAGCTGGAGCATCGGTGAGGGCTGCGCCGAGACAGTAACGAGCGTCAATCCGATTTGGATTGACGCTCTTTTTTTAGCTACCGGACCATTTGTGAAATGGCCGCTCTCCGTTGCGGACGAACCGACAATCGAACGCGGAGTGAGTCCGAATCAAGCAGGTTATGCCACGAGGAGGAAACCCAAGCGTTGGAAACCGTGATTTTCCCACTTGAGGTTCAAACAGCCGATTTTATCCCCCGCGGACTTTTTCATATCGGGACATCTATCTCGAAAACCACGTGAATTGCGGCAGACAACACCTGCTGACCGTGCTGTCAGGGTGCGGACCGCCCCTCCACTTTCCCCCCGGGAATCCAGGATTTCCACCCCTATGCTGGAGCGTCCATCCGCACCGGAGCCCAAACGAGGGGCATTTTCAGGGGTATTATTGAGTCTGATTTTACCCCCTTCGCCTGCCGCGTCCGAGCACGTTTTCTGCGGACTTTTGCTAACGCGGCCTAATTCTTGCTAGCCGAGCTGAGAGAAGCCCACGAGTATCCTCTGGCTCGTGCAACCACTGGTCCGCAACGATGATGCGATCAGCCATTAGGGTGTGTCGGTGATCTTCCGAGCCAGGCATCAGGTGTGCTGACAATAGCAAGATGATCGAAACAATCTCGAGATCGACTCTCTGATTTGGACGCAGCTCAAGATTGCGGAGCGTCTTTTCATCGCACTGGCAGTACATTGCGAGCCGGCGGATGCTGGGCTGATATTCGTATCCAGAGCGGTGGGCTCTCGGATTACGTCGGCAAGCCTCCAGGTAGTCCCAGAGTAGCAAACGAACGTAGGGGGTGCTGGAGTCATCATTGGTTTGTTCTTCATTCAACTGGAACACCAGAAGCTTTCTGAACAGATCGACCTCCTCGTTAGTCAAACGAGTTCCTGCGAGTTGACTCTCTTTTCCAGTCTCGTTCCAAGCTTCCCCAACAGCCGACACACTCCGCCGCGTCTCTTCAGCGTTCTCGAGTCGGGGGGGCAACAAAGCGGACCTGCGGACCTTTTTGCGGCGTTTCTGTTTCGAAGACGCACGGTTGGAACCCGGCTTCTTTCTCGACGGTGAATCTGTGTGAACTGAATTCGAATCCGCCGTGGCGGCCTGGGCGGCCGGTTGTACCTTCTCCGCTTCACTATGCTTCTTCCTTCGCTGTGCTTCGCGAATTCGCTTCCGTCGTTCGAGGTTCCTTTCCGTGACCACTGTTGGCGAGCGCTTTGTGACACGAAACATGCTGGGCTCTGGTTCGATACCGAGGACCAGCAATGCACCCAAGCGAGCACGTCCATCCAGCAAGCTCATGCCTTCGTCAATCAAAACCGGACGCTTCAACCCGTGCTTCCTGATAGACCGGACCAGTTGATTGAACAAGTCACTTTTCAAAGGCCGAACTTCAGAGCAGTTCGGGTGGATCCGACGAAAGAACGATTGGTAGTGCAAGAGCAGTGTGGGAATCGACGGTTGTTCATAGCGGTTGCGTCGAGCTTGTTCCTTGCGTGTCATTGCATTTCCTCAATGCGTCAGGGCACCGATCAACGCCGAGACCCAATTCCAGTGGATCCGATGCCCTGACAGATCAGGTGACAGAAAGCGTTGATCCCCTGAGTGTCCGCACCTGCGGACATTTGCAAACTTTGTGAGAGCGGGCGTCTGGGCGAAGGCGAAGAGGAAGCCAGAGTCTGCAGTCGTCGCCATCTAAAAAAGGGTGGGGACGGCAGTCAGCGCGTCCGCAAGCTGCCGTCCAACGCAAAGCCAAGAAAGACCGTCAAGCAAACGGCCAGTTCCTCGCCCAACCTCTTTCTGCCGGGGCTCAGTCCCCGGACGAGCACTTCTTCACAGATCCGTTCGGTGATGCGTAAGGGATTCTCCCGGTTGCGGTCTGCACAGCAATCACCAGGCTGTTGGAACCAAATGCCTCCTCAGCACAACTTGGGAGGTCCGCATCACAGACACTAGGCGGATCTCGTTCGATTTCATGTCGGTCCCGTTCACCCAACAGATAGCCCTTGCGATTGGCCGGGTTCGTCCGAAGCGTCAATTGCCTAGGAGTGAGTCCCAGCCTGAGGACTGCGTCCAAGCAAACTTTGCAGCGAGCGTAGTTGTCGCCCAGACGTTCAAAGAAAGTTTCGAGGAAATGAGTCACCATAGGCTGTTGCTTCTCGCAATTGCGTCGTTCGTCGAAGTAGCCGTAGTACAGATCGTGACATCGAAAGTACTTGTAGAAATAGGGCCAAGGCGTCATGTCGCGACGGCATACCCCCGGCAATTGCAAAAGATGCTCGAACTGTATCCCCTCTCCGCTGACTTCGTCGAGCACAACGGACCGTTTATCGAGTGAAAGGGGAAGGCAGATCAAATTGTAGCCCAAGAAATGAACGGCATCCGACACGAACTGATGCTGTCTCACCCCACGGTCTTTCAGCAACTCTGCGAGCCAACGGACGTTCGAAATGGTGTTGGTGATAGTGCCTTCGAATGCTGCCGAAGTCGCCCAGACACAAAGCCGTTTGGTGTTGTCGTGAGCTAGATTCCAAGTCATTTCAGAAACGCTGCGGATAGCGTTGGATCGCAAGTCAAGGTCGAAAGGGGACTGCATCGATGCAGCAATGTTGTCGGCGGTTTCGACCAGTTGGCTGTGTGGATCCACTCCTTTCCAATTGCGGGGTGTCGCATGGCAAGAAAGCGGGTGGCTGTAGAGCACTGTCATCAAACGCCTCCTTTTCGATTGTCGCGGTATTCTTGCCGGATCTCGAGGAGATCGTTCCTGATACTCCGAATCGCTTGATTCTTTGCTTGGCAGTAGTCTTCAGCTTTGATGGGTCGGAATTCGTGCGTCAGTACATCAAATTGCAGCACAGAGTCTTTTTTCAAGGGAAGTGGATCAAAATCGCACGGTTGCGAGGTCGGAGAAGGCACCTTCGCCGAATCGTTCTTTTTCGTTCGGGAGTGTGTGAAGGTCGTAGGGTATCCAAGGTCGGCAAGCATCTTGTGCCGCATGGTATCCGCGATGATCGAGTACCCGCCGGCACAATTTCCCTCGGTTTCTTCGCCTACCTCCTCCATGCTCATTGCGTATTTCATCCTTCGCTCAAGGTCCTTCCTCGTAATGCGCCGTCCGTACTGAAGAGACCGAACATCCCCCGCACTATCAACGAAAAAGCGGTCAAATTCGCCGAACCGAAACGGAATTGGGGCCATCTCGGGCGTTGCGACCCGCAAACACTTGTCCATACTCTCCTTCAAACTTCGCCCATTCTTGCTTTCAAGTTGCAAGCCGTTCTCCGCAATCAGTAGGACGTGGACGTGCGGCCAGAGTTGTTGCTGGGACTCCACGAAACGAAGGTGTAGACCTATGGCGTACTCCAGGATTCTGTCTGGGCGGCCGTGCTGGGCGGACTGATTCCATCTGCAGAACATGTTCGCAATTGGCTTGACAAGACCGAGAGCCGCACGGGCGGTGTCCAACGTCTCGTGGTAGTCATGATGTTGAGGAAACGGAATGACGCAGGGGATACAACAAGCATTCTTTTCCCCAGGCAGTCGATCGATGATTTTGCGTGCACAGTCGCTGAACCTTGCAGCGCGGCATGCCTTGCAATGCTTGTTTACACGGCAATAGTTGAGTCGCTCGTGGACTTGGCGCACGTTTTTCCCGCCGATAATCGTCCCACAGACCATTGTCTTCGCGATCAACTCCGCATCCCCGGTACCTTTCTTGAACTCATCAACGAGTTGTTGATTCCTTTCAACCAGATATTTCTGGTGTGTTCGGAGGCGATAGATTCTGTCGGCGATTTGAATTGTGACGTATTCCCCGTGTCGCTGCGGTAGCACACTACTCGCTCTTCCTCTCTGTGCGATGGGCAAAGCAACTCTCCCTTTATTCTTTTATTAACTCTAGACGGTATAAGTACAGGTGATTGGCGACGGACTTTCGCTTGTAGGCTGGGATCGGCTGCAAATCCTGTTTTCCGATCAAACGACCAGCGACGGACGTCGCACATGTTTCCGCATCACTGGGCAGGCACGAGAGTGCGGGACCCTCAATGCGGCCAATGCATCTCTGCATGATCCAAACAGCTTCCTCAGCGACTCGATGTCTTTTCCAGAAAACGGTTGACTGCCTGAACGCTGGTGACTCTTTTGCCGCCGATACTCACGGTTTCCAGCTTGCAGTTCTTTAACCCTCGCGTGGCCCAGCGCCAGACCGTGGAGACATGAACTCGGTCCTGGAGCAGCGGCGGCACTTCCTTGAACTGGATGAGCTCCTCGGTGAGGAGTTTCATGGGGTTGGCAGCTTGCGATTTAAATGCCTTGTTCTTGTTGCCATGTGGCATAGTGACCTCCGGTGAATGAAAGAAACAGAAGGTCACATCAAAACGCATGCAACAGATGACTCAAGGTACGTTTTTTGAAAAGACAATTTCATTTCCGTTCACACCGTCCTTGGCGAGCCCGATGCTCTATAGCAGAGGGTTCTGCGTAGTCACTTGGGCGTAGCAATCAGACGTCATGCACAATTCTTCAGCTTCTTTGAAAACGAATCCTGTACGCCTCGCTCAGCAACAGTCGTGCGACGGACATGGCCGTTCGGCACTTCTGTAATTGCCGGCGACTCAGTTCTCGATACCCTTCGCGTCTGCTGCGGAGTGCCGGGGACCGGGCCCCGGAAGGACCGGGCTGGATTGCGTATCAATCAATATCACGTCCGGGATTCGCATTCCTGTTCGAGGGGTAGCGGTAGGTCCAGACGGACATTGTCCTGGCTAGCCCAGCGCCAACTGTCTGCGTTTTGCAGCCCTGGCAAGTGCGAGTTGTGATCGCTGATACGCTGTGACCACAGATTGTTCCTGCAATTTTCGTCCCCCATCCCAACGAGCAAGGAAGCTTGGAAGCATTCAGCCGGCGGCGTTTACCGCTGGCCGATTCATCGCTTCGCCAAAGTGACTCGAGAGGGTACGAGCCTATGGTCGGTCCACCTGGAATGGCGAGCCTAGATTTTGGGACCGGCCTTCGCTGCTTCGATCGCCTTGTCGAGAGACTCCTTCGCGTAGTGCTCGGTCATCTGCCGCTTGGAGTGCCCGAGCAGAGCTTGGGCTCCTTCGATCCCGAGTGCTTCCCGGATCACAGTCGCGGCGGTGTGCCGGAGTTGATACGGCGTCCAGTGTTCCGCCCCGGCCTTCTTGGCCGCACGGACAATTGCTCGGCGATAGGAGTCCTTGTCGAACTTCGGGGAGTACTGACGTGGTTTCGATTCACCCGCACGGGTGCGCTTGTTGTAGCCGGGGCGATCGCCTTGGTTGGCTGGTGTTTTTCGCTTGGCGGATTTTTGTTCCTGATACCAACGAGCGGATTCCTCCGGTTTGAAACAGTATTCCGTTGGCTCCCGATCCAGGTAGGGCTCAAGAGCCACTTGGGCGTCACCGACGATTGGCACCTGTTTCTTCTTGCCGTGCCGTTTCGTTTTGTGTTCATTCGGACGGTAGACCCACACACCGTCCGCTCGTTTGTCGATGTCGATTGGACGCATCCGGAGCACTTCGCTGGGGCGCATGCCGGTTGCCGCCTGGATCCGCACCATGGTCTTGAGGACCGGTGAAAGGTGCTCGGCGGTCTGTCGTACAGCCTCAATCCCCACCGGTTCTCGGTCGGTGGATTCATTTGCCACGGTCTCGCCTTCTCGCAGCGAGTCCAACGCCTTCAGTGCCGTCCAGACTTCGACTGGAACCAGTTCTCTCGCGACAGCACGTTTGAAAACTTGCACGATGGTCTGAACTTGCTGGTTGATGTAGTGGCGTGTGTTGTGCCGGCCACGGCGGTTCTTGGTGGCCACGAGCAAGTCACGTATTTCGGAGAGCCGTCTCGGCCCGAATTCGACCGCCGGCAGGTCTCCGTATTCGTCATCGAGAAGGTCGCAGAGGCTTTCATGTTTTGAGTAGTCTCCTGGCGACTTGGCATACTTCACCTGCGCAAACTCGAGGTAGTCTGCGGTGACGCAGCTCACCGTGATGGGCGCGTCCTCGCTCGGATGGGTCGAGCTGTCCTCGGGCATCTTGCAGCCGTGTTTTTGGTACTCCTTGCAGAGGGCGAAGTACCGGGCGTGACTCTCGGGCGAGTCGTGGGTGCCGAGGTAGAAGTACCGTCCATCGAGATAGACTCGGGCTTGGCCCGAGACGTGGTAGAGGTACTTGGGGAGCTTTGCTTTTTGTCTTGGCATGCGATCCAACTCCAATCGTTTACGGTACGCGGTACCGTAAATACTGAAAGTGGGTCGCGCAGCCTGACTGAGCTGGTAACGCCTGAGCAGCGTTTCGACCAGTAATTTACGAGGTATTCGGCAAGCTGCCGAAATGGGCGATACAGAATTCGAATCTGTGGCCTCTGCCGTGTGAAAGCAGCGCTCTAACCAACTGAGCTAATCGCCCGCACCGTAATTTACGGTGTTTTTGCGTTTCCACCCCGTGCACGTTTCGCACGGAATTGCACGATTTACATTCGTTTCGTGCATTGAATCGTGCACTATAAAACTCGCCGAAGATCGACGCAAGATAGGGTTGAGCGGATCTCGCAGGTGACGAACGGATCACCCGAAGTTGCTCGGCAAGAGCTGGCAATTCAACGCCTGCACTCCAAATCGCTTCCGTCGACATTCCGCTTGACCGGTACGCCGCGGATAGAGGCGTTGGTCACGAATTCCCTGCACCCCCAGTCGAGCCGCTCCACCCGCAAACCCTCGTATTCACTGGGTTTTATGCGAATTCGGATTCCAGGAAGTGCACGATATGGGCCTGTTCTCCATGGGAAACGTGCACATTTCGTGCACAAATTACCCTTCTGCCTGGAGGGGGACACTCTGCGAAGCTCGGTTTTGAAAACTAAGGCAGGCATCCGATAAACCACATTCGTTTTGTTGGGTGCCGACAAAACGCTGGCAGTGCCGCTTAGACAATCCAGCTGAATTGACACAAAATCACTGTTCCAGAGTGTTTGGCGGGCCCCGAAATGCTCGTGGTAACATTGAGGCGTTCGCATGTCTCCCCAACCCAAGGACTGAAGGTGTACGACGCAGAAATTGACGGCACTTGTGACGATTCCGCCTGGAAATCTTCAACCACGGACAACAATATTGCTGAATTCCTGGACGCAATCGAGAGATTAGAGATTCGTTGGAGTACTCAAATCCCGAGTGATGAGCATGCACGCAATGTTGATCGGAAGCTGAAACGCGTCGACGTTGCGAAGATAAAGTCGGAGCTTCCTCCGACCGCCGGGATGAGCTACGGCGAGTTCGTCGGTTTGGCGAAGGCGCTTTTGGAACGTCACTGCCTTACAAAGAGTCTCCCACAAGATTGCACGCTTTGCTTGGTAATGAAAGACCGTTGGCACGGCTGGTAGTCCATTTCCGACACACCACGAAACGGCACTTTTCGGTACAAAAATCCACTTTCTCTGCGATGGGAACGGCAATCCACTTGCCGCTGTATTGGCGCCCGGACAAAATCACGAGTCGATGTATCTCGACGAGGTCCTCGACGCAGAAGTCATTTGCGGCAACGAGCGTTCTGAGCCGATGGTTTCAGTCCGATTGGCCGGGGACAAAGGGTATTGAATTGATGATGTGCTGCTTGCGAGAGGCATTCTCCCCGTCAGCTGATCACGCACGTCGTAGCCGTAAGCGGTTGAGGTGCCATCACGATAAGAAGAGAACTGCGTCAAGCGATTGTCCGCGTCATACTGGAACGTGTAAGCGGCCAGCAAATCAGAACTGCCAAGCGAGGAGGGGAGTGTCGACGTCCCGCCCCAATTCTCACAGTAGGAGATCGCGGTCCCAAGCAAGCCGATCAATTGGCTTTCCGGAATGAGCTGCGACCGGTCGTCGTAAGCGAACTCAAAATCAGTGGCGAAAGAGTCACTGTCATCAATCGAAATCAGGCGATCGGATGTATCGTAAGCATAATCGAACGTCCGATCAGTCGTTCCGCCAGTCTTCCACGTCTCCGTCTCCAATCGGTATCGATTGTCGTGGGCGTATTTGGTAACGCGTCTGCAGATTTATGCTACCGACCCTTGAAACACCGAACACATGGCCTGGCGCCGGTGAAGTCTCCCCCCAGCAAAGCCTTTCCCTACCGTTTGAATCCCGAACCCCGAGTCTGACCCCACGCGAAGCGTCCCCGCAAAGATGCGTGGTCGCCCAGAGTGGCCCGCATCCAGCCGGGAGTTGAGATGGCTTCCTAGCATCTCCGAAGTTGCTTCGCAACGCTAGATTTCATCGCCTTGAATCACGACTTGCTTTCGTTCGTCTGTTATCAAATGGGGCCAGTCGTTAACCGCCTCAGTCAACGAAATTTCTGTCGCTTCTTTCGCGGCCAATCGAATCCCTGTTTCGACAGATTCGCTTTCCATACAGAGTGCAAAAACACAGGACATTTTCCCGCACAGCGACTTCAAGAACGATGCGAATTCACTTCGTCCAACTCGACTTCCAGCGATATGTAGCTCACTTGATGTTCGGACCGGTGGCATCTTCTTGCCACGTCGTATCAGCGGTTGCGGTGGTGGACCAAGACACCCGTTGTACACGCCATGACTGTCACCGACCACAAAAATTCTTCGACTCGTATGGCGTCCGGAAACCTCCAATTTCACCTCGCTAAACACTCGCAAACTTGCCCATCGAAAACGGCGATTAAGATCAATAAGATCGTGAGTGTCAGAACTCGTTCTTACGCAAGCTAAGATCTGATCTGGCATCAAAGCATCTCCTTCATTCTCAGCGTATTGTTTGCCCTGCCTCTCCGTCATTCCAGGGCGTTTGAGAGATCGGTTCACCGTCGGGGCCAATCGCTACCGTTTGAAACCCGAACCCCGCGTCTGACCCTACGCGAAGCTCCCACCGAGCGTTATCAGATGCGTGGCGGGATCGAAGCGACCAACAGTATTCTCGAACGCGTAACGGGCCTTGGTCGTCTTCGGGTTCGCGGTCGACCGTCGGTGACGCGAAGCGCGATGTTGAAAGTGGCTGGTTAGAATGTGTTGCGGGCAGCAGCTGCGCTTCGAGCAAAGCTGATAGAGCAAAATGAGGAACAAGATGGCATGTGCAGCAAAGTTAGGCAAGAGCGGAGCGAAATGTGGGAGTGAACAAGGCCTGCAGAGCACACACTGGCCGCCTAAAAACGTTCTGCCGCAAAAAATGTTCAGTTCATCAGCGATAATGAAATATTCGCCAATTCACAAAGCTGCTTTTGTCGCTCGTGTCACCATCCCCTTCCTAATTCAACGAAATGAACTTCCGGCGAAAGAAACTTGGTCAAGTGGTTCTTTAAAGACGAGGAAAATAGGACCTGTGTGTCGCTATCGACAACAAAGTCCATTTTTGAATCAATTTGAGCATTCGTTGCCAATCGACGCGGACCGAAAAACTCATCCTCTGGATCCGGTACGGTAACAATGGGCAATTCATCGTAATCGAAATGCCCAACCCAGAATACACGCTGCTCCAAAGGCAACTTATGACCGTCCACAACAGTTCTTATCCAATCCAATGATGGATGTATGGAAAAACCTTTAAATTCTTCGAAAATGCGATTTGATACTATTGGTCCAACTGCCGAAAAGGTGCCAGGAAAATCCACAAACTGTGTGCCGTGGACAAGTTCACAGTTAAGTGCTCTCGCCGTTCTAGGATCGCTGGGGCACCATGAACCGCCTCTCTCATCAACAAAATTTCCGAGACGAATCAGATTGCTTCCTCGATTCTCTGTTTGATACAGTTCAATCTTCATGAATTAGTCAAAATTGGTGTGATGTGTATTGTTCTAAAATTTGGGACCTGCTCCGAGGCTAATTAGCGGAGTACCAGTTATTTCGTGATGTTGGCGAGCGTTTTCTTGAGAGGGAGTTTCGCCGTAAGGATTTCCACCACCGATAACATGTAGCATGTACTCAAGCTGCGCTAACGACGCGGCATCGCTTGCTGGATTGAAAAAATCAACAGTCCACCCAAGCCAACCATCGCCGAGCCAATTCTCGGTGCATGCAAGCGCGCCATCTGAGCGTTGTTTGCTCAATACTTCCAATTCATCAAACACGGAATTGGCTATCGCGTCTTGAGCCTCTTGAAATCCCTTGCTGTTTCCTAAAAACGCAAATGCCGCGAGACTGGCCTGTCGTTCATAGTAGCGTTTCATTGCATTCTCTTCATCGCGGAGCTTTTCGGTACCGTCACGAAGTCTCTTTTTAAGGCCTTTTTGAAAATCAGCAATCTTCCCTTTATCGACGTGGACGCGTTCGTTTCGCTCGTTGAAGATCATCAAGTTGATTTTCATCACGCCGGTGGTCGTATTGCGTTCCACGCCGCGGACTCGGCAGCGACGGGTTTCGATGCGCAGTGTGATTTCCCCGTTGGCTTTGCTATGCTCAACCTGGATGTCGTCGATCGGCGCAGGCGTTGGTGATGCCGTTGGCGTTTCTTTCATTAGCTGCTCGTCTTTCGTGGTTGGCTTGTTCACAGGTTGCAAGCCCGCGCCACATTCAATGACCGAAGCGGCACGGATGCGCTTTCCCAACGCATCGTCAACCGTTCGGTTTTGAATCGCGTATTGGTTGACGGTTGTTTCTTCGGGAAAGTGAATGCGCATCAGCTCGATTCCATCGAAGGAAGATTCATCAAGTGAAACGTCCGCAAGCAAGATGTATTTGACGTTTGCTAAGTATTCTTTGTTTAGCTGCTGGCCTTCGGCTGCGATGGCATTGGCATGACCGGCAGCGTGGAAGGTCCACGCATCGAGGAGACTGTCACAGAGGATGATTTCATTGAAGGGCGTCAGCGCTGTGGCGTTGAAGATGCCGTTGCCGAAAGTCAGTTGCGGTTGGTCCTTACCTTTGTTGTCGATGCGCAGACCGTAGATGCCTGTCGTGTTTCCTTCGCGGTCGGTTAGCGGCACGGTGACGAAGCCGCGTAGGGATTCGTGGCCGGATGCTTTGAGGATGCCGACTTGTTTGAGCCTCGCTCGGATGTCGCGGCCGAGCTTGAGTTGTTTCGCCGGAATCTGCTTGCCGAGTGTTCGGTCAGCAAATCCAACGCGTAGCGAATCATCGGCTGAGAGGCAATTCTTTGAAAGGAAAGGATGGGCGTTGTCGTTCAGGTGCCGGGTGTAGTAGTCGGCGACGGTTGCCAGCGGTGAATCAAGAAGTCTTTGAGTGAAAGTTTTCGTGGTCATCGGTTTGGGTTCCATTGAAGGTGATCCGGTCAGCGCGCAGCGGTAGCCGTGACGCCTTGGAGGACGTGAAAAAGCAGGGGCGACGTTTACCCGCAGTGGTCCGGCTGCGGTGCGAACATCAAGAAAGGCACGGGCCGTTTCTTGATGACGCGACACCTTCGCCTGGTTGTCAAGAGCCGCAAGCCGTTCTCGCAGCAGCTAAAAAGAAGAATCTGTTGGCAAGGTCGGGTTGGGCGGTTTGGGTTCACTTCGATGTAGACGTTACCCGTAGCGCCGGTGCGCGGTCCGCGGGGCGTGGTTCTGATCGTCACTCGCGGACGGACTGCGTGTGCTCGCTGTCGCTGCGTTACTCCGCCGCCGCCTTGCAAGTCCACTGGTGGTCCACCGCTCCCGGCTCACTCGCTTAGGCTCGTTCGCGGTCGCTACCGCACTCTAGGGCGGAACTCGGCCTCCTGCCTCATACAGTCTTTATCGGCATCCTGCCTTGGTTCGTCGGTCGTGCGCTGCGCCATCCATGGCTGCGCGAGCTCCCTCCTCTCGACGCCCGGTCTCCGCTCGGGCGCTGCGGTGCGGTCTCCGCTCCTCGTTCCTCGTCGCCGCGCCTTCCCTACGCTTGGTCGCTACGACCCGGCTACACGCGACGTTGGGCGATTGATCGGTGATTCAACCATCTTCGCATTGGTCGAATCCATCGGAGTTTCAACCGTTTTTTCTTTAGCTGCCCTTCGTGTCGCGTTCCTCCGGGCGGCATCGTGCCGCCGCGCCACGTCATTGGCGGGCCATCCGGGCCCGCCTGCCTTCGGCGAGTGCGCTCTAAGCCCAAAGCGGCGGGCATCGTGCCAGAGGACCCGCGACGACATCCTGTCGTCGCTGTCGCTACCGCTCCGGTGCGTTCGGGGTGTGCGCGGTCGTCCAGCGTGGCGGGCTTCCGGCCCGATCGTTGCGATGGCTTCCTGCCATCGCCGCGGTCGCTTCCGATCGTGTTGGCTACCCTTAAACGATTTCTGTTGAATCTAACTCAGTTAGATACCTGGCGAACTCTGACGACGCATTACGCATGTCATCCCTCTTTGCAGTGGCGGCGGTCCAATCAGATTCAGAAACAGCGATGTCGCCCCAATCAGGCCAAATCTCTCTTTGAATTTGAATCGTGTCTCCATTAGACACGATTTCAAAGGATGCACCGTCAAGACATTCTGTAGTTGACAACCGTTGGAGACGCGTGGCTCCATCGGGCGAAGCCTCCGGTGCGTTTGCTAGTTCGTTTAATACATCGAGTATCGACTCGAAGTAAAACGGATGATTGCTAGGCCAACGAAACAGATTCTTTCCACCAACCAGAAGAAGGACGGAACCATAGGGCACCTTGCTTTCCGCTCTTGGAGAAGCGTTAACAGTGACTGTCGGAGTCGTGAATTTGAAATCCTGAATCATTCTTGAATCGCCCAGCCTCCGTTTGGTGTTTGACGCCCAATTTCCCGAACGGGAACATCGCGTAAGGCGATTGCTCGGTTCGTTCCTCGGCTATCGACACCGCAAGTTGAACCGCTCCAGTGATACTCACCGCTCGAGTGTGGTTCAAAACGATGATAGATCGTCTGGTTACCGCGTTGCTCTCGGGCCCAACGAAGAATCTTACCTTGCTGGTTTCGGACCCCGACACTTCGAGCGAATAACTGGACGTGATTTGTTGGCAATACGCTCTTGCCCGCAACGTACGTTGGAGTTCCTGGAACGTGATGCCCTGGGTTGACGTAGGTGTGCGGAACTGCGGTAACTCTTTGCGATGGTTTGCCAGATGCAACGTGGGTTCCAAGATTATCCAGTTCATCTAGATGATCGACCTGGGCAAGAATTCGGTGGCTTGTTCGCCTGGAAACAGAACCAACAAGACCACCTCCCAACATCGCCGCATTTCCTTCGATGGCTGACTCAGCCAACGTTTTCACTCGAGCTGACTCTGCCGCCGAAAGTCGTTTGCTTCGGTTCAAGCGATCAAGACTGTCGAGTCTTTCCAATGGATCGATGACACCATTGCCATTTGTGTCACAACCGTTAACGCCCGCGACGCGATCATTCGCCCGCAGTTGGCGATCGAGTTCTATTGCGAGGTTTTCCGCCGAATGGTATCCCGTTACTCTGTTAATCGCCCAGCGGTGAGGCCCCCACCAACCCCATACTTGAAACCAATACGTGTCACCCCACCATCTTGGGTCATCCTCGGCTAGACCACTCGGGTCAATTGCATTGGTTGGCCCGTTCCCAACATACCGATACAGATTCGCATCCCCCGCCGCGAAGCCGATAGGGTCATTGCTGAGCCATCGGCCCGTTGCCGGGTCGTACCAACGGGCTCGGTTGTTCTGCAGATCCGCGTCAGCGTCCCAGTCGCGACCCGTGTAGCCGAACAGTGCGTCAATCGCATCGGGGTGACTGCTGGAGATTGCGGTTCCTGAAGCGTCGTAATCCTGCTCAACGATTCGGTTGCCGAAGCTGTCATAGGCGACGTGCTGGCGGATTTCGCCGCTGTTGTCCACCAAGTCACGCACGCTGCCCAGGTGATCGTTCAACGCCCAGTAGGTCTCACCGGACGTTGCAGCCGCGGTCGTCGTTGAGATCTCGGGTCCTGCTCCATCGTCATACTGCTCGTCGGCCAGCAACTGGTCCACCATCTCGCCGTACAGGTAGCGACTAGACAGTGTGAACGTCTCGCTCGCCGCCTCTCCGTCAGAGTCGACCGCACGCAGCACCGTCTGTCCCTCCGTCCAGACAAACGCTTCGTCACGATCAAAATCGCCATCCCCGTCGCTGTCCAGGCGTTTGCCGACGCGATTGTCAAAGGCATCGTAAACGTACTCGATCTTCTGCGTCACGCTGCCCACGGACGACGTCTTCTCGGTGATCGATTCCAAGCGATTGCGATGGTCCCATTCGTACAGGGTCACCTCGCCCGTGCTGATCGACGTTCGACTGAGCGTGTTGCCTTCATCGTCGTAGGTGTAGTTGTACGTTCCGTCGCTCTGCAGTTGATTATGCGTGTTGGCAGACGACTGCGACGCACCGCCACTGGATTTGCGATTCCCGCCGGCATCGAAGTCGTAGGACTCTGCACTCGCAAGCCCAAACGGCTGAGACAGCCCGCTGATCGCTGTGCTTGAAGCCGAGGTCAGCTGATCACGCACGTCGTAGCCGTAAGCGGTCGAGGTGCCATCACGATAAGAAGAGAACTGCGTCAAGCGATTGTCCGCGTCGTACTGGAACGTGTAAGCGGCCAGCAAACCAGAACTGCCAAGCGAGGAGGGGAGTGTCGACGTCCCGCCCCAGTTCTCACCGGAGGAGATCGCTGACGATCCATGAGTCAAACTGCTGAGCCGACCTGCGTCATCATACGCCATCCGGCTGTGCACTTCCAAATCCGATGAGCCAGCAGTCGTTGCGGAGTAGCGGTGCAAGTCCGTCAATTGAGACGCGCGGTTGTAGTCGAATTCAGCCAGCTTGGGATCAACAGCATGCCCGCCGGACTGCGATTGCTGAACGATCGAGGTCAACCGATTCAGGTAATCGTATTCATAGCCATTTTCGAAGTCGTCCACGCCACCGGAGATCACGCCTCCCGAGAGCGTTCCACCCCAATTGCCCCCCAAATTCGATGCGGTTGCCGCGATTGTTAAATCCACGGCTGAAGTTGATCGCAATCGAACGGTGGTTGGCATCAGCCAACTTTCGCCAAGAAGAATACCACCTCCTGCTTGCCTAATTAGGCATTTCGGTGTCCGACACCTTTTCCTCCTCCCGATTCTTCTTGCCAAACAATTGTCCCTTGTGGATCGACGTAGCCAAACGGTATTGGCGTTCGGATGGAAGCGTCGTTGGAACGCGGAAAGTAGACTAATGAGCGATCACTCTTGAAATCGTGGACGCGCATAAATTTAGGTGGGATTGCGACAGCCCCCTTATCGTCCACAAATCCTTGAAGCTCATCACAAGGCATACCAAAGTCACCGCGATAATCACCCTTGATTACGGCTGACCACAATCCTGATGACCGGTGCCCGATAAACGAAAACGTCGCTTCAAATACCCAATTTCCTTGGACATCAACCACGCCCCAGTGATCGTTTACCTTCGCTGCAATCATGCCGCTCGTGAAGTAACCACCAAGATCATCAAATCTATCTGCGCAGACACGATTCCCTTGTATGTCGATCCACCCCATCTTTCTTGATTTCGTGTATCGAACCGGAATCAGTCCTTCTGATTCCAACCTGACGTCTAGAAACTCTTCTTCGATCGTACGCCTACCTAACTCATCAACGACGACGTACTTGTCCGAGTCGACGAGCCTTCCGCCACTGAACCTCCCAATATTGGCAAGGTCGCGTAGGAATGCGTAGCGTGGTTCTTCGTGCCATTTGCCCTGCGGGCTCAAGCGTCCCCATCTTTCTGCGTCCGCTGTTCCGACGCATGCTGTTGCTGATACTTTTCCGAAAGTTGTTGCAACCTCGAACTGTGGCGCTATTACAACTTCTCCGCGCTGATTGCAGTACCCAACTTTGTCGTCACGATGAATCGCAAGCAGTCCCTGCGAAAAAGGGTTCATTGACCAAGCATTTGGAACAAAGCTTAATTCTTCTCCCGACAATGACAGTATCGCGATACCGTCATCGCGAATCCCATAAGGGTTGCCACCGTCGACTTTTCCTGTGGATTCAAACCTTGCTTGAATTACGATTTGTCCCGATTTATCTAAGTAGCCCCAATTCTCCCCGAGGCGATAAGGGAGAAACACATTCATTCGAGTCACGGCATTATCTCTTTGGTCTCACGTTGTCGCTGACTCCGCCGGGACGGGTGCCAGCATGTATCGGTATGTTTCCGCCATTTTGTATTCCAAGAATTGCTTCGAATCGTGTTCTGTTCGTTTCAAGCGCTCGGTTGGCGAGATTCTGATACGCCATTCCTGCATCGTGAAACTCTTCGTAGCCGACAGGACACGGATTAACCTCTTCAAGGCCGGCGATCATCCCGGCTTCAGCGGGTGAATTTCCATTTGCTCTGGCAGTGTTGTACACCGCGACTGCACCGATGAAGGGCAAGATCGTACGAGCTCGCTTTCCAACCCACTTCCGAAACTGAGAGGGAGTGCGAACTGCAATTCCAGTTATTTTGACTTCGGGAACATCGTCATACCAAGGAAGTTTATGCCCTCGACGATTCCACCACTCAAGCACTGCATCCGGTCCTTCTTTCGCGTGCTTGTTGAACTCCTTGATAAACGCTTTACTGCAGTTACCGAATTTCACTTTGTCAACAAACTGTTTTGCGAAGGCCATTTGTTCGTGCACCGATAGCTTGCCACTCGTTCGTCCTCCCATGTATTTGCGTAGCTCACCGCGCATCTCTGCCCGAATGTAACCGGAATACCCTGTCAGCTCGCCGTGAGCGGTGTAGTTGTGGCCGTTCGGTGTTTCGATCCTCGCGTAGTCGCTATCCAAAAACTCGTAAACCTCTTGTGAGAATCCGAACTCTTCCCAAACTTCTACCGGCACAAGATGGTGACCTGTGCCAACAACAGTGTGCCCGCCGACAACGCGCGGATCAGCAAGGCCGCTTGGATCGGTAGAATTCGTTGGCGCATTCCCCACATACCGATACAAGTTCGCATCACCGGCTGCGAAGCCGATAGGGTCTTGGCTGAGCCAGCGGCCCGTTGCCGGGTCGTACCAACGGGCTCGGTTGTTTTGCAAGCCCGCGTCGGCGTCCCAGTCGCGGCCCGTGTAGCCGAACAGCTCATCGATCGCATCGGGGTGACTGCTGGAGATTGCGGTTCCTGAAGCGTCGTAATCCTGCTCAACGATTCGATTGCCGAAGCTGTCGTAAGCGACGTGCTGGCGGATCTCGCCGTTGTTGTCCACCAAGTCACGTACGCTGCCCAGGTGATCGGTCAATGCCCAGAAGGTCTCACCGGACGTTGCAGCCGCGGTCGTCGTTGAGATCTCCGGGCCAGCTCCATCGTCATACTGCTCGTCGGCCAACAACTGGTCCACCATCTCGCCGTACAGGTAGCGGCTGGAAAGCGTGAACGTCTCGCTCGCCGCCTCGCCATCAGAGTCGACCGCACGCAGGACCGTCTGTCCTTCCGTCCAGGCAAACGCTTCGTCACGGTCGAAATCCCCGTCCCCGTCGCTGTCCAGCCGTTTGCCAACGCGATTGTCAAAGGCATCGTAAACGTATTCGATCTTCTGCGTCACGCTGCCCACGGACGATGTCTTCTCGGTGATCGATGCCAAGCGATTGCGGTGGTCCCATTCGTACAGGGTCACCTCGCCCGTGCTGATCAACGTTCGACTGAGCGTGTTGCCCTCATCGTCGTATGTGTAGTTGTACGTTCCGTCGCTCTGCAGTTGATTATGCGTGTTGGCAGCCGACTGCGACGCACCACCACTGGATTTGCGATTCCCGCCGGCATCGAAGTCGTAGGACTCTGCAGTCGCAAGCCCAAACGGCTGAGACAGCTCGCTGATCGCCGTGCTTGAAGCCGAGGTCAGCTGATCACGCACGTCGTAGCCATAGGCGGTCGAGGTGCCATCGCGATAAGAATTGAACTGCGTCAAGCGGTTGTCCGCGTCATACTGGAACGTGTAAGCGGCCAGCAGATCAGAACTGCCAAGCGAGGAGGGGAGTGTCGACGTCCCGCCCCAGTTCTCACCGTAGGAGATCGCTGACGATCCATGAGTCAAACTGCTGAGCCGACCTGCGTCATCATACGCCATCCGGCTGTGCACCTCCAAATCCGATGAGCCAGCAGTCGTTGCGGAGTAGCGGTGCAAGTCCGTCAGTTGAGACGCGCGGCTGTAGTCGAATTCAGCCAGTTTAGGAGCAACAGCATGCCCGCCGGACTGCGATTGCTGAACGATCGACGTCAACCGATTCAGGTAATCGTATTCATAGCCATTTTCGAAGTCGCCCACGCCACCGGAGATCACGCCGCCTGAAAGCGTTCCCCCGAAATTGGCCCCCAGTTCAATGCGATTGCCTCGATTGTCAAATTCACGATTGAAGTTGATCGCGGTCCCGACCAAGCCGATCAATTGGCTTTCAGCCACGAGCTGCGACCGGTCGTCGTAAGCGAACTCAAAATCGGTGGCGAGAACGTCACTGTCATCAATCGAAATCAGGCGGTCGGATGTATCGTAAGCATAATCGAACGTCCGATCGGTCGTTCCGCCAGTCTTCCACGTCTCCGTCTCCAATCGGTATCGATTGTCGTAGACGTATTCGGTGACGCGTCCGTTGCGATCCGTCAGTGACCGTAAGTTACCAACACCATCGTAGGAATAAGATCGGCTTTCGGTGCCACCGCTGTAGACCTTGCCCTCCGTCACCAACTGATTGAGGTGATTGAAGGTGAAGTTGGTGACATTCCCGAGCGGATCAGTGACCGACGTGACGTTACCAAACACATCGTACTGGGAATCAGTGGCGCCCGAAGCCGGATCGGTCGTTGTCGTCGGGCGATACCAAGAATCGAGATCCAACGAAGTGACCTGTCCAAAGGCATCTTCCACCGAATGAACATTCCCGAGGCTGTCCAATCCGTACTCGGTGAAAGCTGAAACCAACGCACCTGCACCATCTGGATCCGGCTGAATCGATTTGACCAGCCTGCCACCATCGTCGTATTCAAACGTGGTCGCTCGCCCCAATGGGTCAGTGATCGAATCCACCAACGAATCAACGGTGTAGCTGTAGCTGGTGGTCGGTGCCCAGACGGAGCGACGTAGATCCAGCGACTCCACTTCCGTCAGTCGGCCGCGGTCGTCGTAGTCGTAGCTCGTAAAATTGCCTTCGGCATCGGTAACGCTCCGAACGTTACCATCGTTCCAATAACGAACATTGCTGGTCGGGATGTCGCCGATGATCGTACGCTGACGCCCCATCGCATCGAGTTGAGCCACGACGGAAATGCCCGAAGGGTCAGTCGTCTCAATGTCCCAGCCAATCGCATTGGGCGTGTAGCTAACCGTTGTCTCGTATGGGCTGCCGGAAACCGGGTTTGGAGTGGACGTTTTGACGAGGCGATTGAGATCGTCGTAGGAGAAACTGGATTCGTTGTTGAGCCCATCAACGACCCCAACGAGATTACCTAGATTGTCGTACTCGAAGGAAGTAACGAAGCCACCGCCCTCTCTCTGATCCGAGCCGGTGGTTGTCAGTCCGCTCACCGGATCGGGGCTGACCGTTTTGACAACCTGCCCAAGGCGGTCAAGCGTTGTTTTCGTCGTCCGAGTCGTTGTCGATGGACTGGCGGCGGTCATGTCGGTCTCAGAAACCGTGATCACGTTCGCTGTCGAGTAGTAATCGATCGTGGTTTTGAGACCTTGGTAGCTGACCGACGTCACAGGCGTATTGGGGATCGCATCGTTGCTTCCACCGTAAGCTTCTAGATCCGCTGCCGTCAGCGTGGTTCCAGCCAAAGCGGTTACTTTGCTCTGGGTGCGAACGATGTCTCCGCTCCCGTCTTTGTAGAGGTACCAAGTGACACTCGGATTCTGAGTGTAGTGAGCCGTCAGGCGGTTTCCCGCATCGTAAGTCGAACTCTCCGTCAGCGAGGTGACCAAGAGCTGCCCTCCCTCCACAAAGGAATTGATCTGCTCACTTGCGATAGCATTCCCGAAGACGTCGTAGTCATAGCGCACGAGCACTGGAAGAAGAGATCCGGCACCATCTGGATCCGATGACTGCTGCGCAATCATCCGGTCACGGGAGTCGTAATAATACTTCGTAACGCGTCCGGAGGGATCGGACAACTCACTCAAGTTGCCGCGGTCGTCGTAGCTGTATTCGGTGACCGCCTCAATCGCCGTGCCATCCGACTCGGTCACGGTTTTTAACTTGGCATGCCGGGCCGGGTCACTGGGCGTGTTGTAGTACTCGTAGTCGACGACGGTATCACCCGAGGATCGCCCCGTGTCAATCACACGCTGCGAGACCAAGTATGTTGGGAGGCCAGCAGTGCTAACGTAGGTGAGATCGACCTGCCCAATGATTTCGGGCTCTGGATCAACCTCGTTGCCAACGCCGGGATTCTCGAGATAGCGAATAACGAGGGCCGCATCGACCGAGGTGACCCAACCGTCACCATCAACGTCGTAGAAAGATGTCCCACCACCGCCAACGGGAGTCCGAGTCTCACCGTTTGCACTGATGTAGTTCATGATCCGCAGAGCGTCGATTGCGGAGACATAAGTATCAACGCTTACATCGAGCGGACGAGTCGGGTTTTGGCCCAAAGAAGCATTTTGCTTCCACTGCATCTGGGTCACGCGACCGGATGCATCCACCTGCTGATGATACGTGTTGCCAGTGGCATCCGTCGATGAAGTCATCACATCGAAGGTGTCGTTCCAGGTCCACGACGCGGACGTGCTTTCCGGCATCGAGGAACTGACAGGGTTGTTGTTGCTGTAGGTGTAGGAAGTGGATTGGCGCCCCGCCGGGCCGTTGCTCTGCAAAACACCATTGAGCAACGTTTTATCAGGGTCCGGCGTTGAGACAGAAAGAACCTCTCCCCAATCGTTACCGGTGACCTTACCAAGTTCATCCCAGCTCGTGGGTGTGCGAGTGAATTCCGTGCTCAAGTCCACATTCGCTTGAAGCAATGAGATCTCGGTGTCACCGAGAGTGCCGACACTGGTTAACCCAAGAGCCTCAACCTGTTTCGGGTCCCATGTCCGCAGCAAACGTCCACGATGATCGAATTGAGAAATCGACCGTTGCGGGTCACTCGAGACAGACCGCTTCCATGTCGAGATCGCATAATTGGGGATTGGGTTCTCGTTCCCACTGCCAGCCGAAGTGACGCGAATTGCACGCGGGTCACTGGCCAGGATCGTCCCGCCAGCATAGTCCTTGCCAATGAGCCCATTCTGCTGGCGAGAAAGGTTGAATGTCAAGCTAGAACCATCGGGGTAGCTAATGGATGACAGACGCCCGTCCAATGAGTTGTAGGCCATGCTTGTCGTATGGGAAGCTGCACCGACTTCGCCAACAGAGAGGCTGGTAACTCTTCCCTCATTGTCATAGGTAAAGACCTCTTCTCTGGACTTCCGAGAGCCTGCACCGTCAGGATCGTCGAAGACGATTGACAATTCACCTGGGGTGCTCGCTGTGTAGGGGAGGTACTCCATCTGGATATGGCGATTCAGCGTGGAGTCGGAGGTTGAAGTGACGGTTTCAATCGAAACTGTGTTGCGGCCGGACACTGCATTGACACCATAGGAAAACGAGGTTTTCAGGCCTCGGTGATCCGTTATTTCAGCGACAGTCCCATCACTGTTGTAGGAATAGGAAATTGCATTCCCCGCTGAATCAGTTCGAGCAACCAAGTCACCGTTAGCGTTGAACTCTCGCGTGTTTCCATATCGATCAGTCAGCGTCCCACCAGAGAGCGTGTCCTGAATACCTGGAGCAGACCCCGAATTTCCCTGAAACCAATACGAAGCGCCAGAGGCATTGAAAAGCATGGATCCGTTCTCAAACTTCACCTTTCCACCGGAGGGCTGCCCGCCAGACGAATCTGCAACCATCGAGTCATAGCCGAGTATCATTCGTTCGAGGGACGCTATCGACGAGCCTGGCGCTTGGTTCTCTCCGAGCGAGCTTGCACGACGGTCAGTCGCACCATGATTCACCCGTCCGACCCAACCGCTGACCATATCATCGGTTTCCAGGGGTGCTCCACCAGGCCAAGTCGGTGGGTAATTTGGGTGCGCTAAAATCTCGATCGGGATAATCTGCTGAGTGATTCCATTCGACCCATCCTTCGTATCGCCCGAGCCACGAGTCCAGGAATCCAAATGAGCTGTTAAGTCTGTTTGTCTTCTGAACCAAAGTGTGTCGCCCGGCGAAGCACCTACCGGCACAGCCAAGTTGAACGAGGCGGTGACAACCGCATTGGCATCAACCGGCTTTCGCCCTAGCGATTTCAGCGAACCATCGTCTCTCTGGTCGGCTTCGATGATCTGAAAAAACACGTCAACGCTATATGGAACAGCTGTGTCATTCGGAACGGTGAAGCCGATATCAAAAACAGGCTGCGCCCCTCCCTGATACGAAGTTGTGATTTCAATCGTGCCTGCGGACGGTTGAAATGTCGCAACCGCCTGAGCGCCATCGGTACTGACTGGCACTCCATCTGGGCATGTTGGACACGAACACGAGCAGCCGTACTTGTCTTCCCTTACTTCGCTGTCGTGGTAGTTTTCCTTGATCTGCACTGTTTCTTCAGAGGTGTATTCGTTCTCTGATGGGTCGCTTAAAATGGGTATATGGGCCCGAACATCGACTGTCTCGATGCCTTCGAGCAAACGATCATTGATCGCGTGAACGAGCAATTGAAAGTCATCATCACACGCGATCGATCTCGCGTTTGATCGGAAAATCCCAGACCCTGAATACGTCTCATTGAAAATGAGTGTCGTGGGATCGTCGTCGGTCAATGTGTAATCGACGCCTAGTATGGCTTGATAGAATTCGTCGCTCTCAACATCATTTGTGTTCACTTCCCAGTAGATGGTCGTGTTGACCGTGTTGCCTGAATCGCTTGGCTTCAGGCTAAATACGCCAGCAGGTGGCCCCAGTTCCGAGGTGTAGCTGACTGGCGTTGTTAGCTCGAGCGATTCATCTTCGTCAACGATCGACACAGAGCCTGACCCTTGCAGGTCGATCCCGGGAATATTCTGACCAGGTGCCCATGCAAACGTGACGTTCTCGGTTGCAGATTCGTTAGTCCCACCCGGCTCAGATCCGTCCTGCAACGCGGTGACGTAAATCACAAAGGAAGCGGGCCCAGCCGGTAGACTAAGCGTCCATATATCGCCGCTAAAGCTCGACGTTATCCCAATATTCGTTCCGAGCGAATAATCGGTACCACGAATCGCGGAGCCAGAAATTTCAATATCGACATTTCCACCTCCGAATGCAGCTGGGATATCAATTTCGACACTACCTTGCTCCTCAGTGTCTTCGCAGTAAATCAAGTGCGGCTCTTCCGCTTCGGTGTCCAGATCTCCAAGCGGCATCGGCACGGACGAGCTCGAACTGCTTGACGAGCTCGAGCTGCTTGACGAACTCGAGCTGCTTGACGAACTCGAGCTGCTTGACGAACTCGAGCTGCTTGACGAACTCGAACTGCTCGACGAACTCGAACTGCTCGACGAACTCGAACTACTCGACGAACTCGGGCTACCTGACGAACTGGGACTGCCTGAAGGCGACCTACTTGGTGATGCGGTCGGCGTGTACGAGCCGCGAATTTCTGAAGATTGCATTCCTCCATCATTCGGGTTTAGAACAGAACGCTTCGGAAGTGGCAGGGGGCCACTTGGCAATTCAGCAGCAACCTCGCTTGGCTCAAACGGTGAAGCGGATGCGAAGGTTACATTTGGACTAAATGCTTCTGAGCTAGTCGATAAACTCGGGCTCGAAATGGTGGCGACCTCTCGCTGAACCGAGAGCTCATCAGGCACTGCTGCAATGTCGGCGGCAAGCAGCACTCTTCGTTCGAGTGACTCAACTCGTGGCATCCGATGTCGCCGACGAAAGATTCGCTGACCACCAATTCGCGATTTCCTGCCCCGCTTTGACATCTTCTATGCCCGTGTCTGATGGAGTCATTCTGTTCAGGTGATGATCGACAGCCACAAACTGAATGAGCGAAAAAGATGGCGACACGCAAAGCCCGCAAACTGCGGATGCTCGCCAACTGATATGTGCCCTTGTCAGTACTGCATCACTGCCCGGTTTCGCCAGTTCCCACGCCCATGTGTAAAACTAGCAATACTTCAATTGCTGAATCACAGCTTCATGGTGAGCGTTTATCTGCTCTGCCTGCTCGGAAGTCAAGCGTTTCTTTCCCGTTCCTACCCTTCCTTCACGAAAAAATTTTCCGCTCACCGAACGATCGCTTAGCTCACCGAAGCCGTTTCGCATCTCAAACTCCTGAAGATGCTCAAATGAACAGTATTCATTCGCTCTGGCAATTCGTTGATGATCCACTGGCCAACCGATGAACCTGAGAACCTGAGTGAACACGGCAATCGCATTTTGCTTTAGGTCCTCGTAGCGAACAATCAAAACCGGAAAGGAATCTTGCTGAGTCCAGGACCGGACGTGGTCAGACCAAGTCCCTAGAAATTGCGTCACGAATGGATCTCCTGGCCCTCCAATCTGATGGCCCGGGTCATTCATCAGCTTGATTGCGTCTTTGATCGACAATCCGTTGTGGTCCGCAAGAGAATCGACAACGTCCACAGGGTTTCGGACGAGATAAACCGCGCACCGAGTAAATTCCGGGAAAATCAATCGTTCCCCAAAAGGCGAGACTGTCGCATTGTGTGTCTTGGCGACTTGAAAGTCTCCAATTTCTTTCGCAATCAACTCCTGTACATCCCGTCGGTAACTTCGAATAGCAGCTTCATCTAGACTAGATTCCTCAATTCCGGAAACCAATCCAAAATACCTGCGGCGACTTTCAGAACGAGAGATTTTCCCGATGTCATTTGGGTTTATGGGGCTACGAGCATCGACTTGGTATGCGCGCAAGAACGCTCGTGTCCACGTGTTTCCAGACTTGGGATACGATGCGAGCCAACAGATTCTTCGATTTTCCGCACCCATGTTCGTTTCGCTCAAAATTGAAGTCCTTTGATATTTTAATATTTGGGTAAGCAAGCACTTACCGCCTGGAAGGCGAGCAATCGTAACGGAGCGGCTTTTGGCGGTGCTAAAAAGGACGCCACGGAAAGCTGGCGCCGAGCCACGCTCTCGCGATACAGCCCGTGCGTGCGATCAATGCAGTGTTGCCCAGATGACGCGACCAAACTTTACACATTGGCAAATGGATGAGTGACGAGATGCAAGAGCTAGCCGATTTTTTTGACCGCGTGGTGGTAATTAGCCTGGCACGTAGCAGAGATCGCTTGGAAGCTTTTTACAGCCAACTGCCCTCGCCTTGGCCGTTCGCTCCTCCCAGCGTCATGCGAGCGATTGACGGCAAAATGGTAAAGCCGCCTCCTGGATACCAAGCGAAGCCGCCTGCGGGTAGCTGGGGCTGTTTCCGGTCTCACTACCGCGTGCTAGAAGACGCACTGAACGATGGCCTCGATTCGATCCTGATCTTTGAAGACGATGTCGCGTTTGTACCTGAATTTGCGGAGCGTGCTCAAACGTTCTTTGCTGCTTTACCTGCCGACTGGGAGATCATTTACCTAGGCGGAAAGCATTTGCACAAAGAGGTTCAGCTGCCGATTCACGTGAATCCCGAGGTGTACCGGCCATTCAATGTCCACTCCGCATTCGCCTATGGATTGCGTGGACGTTCGACAATCGAGCAAGTTTACGAACACATCAATTCACCTGAGCAATGGGGAAGAGGGCACTGCATCGACCATCGCCTAGGCGAGATGCACCACACATACCCGGGCGGCGTCTACGTGCCCGCCAAATGGCTCGCTGGACATCGTGCAGGACGCAGCACGATCCGCAGTTCCGAGAACCCGGACGAGTTCTTCCCAGACGCTGACTGGCTTTGCAATGCGCCAGTGGGAAAGCAGTTCGTAGCGATTGCTGGGAACAATGATCAATTAACAATGGCGGTGGCATCGGCGATTCACCTGCTGGGAATCCCTGTCGGGGAAAACCGGCGTGCTGAACGCATTGGTTCACCGCTGATTGCCCAATCCGTGGCGCCCGGGTTGAACCGGACCATTGGACACCTCTACGATTCGGTCTGGTGGGAACCTTCGACTCATTTCGATCATCGCGTGGCACTGCTACGGCAATGGGCTAGCCGTCGCTGCACTGCGATAAAGAACCGACACCGCACGTTACTGGCTGCCTACCACGAGTGCCTGCCAATCATGTGGCGGGAAGTGCTCGCCGCATGGAACGCACCAATGCTTTTGCTCGTTGAGTCCACGAAACCAAGAAGCTTGCCCTCCAGTCCAACGGCAGCTACACAGGTTCGGCACCGTAAACTTTCGGAAGCCTGGCGGGACATCAATGAAATTGATCCTAGCAAGCTGATTCGGTGCACGGAAAGGGAGCTTCATGCTCCAGATCGCTGCCTAGAGAAAATTGCGGCGGACCTGGGAGCCACTGTTCCTGCAGAGCAGTTGGCGGCAGCCAGCAACTTCCTGAGACAGCACTTGAAAGATGGGCTCTCTTACTAGCCGGACGGGCCGCCGCTGCACGAACCGCCAGGCAGCGACGCAATGCCGTTCCCCACGTGCCCGCCTAGATCAGCAGCACTCCCGGCCGAGCTTCCCGACTCGCAAACCCGCTTTTTTGACGGATTCTATGCGAATCCGGATTCAGGGAGCGCACGATATCGGACTGTTCCTCGCGGGAAGCGTGCGCGTTTCGCGAATGGACTTCGCTTGCCCTTTGCGTGAACACCTCCAACTCGCTTCAACAAGTAGTCCGAACCTCGGCTAATGAAGTTCCAAAGCGGGACCGGCCAAACGTTCTGTAAGGGCGAGCCGTGTTTTATCCTGGCCGTGAAGTTCGGCTACCCGGAGAACACGCCTGGCAAGCTCGGCTGATTCATGCTGTGGCCTGATTGCCTGCTCGTGTTCGAGCAACAACCTCGCGACTTCGGTATTCCCGGCCGCCGCCGCGTTGTGGACTGGAGTGTAAAGCTGATTGTTGGTGATTGAGGCATCTGCGTTGTACCTGAGCAGCAGCTTGATGATTGACAGACTGTTTACCTCCGCCGCCAAGTGCAAAGGAGTATCGCCACGGGCATCAACCGCATCGGGATTGGCACCGTTCTCCAGCAGCATGTTCACCATGAACTCAAATTTGCCTTTGGTAACGTGATGAAGTGCGGTGCGTCGGAGGTTTCCTCGACAATCTGGGCTTACTTCCGCTTCGAGCAAAACAGCTAAGAATCCGATGTCACCAGTCCGGGCGGCAAGATGAATCAGATGATCGCCCTTCTTTCCGATTGCCTCGTTCGGATCGGCTCCCAAGCTCAAGAGTCGCCGAGCGAGATCGGGACGCCCCTGTCGCAGAGCAACTTCCAACAAGCACCGACCATTGAGATCGCGAGCACGCATGGTCGCGCCTCTTCGCATGGCTTCGTTGAAATCTGCAGTGCATCCGCTTTGCATCGCATGGACAAGTTGAAAGTCTGGCAACATCGCGTGGCAGACTGCCACGGCGAGCGCGCGAGCGCAAGCAATGAATCACGTCGACATGGTGATACAGAAAACTGTTGCGCGTCGTGGAAAAGTCCTGTAACGTAAAGTCGTAACAACGCGCAGCCTCATGCACAGAAATACGACGAACATGATTTATGCATTCCTGAACCAAAAAGGTGGTGTCGGCAAGACAACGCTTTCCATCCACACCGCCGCCGAGCTCTCCAACCGAGGACGGCGTGTACTGCTGATCGATGCGGATCCGCAGGGCAGCTCGCTTGGGTGGTCGAACCATCGCGAGACGGCTGATTTCACAGTCGTCGGGATGGCAAAAGCGACCCTCCACAAAGAGATCGAGAGCCTCGCCCAAGACTACGACGACGTTGTGATCGACGGTCCGCCGCGAGTCACCGAATTGGCGAGATCGATCATCCTGGCCGCAGACATTGTGGTCATTCCGCTGCAACCATCACCAATGGACGTTTGGGCTGCAGCCGAAACGGTTGACTTGGTTCGCGAGGCACAGGTGTTTAACCCCGAAATCAAATGCTGCTTGGCTTTGAATCGAAAGATCGCCAACACGGCAATTGGAAGGGACGTGCGAGAGGCGTTGGTGGAACTTGACGTGCCGATCCTGAAAAGCGACATCGGACAACGAGTGGCCTTCGCCGAGAGCGCCGCAAGCGGAACGACGGTTTTGGATCAAAAACGATCGAAAGCCGCGAAGGAAATTACGAAATTTGTCAATGAATTGAGAAGGATCCAATGAACAAGAAAATCACGATGACAGCTCGCCCCAAACCAAAAGCCGAACTCGACAAGTGGGTCGAGACGCGAGAGCCGGCCATCGCGGAGAAGCCAGTCGTCAAACAGAAACGCCTAACTATCGACATCGATCCGTCGCTTCACACCGAACTGAAGGTCAGTTGTGCCAAACGCGGAATTCAGATTGCTGACTTGCTCAGAGCGCTAATCGAGCGAGATCTCAACAGCTGAGGGCAACCCGCCTCAGACAGTTAAATATTGAGATCGAGCCCAATTCGCATACCAAGTGACTATCCTCTCTCACTTTTTCGGTTTTGACCGCCATGGCCAGCAATCGGAATTCGACGGAGGCCCTAACCTATCCCCCTTGATTGGGCCGAAAGAAGCGTTAAACCTAATACATGGCAAAGCGAAGGCGGGAACATGAAATCGGTGATCGAGCGGTCAAAATAGCGTTGTCGCGCGCACCTGATCATTGGGTGCATCAGGAACAGAACCGCGACTACGGGGTTGATCTGAAATTTGAGGTATTCCGTGACGAACGACACTCAGGTTTTGAATTCGGTGTGCAAGTCCGTGGAACGGAAAAGGTAAAGAAGAGTAAGAAGGGCGATTTCATCTCGTGTGCGATCGAGGTCGAAAATCTCGTGGACCATGTCGACAAACGCCGCTACCCTATCTACCTATTCCATGTAGACGTTGTGAACGCGAAAACTTACTGGACGTTTCTCCAGGAACATGCAAGGGAGCTGAGTCGCAAGTGGCGGTGGCAAAAAGAAGTCACCATTCGTCTTCCTGTGTCACAGAATCTTGACGATCTCGAAGATTTCGAATCGCACTTCAATCAACACCTTGAATTCATGAAAGAGCTACACCCAAGCAGTGTAGAGGCGGCCCTGCGGAGAGCTCGAAACGAATACAGTTCGCTCGACAATCGATTTGAGCTCAACGTTGCTTCAACGGGAGAGTATTTGCGTTTGAATTTCACACCGAAGGAGCCCGTCAAATTAGCGTTGAAGATGTCGCAGCAAGACGCGGAGACCCTCCGTCGGTTTGAACAGAGAGAAAATTCGGTCGAGTTCAACGCGGAGGTCAGCGGATCGAAATTAATGGAAGAGATGGGTATCGGCCGAATCTCGCTAAGACGCCGGCCAGACACAGGGTTTTCTATCAAGATCGTTGGTTTTGAAAGCCGCCGACCAGTTGCCTCGATAGACCTGACCGAAACCCGAGTCTCGGGTGGAACGACAGAAGTTCGAATCGAAACATCTGAATCGCATCCGATCACAGTGAACGGAATCTGGAAGCTTGGCAGTAGCAGCGTTCCGACGACGCAATGGAACTGTTCGCTCGCGAAATGGAATAGTCACCGCATTCTCGACCTTCCACATTTCGATGCGACGCTCGCTTTCTTCAGAAAACTTGGTGATTGCGACTCCGTGCAAACCATAATTACAAAGGACAATGTTCAGCTTCCGAGTATTCCAGTGCCGGTGCCCGGCCAGTTGACGCACATCGGACACGCACTTGAGATGCTAAGTAAGTCCCGCGAACTTGCCTATCACTACAAGTTGAATCCCCCACTGGACCTCGATTGCGACCTATCGGATATAGATGTACTTCATTGGTTGACATTCGACCGAAAAAGAAGACACACATCTCACATCTTTTTCCTGGACGACGATCCGAGCCTTGCGCTGGCTGCAGTAGATCGCAAATCACTTCCAAATAAATCGAAGCGATTCGAATGCCCTGGTTTAAGACAAGTATTTTCGAGCCTGACTTTTGACTTATTTGGCGAGCCAATTGAATTGGGACCAATAACACTCGAATACCGTGATATTGAGACTCGGCTGAAGGAAGATGCGAGCCACATTGCTAAGTTGCGTGAAGATCAAGTGCTGCTTGAATTCGTAGGCGGTAAGCGCATGACGGTTGAGGGCTATCTTGATAACCTTGGCAAGCAGCCAATCGATTCATAAAGTCGCTTTGCTCAACCGCCATTCGATCCCATATGACCGGCATCCATCGACAGTGAACGCCTGAGCAGAATCACGGAAGCTTTCCAAAAACCCAGTCCATAATTCAATTTCCGAAATGGGATCTGCTACCCGAAACCGACAAATGCACGGGGCATAACCCCATTACGGATGCATGTCTACTTTGATGCTGGGCTAATCCAATTTTCCGTAAGATACATTATCACACCCAAAGTCGATTGACAGGATGCCCCAGTCCGCTATCGATTGGCCTGCACACCGGTTCGCCGTCACGATGTCGCTCGCCTGGAATACAAGTACCAACGCCATGGAACAACAGGACTCTTTGGCAATCTCCACGTTGCAACGGGACAGATCTGGGCACCGCTTCTTCGAGACACGCGTGGCGAACTGGACATGCTCGAAAACATCAACAATGTAATCAGCCTAGGTGGTGTAGACGCAACCTACCGGTTCGTGATGGACAATCTAAATACTCACTGCAGTGAAACACTGGTGAGGATGATCGCTACGATGATCGGCTTTGAGGACGACCTTGGGCTCAAGGGCCGCAAAGGGATATTGCAGTCGACAGCCAGTCGTCGCGAATTTCTCAGTGATCCGTCTCATCGGATTCGATTTATCTTCACACCTCGCCATTGCTCATGGCTCAACCAAATTGAAATCTGGTTTGGAACGCTACGTCGAAAACTGCTGAGGCGAATGAGCTTCACATCGATCGAGCATCTGGAAGATCGAATCCTGGCTTTCATCGAATACTACAACAGCACGCTGGCAAGGCCATATAAGTGGACCTATCAGGGCACGCTTCTGGCTGCTTGAGGGTCTGGGGGAAATGAGGTCTTCAAGCGGCACAAAATCGTTCCGGAGGCACTAGCTGAAGAATCTTGATGTCGGCGTCTCTGATTAAATCCAGCTCACCCGAATTCATTCAGCTTTATCCTTTGCTATTGTATTGATTTGATTTTCGAGAACATGCAGTCCTGCGATTATATCGCCCCACGTGGGTGGATCAGAGAAGAACATGGGACGCATTGCGTTGTAATCCTTCCGCAAAACCAGATCACCTGCTGCGGTCGGCATTAACCGAAACGATCCCGGCTTTGCCGTTTCGTAGCTTGCCCACGGACTTCGATAGAAACGCTGCTTGAACTTCACCACGTCGTCAAGCAGCGAGAGATCGGCAATCGCGTTTGTGGCGACGTTGCTGCTGGTCATTTGAAACAGGTCGTAGTAGTGCCGTGAGTATCGCGACGGCATCGGCTTGTCTTCAGCGCGGTGAGCTTGTTGATGCAGGATCGTTGCCTTTTCCCAAAACGTCCGTTCGGCGGTGATCGCGACCACCGGACAATCGGGATCATCGAAGACCTGCGGGAAGTCTTCGGCAGCATACGGGCGGACGATGTGATTGCCTTGGGGCACCCACGAGGCGAGCGGACCAATTTCCAGCTTCACCTCGGGCATGAACGCGGTCGATCCGAACGCAGCTGGATAATGAACTTCGATCACATGCGGGTCATCGGGGATGACACATTCAATACCATCGACTGACGACGTGATCTTTTCGACGAGCGGGCAGAGCGTTTCGCGAATGTATTTCGCCGCTTTCTCATTGAAGGTGGCGTTGAAGCGGTTCTGTTGGTTGGCTGACGGCATCTCTTGCCAAGGATCAACGCCCTCCTCCCCGTATCCAATCAATCCCCAAGCAAGTACGAGGTCAATGTCCTCCGAGAAACGTTCGATCAGACCGTGAACCTTCGATAGCGAGGTGCCGCCTTTGAAGACCATTTTGCCTTTCAGTTCCCGCGCGTTGAATAACTTTTTCAGCAGCCAGCAAACCCAAAAGTCCTTTTCAATGATCGCCGTTTGAAGGTTTCGCAGGCTTGCCGATTCCTCGAAAAGTTCGCTTCGCTGTCTCGCTGATAGGCCAGCTACTTTATCCATGAACTGGCTCCTTACAGATTTCTCGAATGGCAGCGCGAACCCATTGGGTCACGGTTTGGGTGTCCCGCAGCACCTGCCTACGTTTGGCCTCAGGCAACCAATCGCGAACCTTGGCAATCGTTTTGTCATTGATGTGGTCGGGACCGAGCGATTTCAGGCCATGGACAATGACCGCACTTTCGGGCTGCTTAAACTTCATTTCGCGGGTTGCCACTCGTTTGAAACGAAGTTTTGTTCTGTTGATCTGGTACTCCCGAGTCGGGCCATCGGAATGAAACAGGTATTGGGCAGGAACCTGCGTAGATAGCCCCATCAGATTGAGCGCCGACGCTCCATCAGGCTGAATCTCCCACTTAAATTTCCGGGCAAGGGCACTGGCAACCTGGAAAATATCCGGCCCAAGAGTCCGGTCCAGCAATTCGCTGTAACGCGGGTAATCGTACAGTCCGGTTTGAACTCGCCGAATCGTCTCCTCTTCCGCCAGTCGACGAAACACTGAGTTGATGGTTTTGCCACCCGCCAAATCAGCGAAGTCAGCCTGAGAGAAGGCCCAACCCCTCCCCTTCCCGTAAATTCTCGAAAGTGCTTTAGCAGCAATGGTTTGTGGCATCTGTACGAGCCTCCTTTTGCAGCAAAAAATACACACTTTTTGCTGCAAAAGCAAGCAGTTTGACTGTCCGCAGCCCATTCCCTACGATCTCCGATCGTAGGGAATGGGCTGCGGACACGGATAACCACGGGCATAAATCGTACTTTCGCAGAAGACGGTGAACACAAGAGCACCGCTTATCGGATCAATTTTGCGGCATAGCAATCGACCTGGCGTCGTCAGGTCATGTGCCATGTGACAAAGTCGCGAATGCCTTGAATCATGCGAGCAACATCGCTTTCTGCAAATTCGTCCGGCTTTCCGTGGGCTGCGGAATTTCTGATCTTCATCCAGGCACGAAGCTGATCAACCATCATTTTGTTGACCATGCCCTGCTTCGCAATGTCGCTGATCATTGTGTCAGCCTTACCGACGGTGGTTTCCGGATGCTGTTCGCACAATTCTCGGAGAGTGGTTTCGAGCACTGTGCCCGCAATGACTGCAGCAGGAACTTTGTAATTGCTTTCGAGAAAATGCTCCGCCTGCTCAAGCTCGTCGGAAAACACCGAAGCGTGAACTAGATTCCGAACGTCGAACAAAAAACCACCCTCAAATTGTTCCTTCGCAGAGAGAAGAACGGCTTCTTGACGCTCGAAGTCTTCAAAGTGGGAGCGTTTGCACTCCACGCCGAAACGAACAGTTGTGGGGGATGACTCCCCAAACACGCTTGCCAGCAGTGTCTCGACGGACGTTTGCCACTTGGTGAGCAAAGCGGAATCGACCACGTTGCGGTCTGCAAACATTTGGCCGCCACGAACGAGATTCTTGGAGCCTCTGATTGGCATCGCATCGTTTGCCAACTGCTCGAACCTTTGTCGAATTCGCTCAACACTCATTGAATATGACCTTTGGTGCAGTCGAAACTGAACGGACTGATGACAGGGAAAATTTACGAGAAACGAATCCGGCCGGCTAAAAGCTGTGCCGCATCAGGTATTCGTAGGCATCGCCCAGAATGTCACCGCCATCGGCGCGGTTCATGGAAAAGTCGAGTGCCCTACTCTCGAAAATTGCGATCAGTTTAGTCAGCCGTTCCGATTTCTCTTTCCCATCGCCCAATTTGCTGGCGTCATCAAAGTCAGGAAAGTCAGATCGGTCGAGTTGATCGTTAGCGGCAACAAGCGGCGCGATGATCTTCTCGTTGATCTGATCGCCGACATCCGTCGCCCCCTTCAGCCGCGTCATGTCGGCAAAGCTGGCCCCATCGGGGATCGTGATCGGTGCCTAGGGCTGGCCGGCGTATTTGTCGGAGATGTATTTCAGGAACAGCAGCACGAGGACGTAGTCTTTGTACTGGCTCGCGTCCATGCCGCCCCGCAGTTCGTCGCAGGACGCCCAGAGCGACGAATAGAGTTCGGATTTCTTCAATGCCATCGTGGCTCGTTCCTTCGAATCGGTTGCTGCAGATCCTGTTTAGCGAGTTTTCGGGTCCTGATCAACGTAGCATTTTACCGATCGAACCTTTGAGCGGGAGGCGGCGGAAAACCGAAGATATCGTCCAATTCGCCTTCGGTTGGCGGGGCATCTCCTGGAAGGAGATTGAGTGTCTTTTGAATTTGGTATCGGCCCGCCCACAACGGCTGTCCAATCCCTTGGTCGATGTGAATGCTCCCCTCGGTAAATTCGACTGTGAAGGTGATCTCAACGGATACGATATCGCCAGCATCGACAACGGCTGGGATCGGCAGCTCGACGCTCAGCTCATTTGGATTGGCAAATGGGATTTTGATAGTCGGAACTTTCATCGATTCCGGTACCGTTGGACGCTCGTCCATAGACCCGACCTTTGGTTCTTCATGGCCGGGATGAAGTTGAGCGCCAAAGATAACCGCCTGTCGTTGCCCGTCGTTTTGGATCGTCGCGATGTACCGGGTAGCAGAAAGCCTTTTGAACCGCAGCAGCGACAGTCGGGGCGTGGTCAGCGAAATTTCGTATTCTTGCATCCTGTGTGCAAACATTTGATTGTCGCGTTGCAGCATTTTGTTTTGTTGCATCGCATCCCAAGCGAGTTTGTTTGCTTCCGCAGCGGTTTGACCAGCCTGATCGGATTGGTAGCAGGCGTAGCTCGCAATTCCGCTTGTGATAAAGAAGCCAATCACTGTGGCGATCCAACCGACACCAGTGGCAGCCCAAGTAGCTATTGTCGTTCCGTTGAGTGTTGGTTCGTTTCGTGGGTTCATTGATGGTTCTCATGATCGCGAAAGCTGAAATTATCTCGCATGGAGTGCTCTGTGGATAGAGTCGCAGTGACGCGTTGCATTTGCGTTTTTTTCGTGTCACGGTTTAATGCCTAAGCAGTGCTTAGGGGACAAGCCTATCTAATTTTTTCTTCCATACTGACGCCCATCCTGGAACGTCATCGGGTGCATCATGCTGATCGCGACACAGAGCAAAAACATCGCTGCGACGCGTCAATATTTTGACCAGGTGCTCACTCAGGGTGACTACTACCTCGGCCAAGAGATCAATGGTCAATGGCACGGCAAAGGAGCCGAGACACTGGGATTAGGTCGTGGCACGGATGTGACCAAAGATCAGTTTTCCGCACTGCTTCAAGGCCAACATCCGAACACCGGCAGATCACTGACACAGCGCAATCGCAAGGACCGTCGTCCGGGGATGGATCTGACATTTTCCGTCCCAAAGTCGGTCTCCCTCGCGTGGGCGATCAACGTAGACGAACGATTGGTGGACGCTTTGCGTGATGCGGTTCGCGAGACAATGACCAAAGACGTCGAACCGTTGATGCAACGCCGTGTCCGGCACGGCGAACATCACAGCAGCGAGCAGAAGTCGACCACCGGTGAATTGATCTACGCTGATTTCCTCCACACAACGTCTCGCCCAGTCGATGGCAAAGCGGATCCGCATTTGCACATCCATGCTTTTGTCATCAATTGGACCCATCAAGACGGCAAGCACTACGCGGGGCAGATGGAGGAGATCGTTCGCCAGCGAGCCAGTCTTCAGGCCAAGTTCGAATCGCGACTTGCTCGGCGGCTGCGTGATCAACTTGGTTACGCCGTGAGCCCTACTCGCTTTGCCCAATCAGGACGCATCAAAGCGGGCTGGGAGATCGATGGATTGGATCGCAAGACGATTGAAAAGTTCAGCAAACGAACCCAGCAGGTCGAGGCAGCCGCTCGAGCCAAAGGCGTCCATGACGCGGCAAAGAAGGCAACGCTCGGCAAACAGACTCGCGAGAAGAAGGAACTTGGCACGTCAGTCGAACGATTACGGGACGAATGGTCATCGCGTTTGAACGATGAGGAACGCAAGGCGTTCGAACGATTGGCAACGCTAAGCGTCCAAGGCAATGGCGGTGAAGAGCATTGCGAGGCGAACGTCTCGGTCGAATACGCTCTCGATCATCACCTGTTCCGTCATTCTACCGTGGAGCGGCATCAGGTCGTTGCAACCGCATTGGAGCATGGGCTGACGTTCACACCTGAAGAGATTGAACGAACACTCGATCGACAACCAATCATTCAGCGAAGCCTCGACCAGGATGGTGCATCCCGGTCGTTCGTCACGACCCAAGAAGTGCTTGATGCTGAAAAACGTTTGATCGATTTCGCACGCGATGGACGCGGAACCAGGCAAGCAATTGGGAAGCAAGAACATCGATTTGATCGCGACTGGCTGAACGAGCAACAAAAAGCGGCCGTCAATCATGTCCTGACGAGCCGCGATACCGTGATGGCTGTCACGGGTGGCGCGGGCACGGGTAAGTCGTCGCTCATGCAGGAGGCTGCCGATGCGATTGCGCAGAACGACAAGAAACTGTTTACGTTCGCACCCAGCACGGGCGCGAAGGAAGTCCTGCAAAGTAAAGGGTTCCAACAAACGCAAACGGTCGAGCATTTGATCCGGAACACCAAGTTGCATCCCGAGGTCCGCGACCAAGTGATTTGGATCGATGAAGCGGGATTGATGGACGTGCGGTCACTCAATGCCGTTTTCGATATCGCCAAAGAGCAGAATGCCCGCGTGGTGCTCTCTGGTGACACACGGCAGCACGCGTCGCCACGCCGAGGGGAAGCGATGCGGCTGCTCGAAAGAGAAGCCGGCTTGAACATTGCCCGCGTGGAAGTCATCCAACGCCAGAAGGGCCAGTATCGCAAAGCCGTGGAATCGATCAGTCGTGGACACGAAATCGACGAGCGTTCCGGCAAGTCCGGACTGCTGGCCGGGTTTGACATGCTCGATGCGATGGGGAAGATCCAAGAGATCGACGCCGACAACAAACATGAAGTCTTGGCAGCAGGATTCCTTTCGGCAATGGACAAGGGCAAGTCAACACTGGTCGTGGCTCCTACGCATGCGGAAGCCGCCGCCGCGACCAGGGAAATTCGACGATCGCTTCGCGAGCGAGGCAAGCTTGCCGAGCAGGAACGCCCCTTCCTTCAGCTGCAATCAATGAACCTGACAGAAGCCCAAAAGCGTGAAGCCGCCACCTACGCGGAGCAAGCCGGGGCGATTGTTCAATTTCACCAGAATGCACGCGGGGGCATCCAACGAGGCGAACGCTACCGCGTCGCGGGGGCAGTCGAAAATGAAGTCGAGTTGATCTCGATAGGCAATGGTGACCGCAAGAAGCTTCCAATCGCGACACCTGATCGATTCGAGGTTTACCGCGAAGACGAGGTTCGACTTGCCGCTGGCGACAAGATCCGTTTTAGCCTGGGTGGAACAACCAAGAACGGACAAACCCGCTTGAGCAATGGGCGACTGGACGAAGTCAAAGGCTTTGACTCGAGCGGAAACCTTGTTTTGAAGGGCGGCCAGGTTGTCTCCAGGGACTACGGGCATTTGGACCTTGGATATGTCATCACGAGCCATGCCAGTCAGGGCAAAGACAGGGACGTGGTAATCTCTGCGATGGGTGCGACTTCCCTGCCCGCGATCAACGCCAAAACGCTGTACGTGACTGCGTCACGCGGTAGCGAAGATGTGGTGATCTACGTCGACGACAAATCCAAGGTCAGACGAGCGATTGAACGCAGCGGCCAACAGATGTCAGCAACAGAACTCGTTGGCCAGCAACCGCAGGGTCCCACCAAGACAAAACGGAGCGAGTCCCCTACTCCACAGACTAATCTCCCGATGCGTCAGCGATCGAGTCACCGGCGTCACTTCGAAGCGTTCCGTAGTCGCGTCCGAACATGGCTGAGATCGAATGCCATGAACCGTCAACGCCCACCGCAGTCCCCAGATCGCCGTGTTCACCAACGCAACGATCGTCGTCTAACGCCACATGTTCGAAGGAGCATCTAGTCATGTCCCAAGCGTCCAGAGCATTTCAAAACAGCCAAGGCGGACCTACCTTGCGATCGGTTCCAGTCTCTACGCAGAACACTGAGACACCACCCTACGCGTCGGCACTTCCCGCAGAGATGCCGCCGATGATGTTCCAGCTGCGACTCAATGACGGTCGTTGGTTGAGCTATTCCTATTCCGATGTTCGCGAGATCGAAAGTCGCGACGCGGGCCAGATCAAGCTCACTGTATTCGCCGCCTCCCGAACGCTGATCACGATCGAAGGTCGCAATCTGCGAGAATTGGCAACACTGTTTGGGATGGCGTCCGTGCGTTGGCTCGAGGAGGCCGACCCTCGCGGGCGACGAAGACCCGAATCCAGTGCAGAGATCATGAAGATCAACGTGGAAACGGCTCAGGCAGCATGAAGGGTCACGTCCCAAATTTGGGACGGCTGCGACTCGTGCATTGGGTTGGTCCGACTGCAGTTGAGGCACAGCGAGAAGCTCGTCCCAAATTTGGGACAAACTCGATTCGAGTGAAGCCAAGCCGCTGATTGTTTGCAGGTTTCGCGTTGCAATGAACGACACGACGATACGATGCGTCGTGTCGCCGTGCCCCGTAATGGGAGAATGGCCTATTGGCCCTCCTCCTCTGCATCGTTGCTTTGCTCTTGTTCACGGTCGCTGGCTTTGAGCTCCGCGATCCGGTCATTCACCTTCGGGATCAGGTAGCCCAGTTTCAGATTGTCAACTTCACTGAAACTACTGGTGTCTTTCCACTGACCTTCGGCCGTTTTGTAGGCTCGGACATAGTTAACCGAGTAGCGATCAGGTTTGCCGTCTTTGCCTGCGTTCTTCCAGATGACGCCTTTGAGTGCTCCGGTTCGAACGGTGCTGGCGGGTTGATTGTTGTTTGTTTGTGTCATGGCTTTTTCCTTTCTTTGTTGGTTGACCATGGTCCGCGTCCCAGCCACGATCGGGATCTCGTCAGCAAGGGGTTTTGGTGCGGGCAGAAGCGAAGCGACAACACGGCCCCTTGCTGACGAGATCGCGAGCGTGGCAGCGTATCCTGATAGTCAATTGACAACGAAAGGGAATGACTTGGCCGGAACGTCCCATCACCGCGTTCAAAACAGATCGAGCTGAGCAGAATTGGTATCGGTCCCCGCGGCGACGATCGATTCTGTTGTCACCGGCTTGTTTTTTGTCGGGGCGACATTGGCAGCGTCCTGGAAAGTTTCACCCAGGATGTGATCGACAGCTTTTTGGGCTGCTCCGGCTGCACCAATGACAAGTTTGCTATCGCCCTTGAGCACGTCGATCCAACTCTGCAGATAGGACGCGGACTGTTCAATGGTGGGCCGACTAATGCCACTGGCGGCACAAAGAAACGCGGCTCCCATCTCGGCAATCAGTTCTTCACGGCTGTAGTCTGGCGATCCGAATGGCGCCAACTCCGTGTCCAAGCCTCGGTTCAGTCGGCTACTGTGGCCGCTTGAGTGGGTCAGTTCATGGAACAAAACGGAATAGTAATTTTCTGGTGACTCGAATTTCTCTGGTTTTGGCATGTGAACGCCATCGGTGCTAGGTCGATAGAAAGCTCGGTTTCCGCCGTCATGTTCGATACTCGGCTTGTCCTGGTATCCGGCAACGATCCGTTCGGCCTCGATGATTGGTTCAAACGGTTCCGCATCAGACAAGTCATGCGGCGCATCAGGGATCTCGATGCCGTCTATTTGTTCGACGTTGAACGCCGTGTAGTGTTTGAGCATGGGGATCTCAATCGGTTCACCGGTTGCTTTGTCTCGGGTGGCGTACATTTTCCAGAACGTGACCAGTGAGCCCTTTTCACCTTTCTTGACCTGGCCATTCTTGGCTTGTGCCTGCCGGTACGTCATCCAGTAATCCGAACTGAATCCGGCTTCAAAGGATCGCATCCCCAGCAAGAGAACATTGATCCCGCGATACCGTTTTCCGCTTTCAAGGTTCTTCGGCCACCCATCTCCGGTGCCGCCACGGATCGGGTTCTTCCACGGGGCAGTCCCTTGTTCCAAATAGCCGATGATGCGATCGGTAACCTCCCGGTAGATGTCTCGTTTCGGCTTGTTGCCGTGTTTTTTCTTTGCCATGCCGCCCTACCTTTCGGCGGCGGTCTCTAAACTGCGTGTCATGGGACTGCCCTTTCTATCAATTGATTGTTGTTTGATGCCGTTTTGGCACGGAATCGATGCGAGCGTCAACGAGAAACCGCCGACGCCCGCAACGCCAGTTGGTTAGTGCTCGCTCGGTAGATAGAGCGTCCAGTGCTTTCCATCGAACCCGGCCCAAATGTCAATCTTGTCGAGCGGAAAGTCGGTAAACTCGATGTCTTGGACAATGAATGGTTTCTCGGGGCTATCCGCCTTCGCTTCCAGTGTGGCGGCGTTGCCTTGGATCCGTCGGAGCGTCCAAAAATGCATCTCGCCGATCCGGTCGTCTTTCGCGACAGCTTCGTTGAATGGTTCACTACCGATCCAGGATGCGATCGCGTCGATCAGCCAGTACGCCTCCCCTTTCTCGGCCACGTATTGCACGCCGGGCGTGTAGATGACGTTTCGATTGAGTGCATATCGGAACCGTTCGAGATCGCCGCTGAAGTTTCGCAGGTCGCCACTCGTTAGCGGATTTTGTTTTCGATCGCCTCGCTCTGCGTTTGTGGTTGAGATGTTGTTGTTCATGGTGTCGTTCCTTTCTGTTGATTGACCATGCAAGCGAACCCCCGCCTGGTTCGCCGGCGTCGGGGCAAGGGTCTTCGCGGAGCGATTTTCCGAAGACAAGCGAAGCGATGCTCTGGCAGGAAAACCCTTGCGGCGATGCGGGCAAGGCGGGAAGCTGCGTGAAAAAGTCAGTCAACCGAAAGGAACCGATCGCCCAACCAACAAAATGGTTGACACGCAGGCCCAGAAAATCGCACTATCCGCATCATAGATCCGGAAGAAACCTTTGCTGCAATGCTTGAAGCGCAATCACATGGCATGAACGATGCGGCCAAAGAGCATGCACACAATCTGCAACAGTGGCTCGAAAAAGGCGGGTTCGCGCCCTCGTTCTCGATCGCTGTTGGAGATCGGTCGGGCGTGATGATCGCTGGAATGCTGGCGAAGGACTTCTGCCGAGCGGCTTGCCGATCCATTCTTTCCGACGCCAAGGCAGACCCCTCGCCCCATCTCGGTTAGCGGCGATCGTGATGGCCTCGTCAAAATCTGCTGACATTGATGAACGATTCAGTCACGTCGAACCACCGCTGGCACCGGCTTTAGGGCGACTGTTCTGACATGTTCGATTCTGAACACCGAGAATTGCTTCAGAAAATCCGCCGCCTTCGCGGTAGCATTGATGAACTGAACGGGCTTTTACGATCGATCTTCACCTCGACAAACGACAACCTTCCCACGCGAAAACGAACATCGAAAAAGAAGAATCGCTCGGCGGGGGCAGTTGAAAAAGAATCTGGCGCGTCTGAGCCCCCTTCCTCTCTTCCGGGACGACATTTCTGAGGCGATCGCATCCGTGCGCAAACGCTTCGTCGCATTCACGGTCAAACGTATCAACGTGTCGTCTTGAAACCGTACAAACACCGAATCGCATAAACGAAAAATCGTAACACCACGTCGCCAGCCCGTCGTTTTTCAGTCGAGACGATTGACCGTGCTTGCGGGCACACGACGATCAGCCGATGCGATTCGCTGTATCGTCGCATCGACGACTAATCGCAAAGACGCTCGATCGCATTCACGGCAAGTCGTAGAACCTTGGCATCGGATCGACTTGGGTTCGCAATCACGATTGATCGCACAAGCAGCGATGAGATGATCAGCCGAGCTGTAGCGTCGTACCATCGCATTTGCGACGATCTAGCAGAATATCATTCCAGTCACTGCCTTTATTGGGTGGGTAGTGCTCGATAATCGGCAGCGACATCGAACCCAACGCTTCGCGTATTCGAGCCGCAATCATCTGCCCGCCCTGATCATGGTCCAGTGCCAGCAAAATCCGAGAATCTGTACGGGGCATTTTGTCGGCCGCTGATCGCAAGCATTCCGCTTGCATTGGGCTGATCTGCCCAGCGGTACTGAAGAAGCGTTTCCCGTGTGCGCCCTCGAGTGTCGCGACGCTGAGCATATCGATCGCCGTCTCGCAAACGATCATCTCGCGGTCATCGGGCCGAGGCCGAGAGCACGCCAGACCTTTGACTCCGCCCGGGCTGAAACCCGTAAACGTGGTTCCCGAGGCGTTTCCATTTTTGAGTTCGTACCCGCACAAACCAGATTGGTTGTAGTGGGGGAATACCGCATTGCCACGTGCATCGATGTGAATGCGTCCCTTGAAGATCGGATCGTGCTGCACATCCACTGAAATCCCTCGAAATTCGGCGAGATAGGGATGCCCCTTTGCTCCGATTGGTTTCGTATTCATCCATCCCGCCAAAACACGGGAGGCGTCGTGTTGGGAAGGCTGCAGCTTGAAAGGAAGAGTGGGGGAGGGGGCATGCATCGCGACTGACCCGTCGAAATTGCGAAGGGTCTTGCGAACATCTCCAAGCGATCCACCATCGAGGGTCTGCACCAAGTCGATGATCGTTCCGGAATCATCACCTTTGAAGTTGTAGTACACGAACGTGCCAGCGGGTGTTTTACCGACGCCGATTTTGTCTCCGTTGGCATGACGCATCACGATGCTGTTCCGACTACTGGCTCGTCGATCGACGACGTAACCCCGCTGACCGGCGTACGCAACAAGATCGATGCGTTTGAAACGGTCGAGTTCATCTGAACGTGATGAGGCCATGGATCGAGAGTATCCCGAACCAGAATTAATCGGCAAGTTATTAAACGAAGCAGTCCACAACTTGATTGGTGGCGACATTTGCGATTGATCGTTGATGCGATCAGTCGCCTCGTCGCAATTCATCACCAAAGTTGCGGTTGTAATTTCATCCTGTCCCATGATGGGTTCCTTTCATTGGTTGCGTTGAAGGACGCACACCAAGAGGCAACGGGACCATGCGGGACGGTCATGAGTAACACGGCTCCGCAACAGCGGAGGAGGGGCGGGCAGTTCATTCACGGTCCGGCGACCGGTGCAAAGGTGGCGGCATGCTCTTCAACCGCAATCCGATACAGCAGTCCGTCGGCTCATTTTCCAATTGCCGACTTCGATTGATGGTCAGGTAATTCGTGGATGACTAGTCCGCGTTTCGCGATGGGGTGGGTGTTTAATATGTGTTAAGTAGGTGTTAGGCCGTTTGAATTGCCCGTCAACCCCTTGGAATCAATCCGAGAAATTTCAGGCTCGGTGGGTGAAATGACGTTCGAAGGCGGGTGAAGTGACGTGGCAAGGTGTGTGAAATGACGTTGTAGCCACTTCGGTGTTTGATGTGACGATGCGCAGCTACAAGTGGGTGAAATGACGTTTCGGGTGGGAGAAGTGACGAAACGATTGACACAGTGTCTGAAATGACGTTTGATGAAGAATGACCGATTCTTCTTCCGCCGCGATCGAACCTCAGGCGCTCTTGCCAGAGCGGCACCCGATTGGGGACTTCTTCATTTGCGATGTCGTTGATGCCGCGCCCAAGGGTGATATGGCCGGGATGGAGCATCCGATCTTTAGCCTGTCCACCAAACCGGATCACAAGTTCCGCCGCTACGATCACAATGGCGATTGGCTGGAAGTCCGTCCCGGCGCCGAAGGCCTTGCCACGGTCTTCGACCGTGACATCTTAATCTTCGCGATCAGCCAACTCGTTGCCGCGATGAACGAGGGCAGGGAGGTTCACTCGGTGCTCCGCTTCCAGGCCATTGAACTATTGACGGCCACCAACCGTGAGACGTCCGGCCGCGGGTACGACCTACTCAAGTCGGCACTCGAACGATTAGTCGGAACCCGGATCACCACGAACATCTTGACGGGCGAAAAGGAGATCACCCGCGGCTTCGGATTGATCGAGCATTACGAGATTGTTCGCGAAGGCCGCGACGGCCGGATGCAAGAGATCGAAATCAAGGTCAGCGACTGGGTGTATCAGGCCGTCAAATCCAAAGAGGTACTCACGCTTCATCGTGATTTCTTCAGGCTCAGACGTCCTTTGGAACGTCGCATCTACGAACTCGCCCGGAAGCATTGCGGCCGCAAGTCCCAGTGGCGGATTGGCCTCGACCTTCTGCGAAAGAAGACCGGATCCAACAGCACACGCAAAGAATTCAAACGCGCGCTCAAAAAAGTGGTCGAGCGTGACCAGGTGGCCAACCACATGCCCGACTACGCGGTCACGCTGGAGGAGGGCGACCGCGACATTGTCGTGTTTACAAACCGTGGAACGATTCCCTCGAGTACCGGGGGGCAGTCGAAAAATGATCCCATTCGCAAGCTGAAAGACGACGTGTACCACGAGGCGAGACTGGCCGCGCCCGGCTGGGACGTGCGCGAGCTCGAAAATCAGTGGCGGGACTGGATCTCACTCTCAGGTGCCGAACCGCCTCGCCACCCAGAGGCGGCTTTTCTGGGCTTCTGCCGAAAGTGGTTTCAGCGGAAGGGCATGCCGTAAAGGAAGAAGTTACACTTACTTGCGAGCTCAAATCCATGGAGCGCAGTGCCGTCAAAGATAACGCGTCGAGCGACGAATACTGGCGCTGAATCGGGAAAACTCGCTTCATTGGGGGCGATGCTGCCCGATTTTGAAATTTGATTCAACCACGGACGCCAGACCATTGATCGCAAAACCAAGTCAGGGATGGTAACCTTTCGCAGTGGAATGTTCCAAGAATAACGTGTTCTCGTTTGTTTCAGGAGTCCCTTTTCAACTGCCCTAGTCAATGTTCGCTCGGTAGACATTGCGTCTGATTTGGATGTCTCACTTAGCTTTTCAGTCTCTTTCCTGAACGAGTTTAAGATGCCATTTTCATCATTTGATTTCAATCGTCGCGTTGCTCTCAAAACCGGAGTTGCTGCTTTCTTTGACCCGTCGCAGACGGGACATTTATGGGCAATCGAACCTTTTGGTGGCATCGACCGCGGTTTCTTATACACCCGATATTCCCGGCGTTGTCGCAAAGATTTCATAAGCACTGATGACTTGACGAAGGGTGGGGAATTCGATTTTTCAGGAGTCCATAAGCACGTCTGGTTCGGTCAAGCAGCAGATTTCCGTGGAACGGACACTGTCGCGAATTCGGTCGCCGATCAATGCATGCAAATCATTTTCGAGGGGAAGTCGCCCCGGAGAATTCGAGAGTACTTAGTGCAAGCATGTCGCTCTTACTTCGCTTCCGCATCACTAAAACGAGAATCGCTCGCCATCGTCATGGTCAATGTCGGACATCTTCGCTACGCCCGTTCTTTCGCAAAGTACGGTCTCAAATACACGAAGGCTTTAGACTATGTGGACGTCGTCACCAACCCACGGCAACTGCACGTAGCACAGTTGCCGGTGCCCACTCTGACCAACCCTCTTACCAGCTTGGATCGCCCCTTTCCGTGGCAGTTCGCAAATTGCCATGACGATCCAGACGCGAGGCTCTGGACTCGCGAAATTTCGAAATATTTTACACAGCATGGTGTGGATGACTACTTCCCTGAATCCATGTTCCAGGTTGGCCCCGGGCGAGCAACTTTCCAGGAATATGAAAGTGTTCAAGACAATCACGAGGGTTACTTCGAAAACACTCGCCCCCTACGGGAACAGACTGATGGTCTCGGCTTTACCGATACAATCGGCATTAACCTCATCCGCATCAGCCACGAGGACAGGATTCCAGTCGTTCATCATCTTATTTTCAACCTGAACGGTGGCATACTTCGGGGAAAGCAAATAAGAGGCGTTGAAAACCGTCCGGACCAGATCCTTAATTATGAGTACAGCGAGACTACGCTCCACCGCTTCATGATGATTTACGAAGACATGTTTGAGTTGATCCGTTCTACTATCAGTCATCGTGCCATTTAATGCCTGACGATTGTGAGAACGAGGAGGCGGCTGTACGAATCAATCCGGCCCAGGATCAACGGTCAATTGAAACCAACGATCAAGGCACCACGTCGCTGCCTCCGGTCGAAGTCGCTATTGAGTTGAGTGTCGCACCGCTTCACGGTCGCTTCTTCGTCAAGCAGCCAGTCGATGCCCCACTAGGCGATAACGCCGTTGGCTTCCAAAAAAAGCTTGAGTCTGTGGGACATGAACTCGTTCAGAAGTGCGCTTGTGAAACGACGTATTTGTTAGTCGCGTCTAGACTGCGCGGTTTCTCGGCGAACGCTCTTTCGTTTGCATTTTCAAAAGATGTGCTTTTTCTAGATTCCGGAAGGCCCCGTGCTTTCCGAAATTTGTCTCTGGTTACGCGCAAGGCAGTCTCCGAAGCCATTGCACTGTTCGCGGTCAAGAATGCACGCTCGATTGAGAACGGTGATTCGACGCTTTTGTCAGTACCGCCTTACGGCTCTGTCGCTGTTCAACTATCTACCGATTCACTTTTGAACGCTCAGTCACAAACAGTCGATTGGGCTAAACAGGACGAATTGCACTGGACCGACGATGATGATCCGCTTGAAAAATCAGCGTGCAAATCTCTCTTTCAAGACCTAGCTTGGTACCCAGAACGTGCGCCGGCACAACACTGGAAAGCGTTTGACGATTTCGTCCGAGCTTATCGCTCCGATCCGAAATTTGACGAACCCGAGCGACATGATATAGGGTCGGCAGGCGATGCAGAACAACCGGATGAGCCGGAGGGGGGAGAGAAGCGGCATCGTAGACAGGATGCCAAGGTGCCAAAGGATGGAGTACCCAAAAAAGACCGTAAGCGGTCAAAGCCCCGACAGTCTAAGTCGCAAAAGTCGAAGGTGGAAGGAGCTGTTCCGGTCATCGACACCGCCCCGATGGATTGGCCCGCGGTCAAGCACGCGATCGCGACTCTACCAGCAGAGCACATTGATGAAGCCGAAGCGATTCTCGCCAAAAGAAAAGCGGACGCTGAAAGCGATGCCAAACTAAGTGTCGTGTTCGACATGGCCAGGCGATTATTCCCCGATCTGGCGAAGCAGGAAACCATTACGGATCAGGACCTGACCGATCAGTTTGCAGCGGCTTCACTGTGCAGCCCAGCAGATTTCACGGGCAAAGCGAAAAAGCAGCGCTACGTCGATTTGGTTCGGGCTTACCGTGATGCCGATCGCAAAGTCGAGCTTGACGGCACCGAGGTAAGGTTGGGACTGAAAACACCTTACAAGGCGAAGGACATAGCATTCGCGACAATGCTACCGCTTGGCAAGCCAAAAGAAGTGCAAACCTTCTGGTCGCCACCCCCAATTAAATTTGTTGGTGATTCGCGTTGACATGAATAACCAATCCGCTAGAGTGTATCTGTCGATCGGATTGATCGATCTCAAAGCCGCTGCGATCACGGCAACACTTTGAGAGACGGCAAGAGGCCCCAACTCGAACACATACAGCCACCAGGGGAGGCTGACCATGTTGCGGTGGGGATCATGTGGAGACGAAATCCGTCAGAGCGAAGACCATGTCATCAACGGGCAACTGCTCGAACACCAAGCTCATAGCGATTGGGAGTTCGCTGCCGTAAGCCAGGAGCTACAGCTTTGGTTGCCTCGCATCGTGGACCGCTTCAACTTGAAGATCGGTGATCCGGCACTTTGCTTTCTAAAGCTGCGTGGGGCGTGTGGTCATTACCGTTTGAGCCGCAATGGTTTTGGTTTAAACCATGAAATCGCGATCGACATCAATCACCTCAATCGCGGCTTGCAATCGCCCGAGGGGTGGATCGAGGTATTGCGTACCCTTGCACACGAATGCATCCATCACTGGGAACACGTTCAGTGCGGCCGCAATAAAGGCGGACGCTATCACACGGTCGTTTTTCGCAAGAAAGCTGAGCAAATGGGCTTGCTTGTCGATGAGCGTGGCTACTCCTTGGGGATCATCCCAGACAGCCCGTTCGTTGCTCTACTAGAGGAATACGGCGTATCAGTGCCTCAGCTCGCACCGATACTAAACACACCGGCGAAGACGGCACCGACGAAGCTCAAGCTTTGGGAGTGCAAATGTGCTTTGCCGTTTAAACTGCGAATCGCACGCTCGAACCCTCGCGTCCGCTGCGAGTACTGCGGCAGGCTCTTTGAAGAACGAGGTGCGTGATGACATACGTCACTAGCTGTCGCGACTGCGATCGGCCGCCACCGATCAGCATCACTCGGAATGGCACGGGCTAGACCCGCCAGCCTCATTCCTATTGCCCTGTTCCTATTTCAAATCGGTACTTGAACCGACTCGCTAGCGATATGCCCTTGCTGAAAGTCACATAACGATCATGAACAATAAACAGAACCACAGCATCGCATGGAATGCGTTGCTAATCAGCGTCATCACTACGATCGCCGGTTGTCCAGATCCACAAGCCGCGAGAAAGCAACAAGAAGCCGAAGCCCGGCATCGACGTGAGTTGCAAATGACGCAGCAAACGGCCTCGGCGACCGCGACCACGCAAACACTTCTCTCTCAGCAGTCCGTCGTTCAAGCGGCGCGGCAAGAAGGCTTCCAAGCCGGCGAGGCGAGCGGACGTAACGCCGCGATGGAGGATGTTAATGAGCAAAAAGAGATTGCCCGCAAGCTGGGGCACCAAACCGGGATGATCGAAGGTGAACTGAAAGGACATCAGGCAGGCTTCAAACAGGGCGAAGCAACCGGCTACGCCAAGGCCGCCGCCGACGAGTTTCGAAAAGGGCAGGAGCAGGGGGCTATCTATGGGGAAATAAAAGGTCGCAGCGAAGCAGAGAAAGAGGCGGCTCAGAAGATCGAGCTGGCCGAGGAGATGGGCGAAGCGAGAGGCCTGAAGATCGGAAAGGTTGAAGGTTTCGAGGCGGGAAAGGAACAACAACGCCGGGAAAGCTTTTGGAAGATTGCTTCGGTGGTCGTTTGCGTGTCGTGTTCTTTCGTTGCGGTTCTGTTCTTCGTTCTCGTTCATCGCGAACCTGGATCGGCACTTGTGATCCAAAGACAAAACACTCTCCTCCGCCTGCAGGAGCAAGAGCGTGAGGAACGTTTGCTAGCGTTACTCGAACGTGCGGTCATCCCCCGCATATCTCAAGTCGACAAACAAACTGACGCTCCGATCGAGACGGTGGAGGTGGCAAAATGAGCGCTCCGCGTACACCCCCTCATCAAGATCCAGGACGGTTGCTCGACGTTAATACGACAAGCGGCGCGAGCAAGTGGATTCTTGTCGCTGCCTTATACGCCGTCTTCGGCATCGTTGGAATATTGACTGGATATACCAGTACCGCGATGAATGCTTACTTGATCTTCGTGGCGGTCGGCGGCGTCCTGAAAGTTTGGACGTGGTTGTCGAGGCTTCGTCATCACATTGGACGATCTGAGCAAGTGCTTTGGCTCTGCGCGAAGATGAATGTGCACGAAATTGTCGCTCACGACGAAATTGATAATCCCATCGCACTGCAAGCCATCAAGACGCTCGCATTGAAGTCAATCCGCGGACGCGAGACGGGCCATCAAAGCATTCTAAACAGCTTGGAGGGGTCACTTACACGTGAACTTCATCCGCTGACCTTGATTGCAAGCACGTTGCCATCGATGGGTCTCGTTGGAACCTGCATCGGCATGATCGGAATGCTCAACGCGATTGGGATTGGTGCGGCGGATGTCACCGATGTTCAGGCGGTAGGGACGGCGATCGGCGAATCCCTGCCGTCCATGGCTGTCGCCATTTCGACAACGTTGACCGCCGCATTCTTTGGTTCCGTGTTGTTGTTCGGTTTGATCAGCGTTGCGCAGGCAAGGGTCGATCAGTTCATTGATGAGCTCGATGCTCAGCTCGACATGTTCCCACTACGGAATGAAGGAGAGAACGATGCGTAGTAGAGAAAAACGTAAACGCATGCAGAATGACGCAACGGGGTTTGGCGACCTCATGATGAATTGCGTGCTCATCTTTTTGTTGCTCCTGTTCATCTTTATGGTGAATCAGGGTGTGCGAGCGATGGCGACCAAGGTCGATCAAGAGCTTTTGCAAAACCTGATGGTTATGCAACAAGCGAGCCTCGATGACGCAGCCAGTCGAGCTGCCCAGATGTCGAGTCAACGAGATGGCGAACGCGAACGCACGGCAGCGGAATTGTTGGCCATGTTGGAGTCACTGCAAGCGGCCGAGGATGCTCAACAGCAGACGAATGACGCTCTGGCAAACAGCGAGAGCCAACTTCGCGATAAGGACAAAGAAATCAATGAGCTCCAGAGCATCATTTCCAAGGCTAGAGCGGCGAAATCTTTGCGTATTGACATCTGCTTGGATTGCACCGGTTCAATGAGTGAAGCAATTTTGAGTTTGCAGTCCACGATTGCTTCGTTGATGCGAACGCTGCCTCACGTCCTCAGTGAAGTGTCGATCGGCATTGTGGCATACCGCGATCTCAAACTAGTCGAATTGCCAATCGAACCAGTTCTTCCGGACAAAGACGATAACGGCGTCTCGATCAAACGCGTGCAAAATCTAGTTGATCGCCTCGATGCAGCTGGGGGAACGGCGAACATTGAGGCAGCAGTCCGATCGTCCATGACGAGGATGCGGGCATTCCCAGACGCGCCACGAGAATGTCTTGTCGTCATCGGGGATGTCTCAACCCACGAAGTGTCCGGCAAAGATCAAGTCGTCGAGGACACGCTGCTCGACGATGTTCGGACGTGGGCGCGAGAGTCCGGAAAGCACCGACGGGTCGTGGCGCTCTATACCGGATCTGCTGGCACCGCCGACGAGAGTTTCTTTCAACAACTCGGTCAATCCAACGAGCATTCTACTTTCTCGACTCAGGATTCCCAGCTCTTCGAGTTGATTCTCAAAGCAGCCTTCGCCGGGGGAGACGATCAACCATGATCACTCGCGACGATGAATTGTACTCGGTGAATTTTTCGACCCGCGGACGTCCCGCCGGGCAGGCTCCTTCTGCTCGTCCTCACGATCAAGCACGCGCGCCGACGACATCGGCATGTGACGAAACGCCTGAGACCAACGACCAACCGAACATTCGAGTTGAAAACGTGTTTTGGACCATTGTCTTTGTTGGACTTAGCGCCGGTTTGTTCGGGTGCTTCTGCACTTTCTAGTTATTGAATTGGGATCGAATGATGAAAGACCTTTGTAAACAACTTTGCGCACGGATCGACGCGGAGATGCTTTCGAGTCGTTTGATTGACTCGCTCTGTCGCGTCGGCGACGACGAACTGAGGGAGTGCCTGGCTCGGGCTACGCCGCACCAACAACAAATAATCGCGGTTCGGGCGGTTGACTGCATCCGTCACTTGAAAGCGCAATCCATGTTGATAATCGGCATGATGATTCACGTTTTCATATTGGCGACGCCAGACATGGCACGCGGCGACCAGATCGAAGAGATGTATGAAGAAACGGGTGTGAGTCGTAGCCAGCAATACCGCTGCCGAAATGCTTTCCTCAGGTTTGGTCGAACGCTGCTCACCAATCCTAGGCTCGCCGCACTTTTCGTCGCCGAAGCCATCAAACTACTCAGCGAACCGAAGGTTCCTGAAGCAGCGAGCTATGAAGCGATCAAGCGTGCTCACAATGGTGAGATCATCACGATCAAAGTCGCCGAATCCATTATCAAGGCTCACTCGCCTTCTACCAAGTTCAATCCTGAAAGGATCGAAGCGTCGGGCCGGTCTGACGTCTCAGACGTTAGCGTAGGAACGGCGAATGATGTTAAGTCAGGACCAGCCGCTCCAACTCGTACCTGTTCAGGCCGCGGCCAGATCGACGCCGAGGCGATGAAGGGCATTGCTAAGCGACATGCCCAGCTCGAACGGCAAAAGATGCTCAAGGCGGATGGCATGGGCAAGTGCGTTCACCATGACAACGCCGTGCAAGTGTTTATTCGCTCGGTCAAGCAGGAAGGGGATCCAACCCCTGAAGAGATCCTTTACGGACTGCAGCAGGCCTACGAAAGACTGCGAATGAAGCACCCCGTGCTCGCCATCGTGGCGGGCGGCCTCGAAACCTCCCACCTAGGAGCGTAGACCCTTGTTAGATCGAAATTTTGTCAGCGATGACATTGACACGTTCGATGATGCCCTGCCGCGTGACGATGGGAACGAAGATGTGATCGCCATGCCCAAGCCGATCAAAAAGAAAAAGCCAGCCGGCGAAGTTGTCAAATTCTATTTGGTCAATGCCATCGTCATCCCGTCGTTTGGCACGCTGGGAATTTCCATCGCGGCGCAGGGCATTCGGGAACTACTGCCCATCATGCGAACGCGACTGCACCGGGCAGTTCCTGGCGCCGAATTTTTACGGGACTATCAAAGCATCGAGAATCTGGATTTGAGCCATGTCGCCAGTTGCCTTTTGTTTCTCGCCGTGACCGTCATTTGGATACGTGTCATTAGCGAATTCAAAGGTGTTGGGCCGGTGATGGGCTATCGCAAGACGCGTCCGTTCGCCTTTGGTTTTTATGCCATTGTCGCGAGCACGATTTTGATCGCCGACGCCTTCGTGTTCTTTATCGCCCTAGCGGCCCGCAACAATGGCTGGAGCGATGCACCGGCCTACGTTCCAGTTGTCTGCACCTGCATGTACGCCGCCGGCATCGCAGCATTTGCTGCGTTCCATCAGTCCTATTACCACCCCGATCACGTTTAATTCAAAGGAGATCCCGATGCGATCGACCCACCCGATGTCAATGTTCATCATCTTACCAGCCATCTTCGCGAGCTTGTTGGGCGCGAGCGGCTGCGTCAAGAAAACCGAATCGGCTTCTCGTCCAATGTTCGCACCGAAACCGTTGGAAGCCTGTTTGGTCATTTCCATCGATTTGAGCGGAAGCTTTTCCCAAGACTTCGGCGAGCGAGCCTATCCGATGGTACTCGGTTTGATCGAGTCGTTCGGCGAGCAAACCATCGGAGGTGACTGCAAGATTGTTTTGTCGCAAATGAGCGGTCACGCTCAAGTGGTCCTTTTCGAGGGAAGTCCAGAAGAACTGCGGCACCGTTTCAAATCACCCGAAGCGATGGCGGCGTTTCTAAAAGATAGTTCGGTGCCCAATCAGTCCCCGGTCTACATCGCCACGCGCAAGACCATCGACTACGTCAACACGATGCCGGACGTGACTGAGAAAACGCGGACGCTCACCGTGTTGCTGAGTGATTTGGTCGAATCCGAAACGGATCAACCGACAAAATCCAAAGAGGGGTATCGGATGCTCGAGTCCTTAACCCGTTACCGCGAACACGGCGGCAACCTGGCGCTGTACTACGTCGCACAGGACGAAGTCTGGCGATGGAAGGAAATCATCGAACGCGCCGGGTTCGAGCCCGGTCAATTCGTCATCAACAATGACCTGACCTCGAGGCCAGAGCTTCCTGAGTTTTATTAGGACGCGGTTTACTTGGCCGTGTCGGTACTCGTCCTCGTCGGCCGAGGGAACGTCTCGGTCGATCGACAACGTGCCGATTTTCTCCGTGACATACTCAATTCACTCAAGGCACTCTGATGATGAGACGAATGGTTGATCCAGGACTGCCAACCTCGCCGGCGCTCTACTTTGACGCTGAACGAGGAGAGGCTTACGTGTCGACCCGAGTGGTGGATTGGCGAGCAGTTGAACGCGGCTATCAATTGACACGATTGGTCCTTCCTCTGATGCACCTTGGCGTCTTGTTTTGGGTTTGGAACGCCTTGCCATCGGCCAGAGGATTGACCGGAGAAGATGTCATTGTGTGGGGCGCAATTGGTCTTTTCGGATACATGATTGTCTCGCTCGTGACCTCACCGCTAATCTGGTATTTCATGCCGCGTTGCTTTTCGGGACTCTTCTTTTCAAAACGGCTGACGTTCCTCTTTACCAGCAATGCCATTGGCTTTCGCTCTTGGTTTTACTCCAACGGTGTCCGAATCACACGTCGTTTTCGCGGTCGACCGACTCAGATCAAGATCGCCATCCGGTCTGATCTCGAAGCCGAAAGTTACTCCGAATATGTCTCGACGACGCGGCCCGGTGGGCAGCCTCGCATCTGGCCGAAGTGTCATTTCCGTCATGCCCGAAAGCTGGAATTTGTAATCGTCGGCGGATCGGGCAATACGCCGCAACTGCATCCTTCTGGCCCCCACCGCCTAAGAACACTACCGGTCGCGACACTCCCGCTCACACAAGGTGAGTCTTTGACGGTGGTCCTAAACGCGGCGATCTCACTCACACAGCCGGAAACAGATGCCGGCCGACACTTCCTAGGAAACATCGCGATGGACCTCGATCTTTCTCAGATGAGCAGGAGATGAGCATGCTTCTCACGGTCAAAGAAGTTTCTCAACGACTGAAGATCAGCGCCAGCTTGGCCTATTCCTTGATCGCGAAGGGGGACCTTCCATCCTACCAAATCGGATCTTGCCGGCGGGTTAGCGAAGAAGATCTCGATCGGTTCTTGGATGAACGCCGCCATGAACCCACGCAGTTACCCAGCCGCCAACACCGTCACTTTTAGCTTTCCTACAGCCGGAGAAACTTGATGAGCCATCGCAAACGCTGCAAGATCCCACGGATTGCACGCATCTTCGCAAGAAGGGCCCAACGGCCACGTGTCAATTTGAAAGAAGCGTTCAAACGATCGCATCATGTGCCGAAGATCCACGCCAGCTTTGCGACGGTCGTGCGTGATCGCTTGAAGCAAACGCTATCCGAACGGCACTTGACGCTCACACCGTCCGGGTCCCGAGCCGTACGCGGTGCAGCGCGACGCAGCGTCGCTAAACGGAACGTTGATATCCGCAAACTTCCCAACACTCGGCCCGCACGGGAGCGGCCAATACGCAAGCAATTTGAACGCACCGCCGGAAGGAGAAACAAAGGCTCTGCCGGCCGAAGTCATTGAGGACCTGCAAATGCAGGGAGGCATCCGGAATCAAAGAGCGAAGTCCTCTTCAACACATCACGTCAAACTTAAAGCTTGCGCGGCATTGCGCAAGTTTGCTAGGGTTGATCATGTATTGGACAGAAAAGAAAACCGAGTTCTGGTTGACCCACAAAAGCCGAACCCTGACCGACCGACTTGGGAACGCAATCGTTGTCGAGCAATCGCTGTTGTTCTGGGGACAGTACGACTTCCTGGTCGAGGGTGGTCACTTCACCGCGGCACAGCTGATCGAGTTCGGGCACGACACCGTCAAAGAATTTTCACTGCCATTCACGCTTGGTCTCCAAGATGCGGTGGCACATCTTTTCATCGCTTTCAGCGAGGACGAGGAAAGCAGGGACCAGTGAACCCATACGCGAGTTCTGCCGCGACCGAGAAGGCCACTCGAAAAGATTTGGCAGAGGTTGCGAGTGAGTATGCTTGGCTGATCATTGTGATTGGCTGGGTGGCCGGACTGCTCATCCTGGATGCATCGGATGACAATGGCTTTCAGCTTTGGCAAGAGCATTGCCCAATCATGATCCGTCCTCTGCAGTCGCCACAAAGTGTGCTGATCGGCTACTTGCTTCTTTTCTGTTCGTCTTGGATCGCGTTTCTTTTTATTGGCGTGAGCTTCATCTGTGCAGTCTTCTTCTGCGTAGCGAAGGTGGCTGTCGGAACGTTCGTCCTGACCCGCTGGCTCACTCGAAACCTGATTTTCAGCTCATCGTTCATTAATAAGGCCAATCAACGGGACAACGTGTGACGTCCCAAGCGATCTTTGATGAATTCGCTTTTGTCGTAAAAGCATCGCTGCAATACCATTGGCCGATAGCCGGGTCGAAGGACCAACTGCCGCAACTTGGGATCGTCCCGAGCAAAGAACATCTCGATCTCATTGGGAGTCATCAGCGGCTTGTTTCCAATCGCCCACGAAGTCCCCGTGGCGGCGTCTTGCATAACCTGCTCTCGACTGGGTTGATGACTCGATGGCGTGGACGTCAGGGCTTCGCCCAATCGTTTGCTGATGTAGGTCAGTGAAGCCTCGTCGAATCCAGCAAAGGTTTGAAACGTTCCCGCATTGCCCAGGAATGTCTGCCATGACTTTGGATACAGGGCTTGAATCTGCGAAATGTCCTGCAGGATGATCGCCAGCTTCACGCCCAAACCAGCAAACTGTGCGATTGCGATCTCGATGCATTCCAGACGCCCAAGACTGTGGAATTCATCCAAGTAAAAAACGGTCTGGTTGCCCGTGGCTACCGTCTCGGCCTCACAAGCGGAAAGGCAAGTTTGAACAACCAAACGCTTGAATCCTTTCATCGCCTTGTCTCGCATCGCCGGGATCGAAACGTAAAGCGTGAGCGAACCATTCTTCAACTGCCGCGGATTGACCGACGGTCCTCGCAGCACGTTTCGAACCGCTTCAATGCCGATGAATGACAAATGACGCCGCGTCCCCGAAACCATGCTCGAAAACTCATCGCCAGTTCTCGAATAGAACGCGTTTGCCCCGGCGCGAACATAGCCTCCGCCTGCATCGGATTCGAGCATCTCAGTTTCCAGTGCGTACGCATGCGGATCGTTGGGATCTGGCTTGGTCGCCGATGCCATCAGTTCCCAAACCGTGACAAGGTCACGCTGCCCCTCGTAATTCGGATGCGTTGCAACGTGGACACAAAGACAAGCAATGAAGTCCTTGGCACCCGCATCCCAGTGAGGATCTTTCGCTGATTCATTCTCAATCACCAGTGCTTCACTGATCTGCATCGCATCCGCGGTCAGAACCTGGCGATCGGAACGCAACAACTCCTCGATGACGTTGAAGCCGATCCGATAACGGCTTGTACCAGACCCGGAGCACCCGAACGGATCGATCACACCAACGTCTTGCCCGAGTACTTCCGCTCGATAGCCCGCAGTCTCAGCCGCCAAGTCGCCTTTGGGGTCGAGAACCAGATTGGAGGTCGACTTCGGAGCCAGGAAGAGATTGTTGTTGAGAAACGCACGTCCCTTTCCGCCGCGGCTGCCGGCCAAAAGGAAGTGATGGCGGTCGTCGGCCACACCGATCGGAACACCACCATGAACCCACCGCGGTATCCTGCCATCCGCTTGTCGTTTGCCGGTGACAACTTGACCACCAACCACCCCCAAAAACAACTTCGATTCGTGGTTGTGCTTCACGTCCATTCGCATCGACGGGGTCGAAGCAACATACGCAGGATGCTCGAAGTAATTGCTCGGCGGCTGCCCGACGTGTTTCGCAAATTGGCCACGCGGCAGGTCTTCGAGCAGTTCTCCAAAACGCTCGAACTCGCGTTGCGCACTCTTTGACATTAACGATCCCAAGAACAAGTGGCGGCTTTCTCAACGACGAAAAGCGATTGTACCGTGGATTGCGTTTGGCAACTCGGGAGCTCGCGATCATGACGGAATCCAATTTGACTTACCTCGGTGACCGTCACCTCTCTCGGGATACGATTGCAGTTGGTCAGAGCAACATTGCAAGCGAATGGGAGATCACGGTGATCGGTTGTGACCTCGAGCTTCTTCGAAGTTGAATGAGTACCGCCTTAGCACAACCATACTGCAGCAACTACACAAGCAACCAATCGTTCACGCCGCAGGCTTCGACGACGGCGACATATTCATCTTCTTTGAACGTCTGCTTGTGGAGCTTGTTGAAGAATTCGACGCAACGCTCCACCTGAGTTGAGACCGGTGGTCGAAGTCAGACGTTTCCATCTTGAACTCGCAGCGAAATGGAAATTGCATTTGCGTGCTGGTCCATTCCGAGATACAGCTGGCAGGGGTTCTTTGAGAGGGAATCGCTTACGGTTTCAGTCCGTTGAAGAGCGGTGACGAGAAATCAGCATCTGCGTCCGAACGCGTTTGCATTTTCTGAATGACGATTCACCTGCGAAAACTTGCTGAAGTAAATCGAAAGAAAAGCCTCGAGGCAGCTGCAGCGGGCCGTTGGTTTTGGTTCAATGGGGGGGCGCGAGGGCACTGCTGGATGGCAAGTCCGTTTGCCGCAGCGATAGTGGGCCATTTCTCCCTTGTACAACAGGTTAACGTAGATGTCGCACGGTTGGCTTCAGTCGCGTCTGGTTACTCGCTTGCAGTATTTCGCGGCGATCATGCTTGCTTTCATACCCGCTAGCAGAGAGGCTTTCGCCCAGCAGCAGGTCAGCCGTTCGAAAGTGTTCCAGTTGAAGGACCTTGATAACAACGATTCTCTTGACAAAGAGGAGTTTTCGGGTGGTTCGATTGGCAAAATGCGTGAAAGGAGTGACTCCGAGTTTGAGCGAAAAGACCTGAACGGAGATGCGAAATTAACCGTTGACGAGTTCTTAGCAGCGGCAAATTGGACGGAAGAAGAGCGACAGGTGATGCGCCGTGAGGACTTTAAACGGGAAGACAAGGACGAAGATGGGGAACTTAGCCGAGAGCAATTTATCGGCAACAAAGAGGGAGTGAATAAGCGATATGCAGAAGAGATGTTCGCGGTGCTGGATCGCGACAAGGATGGCTCGCTCAACGAAGGTGAGTACGCAGATCGTGCGAACCTGTGGGACTTTCCTCGTATTCAGTTTCAATATCGTGATTCTAATCGAGATGGGGAGTTATCGCTGGAAGAGTTCATTGTCAAAGACATCGGGAAGTCTTGGGAGAGCTCACGCAGAAGTCAGTTCTCGGTGTTCGATGTAGATCGCAATCGAAAATTATCCATTGATGAGTTCGATAAACTTGAGACGGAAGCCACGCGCCGACGCGTCTTGAGTAAACTTCCAAAAGAGCAACGTCTCCTCGCAACCTACGACCTCGACCGCGACAACCTGGTGACGGCGCGTGAGCTCACAGTCGTGCTGGCTGGCGAAGGCAAAACGCCGGAGCATGCTGAGCAACTATTTAGCATTCTTGACGGTGATGGCGACAAGCAACTTGAACAGACAGAGATCAATCGCCTGAGTGAGAAAACACCTCAAATCGAGTTTGCGATTCGGGACGTCGATGGCAGTGGAACCTTGACGCTCGCAGAACAGATCGGCGACAGCCGCGGCAAACCACATGAGAAATGGAGGCGATTGCACTTCGATAGCAGAGACACCGATTACGATGGCGTGTTGTCGATGAACGAATATTCCATACCCGATGGTGACCGGCGGATGCTCTTCGTTCAACGAGACGCAAATAAAGATGGCGAGTTGACATTGGAAGAACAACTTGCCGGTGTTGTGGGCACTCAGTACGAAGAATGGCGGCGACTGAACTTTCGCGGGCACGACCTGGATCGCGACGGGATCACAACACGTGAAGAGTTCATTATCGACGATAAAGACCCTCGCATCGATTTTTCCCGGCGAGACGCCGATGGCGATGGGATCGTGACGCTTGACGAGCACGTCGCTAAGAACCTCGGCAATCCTGGCGAGAAGTGGGATCGCATCTTTTTCCGCTCACACGACTTTGACGATAGCGGAACGTTGTCGTTGGATGAATTCTCCGTTTCAAAGGATGACATTCGAGTTAAGTTTGGGGAGAAAGACGAAGACGGCGATGGATCGCTCAGCCAAGCGGAGTTTCTGGCCAACGCGATTGGCAAGAAGTGGGAGCCGCACGCTCGGCGGACGTTCCAATTGCACGATCAAGATGAAAATGGCTCGCTGTCTTTAAATGAGTTTACAGCGACTGACGAGGAGGCGGCCGAAGAACGACGTATTCGTGGCCTGCCGCCGGAAGAACGTGGCTTTGCAAGGCTGGACAAATCACGGGATTCACGGCTTAGCGAGGACGAGTTCGCGTCGCGTCATGGCGAGTCATCGTTCGTTCAGACCCAGGAGAAACGTTACTTTCGCGTGCTGGATCGGGATCGAAACGGCAGCTTGGATCTAAATGAATTTCTTTCTAAGGACGAGCCGATCCCGCAGGTGATATTTGCCAAACGTGACGCGGATGGCGACGCAATGCTTACCTTCGAGGAATACGCACGCTGGATTCCGCCGCAAGCTCAGCAGGGCGAACAAGTGGTCTTCGATGACTATGACCAAGACAAAGATGCGGCGTTATCGCCAGAGGAGTTTATCCGGCTGGAGAACGGTCGATCCGGTCGCGAGCGTTGGGCGTGGATCGCCGGATTGATCGGTTCGCCGATGAACTGGCTGACGGTCGTCATCGTCATCTTCGATGTCCTGCTAGTGTTCCTGATAGGACGTGCGGTGATTCGCCGGTTGCATGGAAAGAACAAACAGCCAGCCGCGACCGATGTCGCCTCGGAGTCGTGAGATGCTACGTCGCGGTGTTGGGCTGACCGAGGTGTTCTTTCTATGCGGTGCGGCCTGTTTGGTGGTCGGCCTCTTCTTGCCGCAATTATTGAGCGTGCGTGAGTCGGCCAGAAATTGGGGTTGCCAGAACAATCTGCGTCAAATCGGTGTGGCAATGGACGCCTATCACGAAAGACACCTATCGATGCCGAGCGGTTATGCTCCATCGGGCTACACCATTGACTCCGACGGAGCGGAAACGTGGGGATGGAATGAACCATCGTACGCCTGGTCAGCCCTGTTGTTGTCCGATCTAGGGCATCCGGAATTACATGAGTCACTGCAGATTGATAGCGGCGACTTGCCGGTGGCGATTCGTGATCCGGCAAGAGCGAACATGCTGCGTTTCCACGTCGGCGAGTTTCGCTGCGCCAGCGACCGCCTGGGCGAAGCGATGGATTCCGCGCCATTGCCGCGATATCAGCGATCGCTCGATCGAGGTTCCGGTAGTGTGTATGCCGGCGCGTCCAGCTACGTTGGAAGTGCTGGTTACTTTGAACTGCAGCACCCGTTCTATTTGGCTCCGCCGAACCAATGGTCCAAGCAATTCCAGAAAGCCACCGGACGGAACAACGGTCTGTTCTATCCGGCCAGCCGAGTTCATCGACGCCAGATCGTCGACGGAGTGAGCCAAACGATCGCGGTGGGAGAGCGAGCGTGGTATCAGGGTGGCGCAAGCTGGGTTGGGACCGCCAACATTCGAGGCGTTGGCGTCGGAGACGGCGGGATGTGCCTGGGGCGAGTCTGGTGGCGGATCAACGAATTGCCCCAGTCGACCACGTCCGAGATGACAGGCCAGCCCCCGACATTAGTGACTCGCCAGAACGGGCTGACCGTGAGCCGGCCACACACGGCGAGGAACGGCTTTGGTAGCTACCACCTCGGCGGCGGAGCAAACTTCTTGATGGCCGATGGAAGCGTTCGATTTATCGACGACCAAATTGATTTCCACAACACCATTCCAGCCGAAGGAGCCAATCCTCTCGACCCAATTCCTAACATCGACAAACTCGGACTATTTCAGAAGCTTGGTATTCGTAACGACAGCTTGCAGACGAGCGAGCCAGCATCAGGAGCCGGCCCATGAAGCGGTGGAAACGCAACGCAATCATTGCCGGTGTCGTGATCTACGCGTTGGGACTTGCCAGTTGGCTGACGCAAGATCGCATCGTTCGTTTCTTGGATGAACGCAAGCTAGACGATCGCGGATTTGTTCGTCGAGTGTTGATTGACGACAACGGGACCGAGCATCGGTACATCGTCTTCGTTCCGCACGTCGATCCGCCACCGGACTGCGATGGCTATCCGGTCTTCTTCTTCCTTAACGGCCATGGAGAAAACGGCGAGGATGGACTGCTGCAAATTTCGAACAACTTCGGCCGACCGGTTTGGGAAATGCAGCGGGACTTTCCGTTTCTGGCGGTCGCTCCGCAGTGTGCCGAAGGCGGTTCATGGTCGCGTGAGCCCGATCCATCGATTGCGCTCGAAGTTCTAAATACCGTGCTGAGTGATTACCAATGCGATGACGACCGAGTGTATTTGTCGGGAGTTTCTTCCGGCGGTGCCGGTCTGTTTCAAATGCTCGGGGACAATGTCGATCGGTTCGCGGCCGTGGTTTCTGTCGCCGCGACGTCGTACGGCGATACCAACGCAACCGTTGATGTATTGCGGGAAAAGAAACTACCGATTTGGTTGTTTTACAACGGAGGCGACAATCCGGGCGTCGTCAAGCAAAACCGATCGCTAAACGCGGCGTTGCATTCCGCGGGCTGTGACTACCGAGTCACCGAGTACGACCGACCGGGGCATGATACTTGGAACTACGCCTATCGCGACCCCGCGATGTATCGCTGGCTGCTCACCAAATCACGACCGATCAATCAAGCAACGCTAACCTATCAGCCCATCAATTCCCCTGCAGCTTTAGAACCTATCCAAAGATCTGGCTCCCCTCGCCCCGCTTCGGGGAGAGGGGCTGGGGGTGAGGGGCTTTCTGCCACACCCTTAGTAGAAGGCGAGACAACAAGTCCCCAGTCACAGGCCCCATCGTCCAACGCAATGGCGACTAACCTAAAATTGAGTTTCAAAGAACGCCAGGACTTCGATTTGGTCTTCGAAGCCACATTGGCTGAACCGGTTTATCTCATCTTGGACTCCGGTGGTTTGAGCGAACCAGTATCGTCACATCGCCTTTGCGTCGCTCGCCCCGACCAGATCGTTCCGCGAACAACCGCTCAGGACGAACCTCTCGACCTCACAGGCAGCTTTGCGATCCGAGCTGGGCAATGGAACACGGTCAGCGTCTCTCGTAGCGGTGAAGCAGTCACCGCATCGGTCAACGGCTGGCCCATCTGGAGCCTGCCCGATGGAGCGGCAGAATTCACACAACTGAGTATTCAGCATGCGCGTTCCGGCCAGATGGATGTTTCTGAAGAACCGCAATCAACAGCCGCTTTTCGACGTTTGCGATATCGAATGGACAGTGCGAAGTCCGAACCCGTGATCGTCGAGGCAATTACTCCGTCGGAGATCGAAGCCACCGCTATGCGAACCAACCGCGAGAGGATCAAGCCATCAACCATCGAGCTACTGCAAGCCCGCTCCCAGCAAGCCATTGGCGAGCATATTACCTGGAGCAGACAGAGTGCAAGCGAGTTTGTCCGAAGCTTCGCAGATAGCGATTTCGAACGCCGCGTCGAAGTCGCCACAGATCAAACCTACTTTGCTTCACAACGCATTGACGACGATCCGGCGCGAATGAACTTAGCGTTTGCGCGCGGCGATGAAGCCTCGGTCGTCCAGTTCCGGCCATACATGCTCAATATGCCAGAAGCACCATCCGATTTTGCGACAGCGATCGCCAATGGCTTCGCTAATCGTCAACCTCGGCAGCGGAACGTCAAAACCTTCCAACGCTGGATCAAAGCAAATGAGTCAATCGATTTCCTAGACTGCGGCGACCATGGGCTTTCAAAAGCCGTTCGTCGCTCCAATCTTCTCGACGATCCCGCTTCGTGGGCAAGGCTTTCACCAGAGTTTGATCCAACAGACCAAATCGACTCCCTGCACCAATCCGCAGCGTTGTTGTCTCTCGGACGCATCGACATCGAACCATTCGATGTCGACATCACCAACCTGCAACAAGTTGCGTCAGATCAATTCGTCGCCGGTCACAAGTGCGAAGTATTCGAGGAGGTCCATCCCGATGACGATCGATACATCCGGCGATTTTGGATTGACTTGGACGCAGGCGGGCTGATCCGCTGCTACTACGGAAAAGTTATCACTGCGGACGAGTCCATCGAGTTCGAATACGGCCGCCCGCTCCCACCGATGTTCGGTGACGTGTGCATCGAAATCAATTACGACGAGAGCAATAATCCGGCAGGCTGGACAATCGTCAACGGCCAATCGAAGGAGGCACCGATACGATTTGTCGACGTTGCGTCCGCTCAAACAGACGGTGAAACTCCAGCAAATTCAACGGATAGTTCGGAACAGTGTTTTAACGAACCCGATGTGTGGGTCGTCGATAAGGTTGAAAAGCAGCAGTACGTCACGATGGACTCCGGAGAGAGGCAGCGCATCAGGTCAGCATTCGTGCCGTCAGTTAGGCATCTTACCCAGACTGGATCAAACTACCCTTTTTCAACGACTTCAGTTGCTCGCATAGCCGCATGCTTAGCCGGGTTGGTCATGATGGGCATCGGGTTCAGACGTTATCGAACCCCAACAACAACATAACGAAGTTCACGTACCAGGTTTCATTCACCGATCGCGATCGAACCCTAACCAAAGTCGTGGCTGTGTTGGTGCGGCGTAGGCATCGCGAACCTGCTGAGCCGAAAAGATGCGAATTGAGTACCCAGCCCAGCCGACCGGTTCTTGGCTTCGCAGGTAAGCCATAGGGCGGTTGTCAATGAAGTAACGCCGCCCATCGCGGTCGCGAACGGGCCAGGGAAATTCGTAAAGCAGATTAACGCTGACCGCGTAAAGTCCGTCGGGCACCAATTGTTCGTTTGAGTCGTCACGGCGGAACGGCCAGGGCTCGATGTCTTCGATTCCCAAATCAAACGGGTTGTAGTAGTTGTAAAACGCAAGATGAACTGGCGTTTTTAGCGAGTGGCCCTCATCTTGAATCCACTCTTCGAGGAACAGTAGATCCTGCCCCCAATCGATGTTGCTGTTGAGCAAGTGCGATGGCCCGTTTTTCGGACCACCCGCCAGTTCATTGAAGTGCGAAATACTATGGGGATAGACCGCTAAGCTGCTGGCAGTCGTCCAGCTAAGTAGGCAAATCGAAATGAAGCCTATCGCAGTAGACCGCCAACGACGATGGCTGATTGATACCAGCACGGTTCGTCGTCGCCAGATTGCCGAGGCCGTCTCCCAAAGCGAAACGACGTGGCGTGACAGACCGCCGATCCAAATGAAAACGAACGGGACGCATGGTAGAATGTATCGGCTATGGTGGCTGAACCCGAACTTTGAGCTGGCTACCACGAAGATGATCACCGCCGGAGCCAGCAAGATAAGCAAATCCCGCCGGTCGGCTCGCGGACCACAACCGAACAACGAGCCCATCAAAGCCATCAGAATCAGACCGAGCGTCCCCAGCGGAGCCTTCACCAAGATCGCGTATGCGTAGTAGTACCACCAACCTTTTGCCTGATATTCACCACGCAAGTATGATGGCCGACTGAAATTTTCAAAATCTCGCTGCTGCACATCAATGCCGATGACGTAATTGGCTGGAAGAGGAACCGGCACTTCGCCGAGCCAGGTATCGGCAAACCGGTTGCCGCCGATACCGACGTTATCATCGTCGCCGGTAAGCATGTCGCTGACGAATCGGAAGTCTTTCAACTGGGCAAAGCTACCTTCGCCCAAGTAGCCGAGGTTGAGAACGTACAGCCCGATCAACATGCGCAGAATCAACATCCCGGGTTCATCACGCCATCGACGGAACGTCATCGACGGTCGTTCACTCCACCGATACGCGATCCACAGTATCGGCCAAAGCGGATAGAACAGGATCATCGTCGTCTTCGATAACTCGGCCAAGCCAAGCACGAAACCTGTCAGGATGGCCTGCCGCCAAGAAGGTGTTGTCAACCACCGCCAAAACGTATAGCAAGCAGAAAGCCCAAGCGACGTCGCGTGTGCATCCGGTGCAATCATACAGGCATGTCCCAGCACTACCGGCGAGAAACACCAAAGCGTCGCCGCCATCAGTCCGGCCAGATCGCCAAAAAGATCTTTCGCCCAAGCGAAGCAAACCCAGGCACCCAACAGGCTGAACGGGATGAGCGACCAACGAGCCAGGCGGAAATAGAGCAGCGAACGGCTCCCATTGGCTTTAACGAAATCTTCGGCCAGGCCGAATACCGGTCGACCGCCCACATGCTCCTGGTTAACCAACCAATCCTCTTCGTAGCCCTGAAACGTAGCGGGAACCGAGGCCACCAAGCGAATTAGTGGCGGATTGACACGGTACAGCGAAAAATCCCCGGTCTTCCAGTGGTGCGACCCGGCGACTAAGTGACCAGGCTCATTCAGCGTTGGACTTTGCCACCACCCGCTGTACGCCAACAGCATGGTGTGTGCCCCGAGCAGCAATGCAAGGCAAATTTTCAAGTTTCGAAGGGAGAAGTGTTTTCGATTCAATCAGACTTCTCAAACGCGCAGGAGAGCGAACCGTCAACAACCTGCTAAACGGTGATAAAGATGAGACTTCTGATCTTCGCCTAGACGTTTAGGTTAGTCTACCCTATCTGGATGAAGTCGAAACATTGACATTCTGCATCAAAGAGGTTCGTGGGGCGCCTCCCATTTGTCCCAACATGCGTAAGACTACTTTGAATTACATCAGAGTTGAAAGCATAACGATATAGATGTGACCGAAATCGCCAGCGATAAAGATCCCGAGCTAACACAGAAAGCGGCGCGTCGCCGCTTCAACACCGAGCACCAACACTGTATCGCCCTAGAGGCCGAAAGGCAGGCGGCTTTCGCGAGTCGATGACTGTCACCTTTCCCTCTGGGACTACGCCAAAAAGCGAAAAAACTTCCAAAGTGGATGCTTAAATCACGAGGCGAAGGACGCCATCAGGCTACGTTTCCATCCATCGGTCGATTTCCGATTCCCGCTGAACCAGCTCAACTGGGGCCGTTTGCTCAGCTCGAGCGCGGACAAGCAGAACCTGAGGTCCATTTCCGAACATCGCTCGAAGACTAAAGTCACAGGCGTTCCAGTGCCTTGTCAATCCTCAATAGAGCCTTTGCCTTACCCAACTCCACCCCCTCGTGGCTGACCAGCGAAATATAAAAAGAAACTGGCTTAGATTTGACGTCAGATATTTTGAAAGCTAACCTCCAAGTCTCAGAGACTAGAGCATCTCCGTTAAGACCTTGACTTCGAATTGACTCCAATTTCATTAGGTGAACACTCTCGTCAGAAATATTAATGCTAAACTCCCCAATCGCAAGCTTCGAAACCGATGTAACCTTGGCATCTAACGAGAAAGTCCCGCATTGCCCTGTTTCGTCAAACACGATCTCGTCAATAACATCTGGCGAAACTGAGATTGGCGCAACGAGCACCAAAGAGGACTTCAAGACAATATTCGACCTTTCAGAATCCTGCAGCACGACACTGACCGAACGAACCGTAGGGCGATCGACTGCAGGCAACAGCATTGTAATTTTCCGCTGCTCAGCAGGAGTTACAACAACTGCGTCACCTTTCGATAGCTTCTGTTGATCAGCATAAACTGACGCGCAGCTGCAGCTCATTCCCATATACTTGAGCTTTCGAGCAGGGCAGCCTGCATCCCGCAGTGTCAACGGAAAAGTAAAGCAGGTTTCCGAGAGGGTTGAATCGGGTTGAAGCAATCTGTAAATCGTAACAGCCCGGTCTTCAGTCCCAATCAAAGGATCGCATTCTCGCGAACCCCGGATGGGGAAGGCCAGCGTCACGAAAGTAGCGAATACAACAAAAACAATACAGAAAAGCCAGCGATGCCATGCCGGCCCAGCAATCTTATTCACTTCTCTTGCGACCCAGAAAAAGGAAAGCGGCTAAGAGAGCAGCTCCAACTCCAGCGGACAAAGGGAGGAATAATCTTCTGGCCGCGGGTCTTTCAATAACATTTACTGTAGGCTCAGCCATTCGATCAGCCTGCTTGATAACATCGGAATCGCCACGGCTGGCAACATACACCTTAGGTCTTGAGAGGCTTTCCCTGCTGTCTACGACAACCGCCCCCTCATCAACCGGAACCGAAAATGACTCCGGTTCAATAAGTCCATCAATAACCGAGGAGCTAATCAAATTCACCGTTAGCATGGTTAACACATCCTTGCGAAAATCAGCCTTTACAAATAACTGGGGCAGAGGCGACTCTCGGCTATCGTCCACTAGGTTCTCTTGGAAGATCAACCGGCGAAAAAACGGAACTGAACCTTCGTCACCTTCATCCGAACGAACCGTGGCTCTGTAGCTAGCCACGAGTGCAGTATCTCGCTCAATCGAAACCACGGCTTCAGAAACGGTGCCACCCACCACTTCCCTTAAGTCCCCTACGATATACGAACTGGATGACGTGTTTTCTCGGATTTTAATAAGCCGGGAATTACGTTGCGAAAGAACGAAAGACAAGTCACTTATTTTCAGGGATCGCAGACCAAGACCTCCGCTTGGGTACAAAGCTATCTGGGAATTACTGCTTTCTGGACTCTTAAGGTCAGTCGAAAGGATATCAGTGTCGCCAGTTCTGAGTGAACTAAGACTACCTGAGTCATGCTTGTCAACCACCTTCACGCTTGCTCCCCTTAGAAGCAGCCTAGTCGATGACATCGTGCTTTCGTTTGGCGCCAGGTCCTTGTCAAGCGATCGCAGAAACTCGTCCCTCTCGTCCGCAACCATAAGGTTTTTCGCAGCCAAAAGGGCCTCGAATTCAGAAGGGGAAACTGGCTCCGTGGGAGAACGAGAATACCGGAGCAGTAAAACATCAGCAGTCGCAGGCAAGACTCTCCAGTTGGACCAAGTTTGCTCGATTCCCACGGGGGCCTCCGCGCAAGCAGACGGTCCAACAAATAGAATCGCCGATAGGACCACCCCGAGCGGAATCGTGACCCGCCCAGGAGGCTCGAATCTTGAGCAAACGTTTTTAGATGAGAAAGCGTGCATACCTACGAAAGAACTCCGGGACTGCATTTGAAGTGCCAATGCAACCGCTAGGCAGGCTGTGCCAAGCAAGCTGTAAAGCATGGACTAGAATCGAGGACTGAAGGCTTTTTATCCATACACACCCACTGGTAATGCAGTCAACGCCATTAACTTTTACATGCAGAAACAAGTTGTGCACCTCCTGTAACCCTGCGTAGGGGCATGGACCGCATTCCACTTCGTCCTGATGGCTTTACAAAGAAATCAGCGCAACAAAGGCTTTTGACTCCGCTTGGAAACCGCTTGACGCTACGCCCAGTTCGATCGTACGGCAGCCTTGAACCGTTTCGACACGCGTCCTAGGCGGTACTGGAAGATAATAAACACATTCGCACCCGCCGTCCCCGTCTCCGTAACATGTTTCGATTCCTGTAATGATGGTTAAATTCTCTTCAATCGGTTCCCCTTCGTCATCGGTCGTCGAACAGGAGTTATTATACACCGAGTCAACACATGTACCTTCGTCAAAATTTTGGTCGACAAAATCCCCGCAGTGTTCATCTGCGCCGGGCGCCATTCCACAATCTTGCAAAATAGGATTGAACCAACATTCACCCGCGGGGTCAGGGCCTGTAGGATAGGTCTTCGGGGGCTCGCATCTTTGTGGTGACTCTTGTGCGGAAATCGCCGCTTTCCACAATACAGCGGCGCATATTCCCAGGGCCAAGCACAGAACCTTTGATTTTTTCGAGTGCGACATAATTTTTTACTGTAAGAGCAACTAAAACCTATAGAAGACCGAACCGATTGGATGCTCCCACTTTCGCACCCAAATGCCCAAACGACATCTTTAGCAAGAGCAATCCTGAAGGAGGGCCGCTTCTGGAATCGCTGCTGCTACGGCAGTCTATTGCACGAGGTGCAGTTCGGTCAACCGCTGGGAATTCTCGCTGAGGTGTGGGGCGTGCCAAAACGCTGATTATTGGCTTGAAGGGCTTTGTTCCGGTGCCTCCGAAGAAAACCGATGTCACAAGCCAGCAACACGCAGTTTGGGGCAATCGACTAAATCGCTCCGGTGAGTTCGACGTGTCGGTCGCCCTGTCCGGTGCCTGCGAGAACGTTCAATCAAGTTCGCGACACGCGTTGTCTTCCTGCGACACGCGTTCGTGCGGGTTCGTTGTCATCGCGATAGTTGCAAATATACGGTAACCTTGGCGGACGGCAGATCCTGAAATAAACGTTCAGAACATGGGCAGGTTTCAAAGCAATGCTTTTCGATGCGGGGCGGATCTGCCTAAGCGTTCTTCTGATGCTGACTGCTGCGTTGAAAATGCTTGGTGCGTCAGCGGTTCTGGGGTCGGGCGGTTTGCTCGCATCGCCGGTGCGGCTTTCGCTTGCGGTTGGGTTTGAGGTGTTCGCCGCAGTATTGATCGCGATGGCACCGCCACGCTTTGCCCATCGTTTTGCTTTGCTGGTGTTTTCCGCGCTTGCTTGCATCGCTGCGTGGGCGTGGTTGACTCAAGCCGACTGCGGCTGTTTCGGGGCACGAACACCGAAGGGTGTGCCTTTGATCGTCGACCTGGCGGTAGTTGGGCTGCTGCTTTGCAGTCGCGGGCTGGGACAGCATCAACTTCGCGAAGGCTTTAATCTTCTGCGACGCCACTTGTTTATGCCGGCTGGCATTGCAGTTACCGCTGGTTTGCTCGCCGCTGGTGGGACGATGTGGCAGATTGAGCGGATCAGTAGCCCTAACGAAATTCCGACGTGGTTTGGCGATAACCTGATCGGGATGTGGTTTCCGCTACTCTGTGACGAGAAATTTGCCGAAGCCATGCCTGCGACGGGCGATGCATTAGTTGTGATGCTAAGGCCAGATTGTGAGCATTGCCGCGAGGTGGCGGCAGAGTGGGAATCTCGGAACGCAGGCCAACGCGATGCATTGAGCGTGATCGGTATTTCCGTAGCGGAGGGCCGATGGACCGTCATGCCGAACGAGGTTTCGCCGATGCCGATTGGTGCGGGCGATGAATTTGTGATCACTTGGGAGGACACCGAAGAACCCTTCATCGCCGCACCGACTTTTATTGCTGTGCGGGACCGAATTGTCGTCGGCGTTGCGACCGGTAAGGATGCGTCCGAATTGATTGAAACAAACGACTGGATCCGAAAGTTGTTTGGTGCTGCCGATGAATAGCGACGCCGATGCAATTAGTGCGACTTGCGAGGCCAGCGATGGACGCAGAAGATTGTTCCTAAAACTGTTTCTGGTCTGGCTCGCTGCGGATGTTGTTCTTTGGTTCGCGCCCGGTCTGTGGGAATCCGGTCAGCAATCGCTGGCCGACTGGCGTATCGAGCAGAAGGCGTCCCGTTACGAAACGAAGGGCTTTGCTGCACCTGGACAAGCAAAGGCCACTCTGCCCTACCTGCTTTTCCGGCCCGATTTGCAAGCAGCCCAAAAAGCGCCGCTGATTATCGTGCTGCACGGGTCGGGGGAACGGGGCAACGATTGCCGTGCTCAATTGAGCACCTTGGGCACCTTCCTCGTCGAACCATCATTCCAGTCGTCGCAGCCTTGTTACGTGATCGCCCCGCAATGCCCTGAGAATCTAAATTGGCGATCGAGCGGTCCGCTCGATATTCAAAGTGCGGTGCTTGGGATCATCATGGAACTGGTCGAATCAGAAGCGGTCGACGAGTCTCGGATCTATCTGGTGGGATACTCGATGGGAGCCTACGGTTGTTGGCACTACCTAGCGGAGATGCCGGATCGATTCGCCGGCTGCATTGCCGTCGCCGGCGGTGGTGATCCGAGCGCGGCGGACGCGATCGCCCGCACTCCCGTCTGGGCTATCCACGGTGAAAACGATGGCGTCGTTCCTCCCGAGCAATCGCAGGAAATGGTCGACGCGGCCTTGGCCGCAAACGGAAAAGCTAAGTTGACCATTCTGGAGAACGTTGGCCACAACAGTTTTCAAGTTGTCAGGCAGCCTTCGAATAAGTACCTTGAATGGCTGTTCAAGCAGTGACAACCTGAGGGGAGGAAGAGTGAGTCATTACAAATGCCGGTCGCAGCTACGAGCCAAACACGCATTCACTCTTGTTGAACTATTGGTGGTGATAAGCATCATCGGTGTCTTAGTGGCGATCACCGTACCTGCGGTTCAATCCGCACGTGAGGCAATGCGCCGTTCAAGTTGCCAAAACAACCTGCGTCAACTCGCATTGGGCCTGCATAACTACCAGACCGCATTCAAGTCGCTGCCGCCTCCCGTCGTTATGACCCGAGAGATTCATCTCGTGCCAGTTTGCGGGTCCGCAACGATTTTACCTGCAGCAAATATTTGGCATGAAGCTGCCCAAGGAGACGGGCATCATGGGACAAGCTGGATCCTGGCGTTGCTGCCCCACGTTGAGCTAGCGTCTGCATACGAGAAGTGGGATTTTTCGACGAGTGTTGTGGGAAACGAATCGGTTGCTCGGCTGGACCTTCCAATTCTTTACTGCCCCTCGAGACGCAGTTCGGTAGACAATCCCACAATCATGTTCCGCGGTTGGCTTTCTGGCGGAAATGACTATGGTGCCTGCCTAGGCTCGACGAATGGTTACCACAACTGCGGCTCTCACGAACTCTGGCAGACGGACTACCAAGGACGAACCTTTTCTGAATTCAAAGGCATCTTCTACAAAATGAATCACGGAACGAAGTTCTCTGAGATCCTAGATGGTTTGTCCCAAACAGTAATGCTTGGAGAGCTTCAGCGTCTCGATGACGGAGATTACGAAACGACCAGTCACGATGGTTGGGCCACAGGCGGAGTCTCAACACACTTTTCTCTATGCGGTGACGGTTGCAGATCACCAAACAAGCCTCATTTCGAAACGCCAGGCAGCCATCATACTGGTGGTCTAAATATTGTGACCGCCGACGGTGCGGTTCGGTTCACTACAGATTCAATCGAGCTGGACTTGCTAGAGGCGATTGGAGGAATGGCCGACGCATCAACCCGGCAACTCGAATAGTATCGTTCGCTTGTAATTCGGCTTCAGATCTACAGGTGGGATCTAGATCACAAGCGGATTGCTAGCGAAGGCTGCAAGTTGTTGCGATCAAGCCTTTTTCTTTGGGACGAGTTTTTACCGCTGGTAGACGTCAGAACGTTTTCCATTTAACCGCCAAAGCCTTCTCCGATACAGATCGGAGGTCTGTGACTGGATCAAGATGCTCAGCAACCAACGTTAAGCTGTCGATCAGCTACCCTGGGCCGCGATCGCCTGCTGCAATAAAAATTTCGTGTTTTGGCTGAGATGAGCGTAGTTGTTGATCATCCGCGTGTCCTTGTGCCCCATCAAATGGGAAAGTGACACCGTATCCACGGATCGGATCAACGCATTCGTTGCGTAACTGTGCCGGGCGCCGTATGCGATTACTCGGAAACCAACTTTTCGGCTAATCCTCCTAAGCCTGCAAACCACGGCGTCTTTCGTCCACGCATTTCCGCGGCTATTCAGAAAAATCGGCCCTGTCGGATGAAGCTTGATTAACCTTTGAGCGATGTTTTTCGCCTCTGGTGCCATGAAAATGACGCGGGAATCGGCCTCACCTTTGGACTCGATCGGGGGAAAGATGACGAGGTCTTCGTGCACATGCCGGGCTTCCATGGTGCGTGCTTCTTTTGGGCGGCATCCTGTGCTCCATAGAAAATCGATCAAATCAATCAGCGGACCAGTCGCATGAGCTTTGATCTGGATCCACTGTTCGGCTGTGTAGACGATTTCTCGCCGCTTCATCTTCGGCTTCTTGATGCCGGCAATCGGATTAGACGAGAGGTGGCCTTCACGGACGGCCCAGTTCAACATTCGGCCGACGATCGAAATGGCATCGTGGCGGCTGCTGGAATTCCAACTGTCCTTGTTCGTCCACTGGGTCAAGTGAAACGGCTTGAGTCCCACCGGTTTGAGCCGCTTGCCAACACTGCCAATGAAGCTGGCAAGATAGTGCTTGTGCTTGTCGTAGGTGTTGGCTTTGCGGTTCGCTTGCACCCAGTCGAGATAGGCTTGGGACAGATCGTAGAGCGTGTCAGACGAAACCGTCAGGCACTCTTGATCGGCCATCATCTCGTAGAATTTCGTGAACGCGGCTTCACGGTCTTTACCGAGATTGAATTGCTTTCCGCCGGTGGAGAAGTACCAGGTTTTGGTTTGCTTGCGGAAGTAGGGTTTTGGTTTGCGTGGCATAGGTTCCCTCTGGAATCGTGCACTGATACGTGCATTCTCAGAGTGGAAGTGCCTAAAAGCAAGCAATTTCGATGGTTTCTCGATGCCGTGTGAAAGCAGCGCTCTAACCAACTGAGCTAATCGCCCGAAGGGCCTGATTCCGCTGCGAGTGGGACTCGCGGCGGAATCAGGGGCTTCGTGGCGGAAAGATTAACTTCCGCGCCGCGGTGTGACAAGAGTCGATTGCCGGATGGGGGATGGTTGGTGGGTGAGCGCGGGAATCTCCGCAGGATGACCGGTCCCTCGCTGACGCGGTCGGGTTGGGAGTGAACAATTGATTTGCCCTGGGGACACGAGGCGGGAGGTTGGGGATACACTGCTCGCCATGAACTTTTCGGATCCCTCTCGCTCGACTGAATCACCTCCCTCGGGGATGGCTGGTGGCCGCACGGATGATCGGTACGAGCTGGTTGATTTTGGTGCCGGGCGGAAATTGGAACGGGTTGCAGGTCGATTGATCGATCGACCTTCGCCCGCCGCGGAGGGTCACGCCAGCAGGCAACGAGCGCGGTGGAAGGTGGTGGCCAGCCGTTTCGACGAAAATGAAAAACGTTGGAATCATCGGGTGGAGTGGACACCGGGACGCAGCGTGGAGTGTGGCGGATTCCGGATGCCGGTCGCGCCGACTCCCGCTGGGCACATCGGCGTCTTCCCGGAACAACAGTCCAATTGGGATTGGCTGCGAACGCATGCGTTGCCAGAGATCTCGGCCGACGATCGCCCGAAGGCTCTGAATTTGTTCGCTTACACGGGGGCGTCCACGATGGCGCTGGTGTCGGCGGGCTTCGTGGTCGCTCATGTGGACGCGGCCAAACCGAACGTGCAATCGGCTCGCGACGCGGCCAAGGTGAATGGATGGGAGGATCCACCGATCCGGTTCTTGGTCGATGATGCGGTCAAGTTCACCGCTCGAGAAGTCCGCCGCGAAAATCGCTATCACACGATTGTGATGGACCCGCCGGCGTACGGGCACGGTCCCAGCGGCAAGGCGTGGCGATTGGCTCGCGATGTGTGGCCGTTGATCGACGACAGCCTGAAGTTGCTGGAACCGGATGCGTTTCGATTGCTGATCACGGGGCATTCGCCGGACGTGACTCAGGTCGATGTGCAGACGTACTTGGCGGAGAGAATTCCGAGCGTGGTCCGACCAGGAGGGACGCTCCAGTTCGAGACCGGGCGATTGCGGTTGCCAGATCAGGCAGGCCGGAAACTGGACGCGGGGTTCTTTGTTCGCGTTTGGAACGAACGCTAGTTGTGTCGGTGGCCGTGGGATGCCCTGCAGGGGGCCTGGTCCCTCGCTGACGCATTCGGGTTGGGATAGCATCAGCCAACACGGTGAATGAACGCTAGCGAAGTCGGTCGAGCGATCTTGCTGACGCGGCGGGTTGGGACGGGAGGATTGCCCCTGTGCAGCGAGTGGAAAAGCCGGGGCGAAGCCTGTTAGGCAGGTAGGCAGGAGTCTTTCGGCATTTGGACTGTTTGGGTAAGCGTCGTTGCTCCCACGTCCAACCGGGGTGAACGCCGAATGGCTCACATGATGATGCCCGATCATTCCTGCCGACCTGCTTAGGCTTCGTTGTTGCTGGGCGGGGCCGTGGTCGTGGGTTGGGCCGTGGTGGTCGCGGGCGTGGGTTCGCAGTGATCCATGTAGTCGAGCTGCACGCGAACGATCTCTTTGGTGCATTCGAAGAAGGCGTCCAAGACGTCGGGATCGAAGTGGGTGCCGCGGCCTTCTTCCAGGATGGAGAAGCACTTCTCGCGGGGCATGGCTTTTTTGTAGGGCCGTTCGGCGGAGAGTGCGTCGAACACATCGGCGACGGCGGTGATTCGGCCTTCGAGTGGGATATCGTTTCCGGCCAATCCGAGCGGGTATCCCGAACCGTCAAATTTCTCGTGGTGGGTTTGCGCGATGCTGGCGGCCAGTCGCATGAGCGCGCTGCCGTTGCTGAGCATGTCGGCGCCGAGCTCGACGTGGGTTCGCATCCGGCGAGCATCGGTGCTGGTGTGGGGTTGGATGATTTGGTGCCCGAATTTGACGTGATTTTGGATCACATCGAACTCTTCTGGTTCAAGTTTGCCAGGCTTCAACAGGATCGCATCGGGGATGGCGATCTTGCCCACGTCGTGCAGCTGCGCGGCCATTTCGATGTCGCGAACAAACCAATCGGGCAATCCCATTCCGGCGGCGATGATTCCGGCGAAGCGTCCCACTCGGATCACATGGTTGCCGGTGTCGTTGTCACGCATTTCGGCGGCGCGAGCCAAGCAGTAAATGACTTCGCGACGGGAGGCTTCGAGTTCCCGGGTGCGTTGTTCGACTTTGAGTTCGAGTTCAGCGGCGTGGTGTTGCAGTCGGTCTTGGAAGTTTTTGTTTTGCAGTGAGTTGCGAACGCGAGGCGTCAAATCCATTGGGTCGACGGGTTTGAGCAAAAAGTCGGTCGCGCCCAATTCCAAGCACACCAATTTGATTCGTTCGTCGGTGTTGGCGGTGAGGATCAACACGGGCAGGTGTTTGAAACGGGGGTCTTGTCGAACCCGCTCCAAGACTTGGATGCCATCGACGTTGGGCATGTTGATGTCGAGCAACAGCACATCTGGCATGCTGGTTTCGAGGATCCGAAACGCCGACGTGGAATCGGTCGTGGTTTCAAAGTCGCGGTAGCCGGCTCGTTCCAGGTACTTCTTCACGACCAGGACATTGGCGATCTCATCGTCCACAATCATGACCTTGCCGGGCAACGCCGCGACAGGCTTGGCTGAGTTTCCTTGCGGGAGAACACCATGACTTCCTGGGACAACCGGCGCGCTGAAGATGGCGGTGTCGGTGGAGGTGCTAGGAGCATGCATTGAGTTTGTTCCGAAGGAAGCGGTTTCAAAACGTGGTGAAACAGATGTCGTTCCTAAACATGCCTCACGGCGTGCAGCGAACGATCAAGCGATTGAAAATGTCGCGGATTGCTTTTTGCCCCCCGACCGACCTGTGCGGTTACAACGGTTGCAGCGGTGCAGGGAAACGAGTGTGCGAAGGCGCTGATGCCTGGGGAACTTCCGGTTCGTGGGATCAAACGGTGTGTGGCACGGGGCCTGGAAGAATCATGCGGCGACGCACGGCCTCGATTTGTGACAGACAGGACTCGCATTCGTCGAAATTGGACGCCAGTGCGGCATCAATCAATTCCCGTGATGGTTGGGTCAAGTCGCCATAGCCGACTGTTCCGCCGGCTCCCTTCAGCCAGTGAGCGCTGAGTCCCAATTCCTCAAATCGTTCGGAGTGCAATTCTGATCGCATGTCCTTCAATCGTGCATCGAGTCGCACGATGAAGTCCGAGACGATGGCATGGAAATCAGGGTCTTCCAGGGGCAGGGTGCAGTGAATCGGATTGACGATTTGCATCGGATCCAGGGGAGTGTGGGACGCGTCGGTCAAGCCGTCTGCGTCGGGTGGGGACAGCGTGTCCATTCCCGGGATCATGATCCGACTGTGCAATTCGCGGATTTGTTGAAGGATCGATTGGGCGTTGCCGGCCGATTCGTCCTTGGCGGCTTGTTCCAACGTGCGTGCGGGTTGAGTGAAGACGTCCAGGCCAACCGTTCCCCCGGCACCTTTGAGCCAGTGGGCTTCGCCGTGAACGAAATCGAACTTGGCCTCTTCGATGGCCCGTTCAATGCCGTCCAAGCGTGCTTGCAGACGCGAGACAAAGTCGCCGGCGATGGCGCGGAAGTCTTCGTCGTCCATCGGCAAGGTCGGCACAATCGCGGACGATGAGAGTGTGGTGGTGGCGGGAGTGACTGGTGTCAACGGCAGCGATGCGATGCCACTCAGCCCGCTGTGAGCCAAGCGAGACGTTGTTTCAGGGGAGAGGACATTGGGGGATGACAGAACATTGGCGTTGGTCAAGGTTCCTGGGTCGACCGGGCCGAGGTACTCCGAAACCATTTGCAGCAACTCGTCCAAGTTGACCGGTTTGGTGAGGAAGTCGTCGCAACCGGCATCGATGCATTTTTCACGGTCACCACGCATGGCGTTCCCGGTCAGGGCAATGACGGGAGTTTTGTCCTCTTGTGCTCGCAGTTGTCGAGTGGCGGAGTACCCGTCCAGGACCGGCATTTGCATGTCCATCAACACGAGTGCGTACGGATCGCTGGCTTGATGGCCTTGTTCGATCATCTCGAGGGCTTCTTGTCCGTGTTCGGCGGTCAACACCACCGCACCGGCCCGTTTGAGCACCAACTCGATCAAGCGGCGGTTGGCTTCCCCGTCGTCGACGACCAGGACGCGTTTGGAAGGCAAACGCAGCAATTCGGAATTGACTTCACCGGCCGATTTCTCTTGTGCCAAGCGAGTCAATTCTTCGGGGCTGATCATGTCCTGCAGATTGGCGACGCTGGTTGGGATTTCGACGCGGAAGGTGCTGCCGATGCCAACTTCGCTGTGCACCGTCAACGCTCCGCCCATGGCTTCGGCCAACCGGCGGCTGATGGAAAGCCCCAGCCCGGTGCCGCCGAACTTGCGCGTCGTGGAGCTGTCGGCCTGCACAAACGAGTCAAAGATTTTGGCTTGTTGATTCGGCGTCATTCCGATCCCCGTGTCGATGATGTCGACTCGAATGATGGGGTCGAAGCCTTCGATGGAGTTCGAAGGTGTCTTCAGCAAGGAGGTCACAATGGAGACGGAACCGCTTTCGGTGAACTTGATCGCATTGCCGACCAAGTTGGTGACGACCTGGCGCAGTCGGGTCGGGTCGGACTGGATCGTTCGCGGGATGGCGGTCCGGAAATCGACTTTCAGTTCCAGGCCTTGCTCATCGGCTTTGACCTTCAAGGTGTTGGCAACATCGGTGACGATGTCGTCGAGATTGGTGTCGATCGATTCGACTTGCAGGTGTCCCGATTCGATCTTGGACAGATCCAAGATGTCGTTGATCAGTTCCAACAGGTGGGCGCCGGAGCGGTGGATCATGTTCAGGTGGTCAACCGCTTCATCACCGCTGGAAACCAACCCTCGGCGCAGCACATCGGTGAAACCGAGGACGGCGTTGAGCGGCGTGCGAATCTCGTGACTCATGTTGGCCAGGAAGTCACTCTTGGCCGCGTTGGCGTTTTCCGCGGCGTCACGGGCTTTTGCCAGTGCGACTTTGTTTTCTTCGATCAGGGTGATGTCTTCGAAGGTGACCAGGTAACCTTGGCCTGCGATCGGAGTGCAGTTGACGCTGAACGTCAGCATGCGACCGCTGTTGTCGTATTGAAGGATTCGATCCATGACCGAATCATCGTTCTGCTTGGCTTCTTCCCAGGGCAACAATTCATTGCTGTCGGCGAGCGCTTGCCATTCCAGGTCGTCGATCTTTTTGCCGGTCATCTCCGCAGGTTCTTGCGAGAGCAATTGGTTCAGGCGCCGGTTGGTGAACAGGATTCGGCCTCGTGAATTGAGCAGGACCAATCCGACCGTGATCGTGTCCAATGCGTTTTCAACGTGGGTGGGGACGGCACCGGAGGGATCCAGGCTTTCCAGCGTCTTCTTCAGGAAGAACGAAAACTGAATCAGGCAGGCGGGGATCAGAACGATCAACAACCAAGCGGGGGCCCAGTAGTTCAGACCAAACAGACCGCCGGTGGAGGCAAACGCAACCTGCAGTTCGCCCCACTGCTTGCCGTAGCGAAACACCGGGACACGCATCTGATTGACGTCGTCTTCGAGGCTTTCGTCCCAGAAGTCGTCGTGTTCCCCGGCAGAGACAAGCAGTTGTCCTTCACTGGAAACCAAGCCAATCGAGTTGATCTGCGGGTCTCGGTGAACGACCGATTCCAGGGTGACCCGCAACGAATCGACTTGCCCATGACTGGCCATGGCGGTGCCGCTGATCGCCAACGACTCGCACAATCGCGCACGGCCGTGCAGGATTTCTTCCTGTTCATTGGGGAAGAAACCGGCGGCACTGGCAACCAGCAGACTGCCAGCCATCAGACCGACCAGACCGAGTGAAATCCGAATGCGAATCGGGATACGCTGATAGAGGCTCATCATTCGTCTGTCATCGCTTTATCGTGGCGGTCCATGAGTTCTTCGAGAGTTTCTCCGTCACCGTTTCCAGAGAACCCTTGCATGATCAACAACGGGTCCACGGCACTCCAGGCGGGCATGTGGGCGATCAAACCTGATAACAGCAATCCACTTCGCAGTGCCCAGGCAACGACACCCACGGTCACACTGGAGGCGGCTGCACCGGCGGTGCCGACCACGATCAAGTCACCATTGATTTGTGAGTTGACCTTTTGTTGGTAGTTGTCCAGTTGGTCCCACATCTCACCCGGTTGGCTCATCAGGGCGTAATCAATGGATGTCATGGTGGCACCATCGGAGCCAAAGTCGAAATCCAGATCCAAACGTTGGATGCGTCCGCTCGAGTGGCCCAGTGCAAGTTGCGTGCTCGCGAATTCGTGCTCGCGTTCAGCAGCTTCGTTCGCAAGCCGAGCCTCGTTGACACTGGCGTTCATGCGTTCGAGTTCCGACGATGTCTCTTCGGCACCAGCCGATTGGGATCCTGGTTGCCCGCTTCCATCCGGGCCGGTGACAGCATTGGGAATGCCGACTGGGACGTCGGTTGATTCCGCTTCGGAATCGGATTCGGATTCCGAATCGCTGGAACTGTCTTCGGAATCGTCTTTGCTATCGGAATCGGATTCGGAATCCGTTTGGTCGCTATCAGACGCATCCGAATTGGACCCTGACCCATCATCCGGCGATGGTGGTGCAGGAGGCGTCGGGATGGTGGGAATGGGGAGGAAGGTCAGGGTGGCCGTCGCAGCAGCACTGTGTTGGCGTCCGTCGTGCGACGTCCATTCAAAGGTGATGGAACCAATGAATCCAGGAGGCGGCGTGAAGGTGAATCCGCCGTTGGTGCGCAGGTCCAAGGTGCCAATGGATGGGCCTGAATGAAGGTGAGCCGTCAGCGTTTGACCATCCACGTCGTCGGATAGCCCCGCAAACACGGAGGCAGGTATCTCCATGGTCTGGCCGACAAACGAACTGTTTTGCCAGTTGTTGAGCGTCGGTGGTGTGTTCGTGGTGGTGACTTGGATCTGCAGCGTTTGCGTGTCTTCCGGACCACCACCCAGGCTGGCGTCATCCAGGTCGATGGTCACGTCCAAGTTTGGGTTCGTGATGGCGTCGAGTGCGACTCCCGCTTTGAGTCTCAGTTCTGTTCCAATCACTTCAAACAACGCGGCATCATCGCCACGGAGTGAAAAGGTTTCAGATCCGATCGCATCGTCTGTGATCAACAAGTCCGCTACTTTGAGCCCGCTCGACAAATCCTCGTCTTCGGTCACCAAGGTCAGAGGGGAATCCAAGGTGAAGCTGGGGGCTTCGTTGACGTCGGTGACCGTCAACGTGAAGTTGGTCGATGAGTCGATGCCCGCGCCAAGCGAGGTGTCGTTGACATTGACGGTCACGTTCAGGGCGGGTTTTGATTCGTAGTCGAGGGCCGAGTCACCGGTCCAGAACAATTCGGTGCCGTCGATTTCAAACAGCCCGGCGTCGGTGCCTGACAGCGACAGCGTGTTCGTGCCGGTTCCATCATCGGTGAGGATGATGTCGGCCATCTTGATGCGTGAACCGGTGGCGGTGGATTCCGGCAACGAGTCGCCGCTCTGGCTCAGCGAAACGACCGGGGCGGTGTTCACATCGGTGACGTTGATCGAAAACGCTTGGCTGTCGTCCGGCGTGTTACCCACCGTGTTGTCGTCCACGGAAACGGTGACATCGAGGACGCTGTTGCTGTCAAAGTCGAGCGTGGCGTTGTCAATCAACCAGAGCTCTGTGCCATCAATGCGGAACAAGGCCGCATCGGCTCCGACTAGCGCAAGCGTTTCGGTGCCGAGGGCATCATCCGTGACGACGATGTCAGCGACCTTCATGCCGGACGACAGGTCCGCACTTTCGCTGATCGTGGTGACTTGATTGGCCAGACCGAGCGTGGGGGCTTCATTGACGTCGGTGACGGTCAACGTGAAGTTGGTCGATGAGTCGATGCCCGCGCCCAGCGCGGTGTCGTCGACATTGACGGTCACGTTCAGGGCGGGTT